>JAHFVC010000032.1 GCA_023264765.1 Mycobacterium sp. | reverse complement strand
ATGACCTTGTTGGGGTCGCGCACGGTGACCTTGTCGACCGCGTCCGGGTTGTCGACCACCTGCACGTGGTCGGGGGCCTCGCCGGCAGTTCCGACGACCTCTTCGTGGCCTTCGTGGCCGACGAGCAGGATGTCGTAGTCGTCGCGGGCGAACCGCTTGGCCTCGTTGTGCACCTTGGTCACCAGCGGGCACGTGGCGTCGATGGTCTTGAGATTGCGGGCGGCCGCTTCGACGTGGACGGTCGGCGCGACACCGTGCGCGGAGAACACCACGATGGCGCCTTCGGGCACCTCGTCGGTCTGCTCGACGAAAATGGCGCCCGCCTTGGCCAGCGTGTCGACGACGTAGCGGTTGTGCACGATCTCGTGACGCACGTAGATCGGCGCGCCGTGCTTTGCCAGTGCCCGTTCGACGGTCTCGACGGCACGGTCCACCCCGGCGCAGTAACCCCGCGGTTCAGCCAGGAGAACACGTTTGCCGGCCACACCCGAGGTCACCGAACTCGTGGCGCCCGGAATACCCATATTGACTGTTGGCGGCATTCCTTCAGGGTACTGACCCGCCCCCGTACCGGGCCAGCCGTAGGCTGACACCCATGTCGACAGCACCGTACGGGGTCCGACTGCTGGTGGGTGTAGCGGTGACCGCCCTGGATGAGACCCGCAAGCTCCCGCAGACCATCCTCGCCTACCCGATGACGGTGGCCAGTCAGATCGCGCATCTGGTCATGAAAATGCAGCAGGACGTGGCCGATCTGGTGATCCGCGGCGACGAGACGCTGGAGGAACTGTTCCCGCCGAAGGATGAGCAGCCGGAGTGGGCGACCTTCGACGAGGACCTGCCCGACGATGTCGACGACAACGTCTACGAGGTTCCCGTCACCCGGGCGACCGAAGGCCGCTTCGCCCTGTACAGCGAAGGCGAGCCCGAGCGCCCCAGCGACACCCCGGCGACACCCGCCCCGAGCAGCAACGGCTCGGCCCCGTCCGTCGTCGCCGGCCTCGGCTACGACGCGCTGACGCTGGCGCAGCTGCGGGCGCGACTGACCTCCCTGAAGGTCGACGACCTGGAGGCCCTGCTCGCCTACGAGGAGGCCAACAAGGCCCGGGCCCCGTTCCAGACGCTGCTCGCCAACAGGATCACCCGCGCGACGGCCAAGTGAGCGATCCCGGCCAGTCACCGGAGAACCCCTGGCCGGTCCGCGCGGTGGCCACCCGGGTGGCCAAATGGATCGACCGGCTAGGCATGGTGTGGGTCGAGGGCCAGATCGCCCAGCTGACGATGCGCCCGGGGGCGGGCACCGCCTTCATCGTGTTGCGGGACCCGGCCGCCGACATGTCCCTGACCATCACGTGTCCTCGTGATCTGGTGGTGAATGCGCCGGTGAAACTCGCCGAGGGCACCCAGGTGATCGTCTACGGCAAGCCGGCGTTCTACACCGGCCGCGGCACCTTCTCGCTGCGCGTCACCGACATTCGCGCGGTCGGCATCGGCGAGCTTTTGGCCCGCATCGATCGGCTGCGCCGACTGCTCGAGGCCGAAGGACTGTTCGACCCACGCCTCAAGCGTCCGATTCCGTTCCTGCCCAGCACCATTGGGCTCATCACCGGTCGCGCCTCGGCCGCCGAACACGACGTGGTCGCGGTCGCGACCGCCCGCTGGCCCGCCGTGCGGTTCGCGGTGCGCAACACCGCGGTGCAGGGCCCCAACGCCGTCGCCCAGATCGTCGAGGAGCTCAAGGCCCTCGACGCCGACCCGGAGGTCGACGTCATCGTGCTGGCCCGCGGCGGCGGCAGCGTCGAGGACCTGCTGCCGTTCTCCGACGAGACCCTGTGCCGCGCGATCGCGGCGTGCAGCACCCCGGTGATCAGCGCGGTCGGCCACGAACCGGACAACCCGCTGTGCGACCTGGTCGCCGATCTGCGTGCCGCCACCCCGACCGATGCCGCCAAACGGGTGGTGCCCGACGCGGCCGCCGAGCAGGCCCTGGTGAGCGATCTGCGCCGCCGGGGTGCGCACTCGCTGCGGCACTGGGTGCACCGCGAGCAGCACCTGATCGACCAGCTGCGCACCCGGCCGGTGCTGGCGCAGCCCTGGCTGGCGCTCGATGCGCGGGCCGACGAGGTGGCGCGGGCGCGCGCCGCCGCGCGCCGCGACATCAACCGGTTGCTCGCCGGCGAAGGCGACCGCCTTGAGCACCTGACGGCCCGGTTGTCGACACTGGGACCGGCCGCCACGCTCGCCCGCGGGTACGCCGTCGTCCAGGTGTTTGCCGGCGGGCAGGAGCGAAGCGACCCGGGGAATCAGTCCCACGAGACAGCCGTACTACGGTCCATCACCGACGCCCCGGCGGGCACCCGGCTGCGGGTACGCGTCGCCGACGGCGCCGTCATCACCATCAGCGAGGGATCAGATGAAGCCCATTAGTAAATTGGGGTACGAAGAGGCGCGCGACGAACTGGTCGAGGTGGTGCGCACGCTGGAGCAGGGCGGGCTGGACCTGGACGCCTCACTCAAGCTCTGGGAAAGGGGCGAGGAGCTGGCCAAACGGTGCGAGGAACACCTGGCCGGAGCCCGTAAGCGGGTCGAGGACGCGCTCGGCGCGAGTGGGGCCGACGAAGATTGATTGCGCAACCAGTCGGGCCCTTCCTCCGCGGTGGACTTTAAAACTGGAACACGTTTCATTTATGCTCTCGACATGGGCGACGCACCACTGACGACTGACCTCGGCCGGGTTCTGGTGACCGGAGGCTCCGGCTTCGTCGGTGCCAACCTGGTGACCACACTGCTGGAGCGGGGCCACGAAGTGCGCTCCTTCGACCGGGTGCCCTCCCCGCTGCCCACGCATCCCAAGCTGCAGGCGCTCGTCGGTGACATCACCAGCACCGAGGACGTCGCCAAGGCCGTCGACGGAATCGACACCGTAATCCACACCGCGGCGATCATCGATCTGATGGGCGGCGCATCGGTCACCGAGGAGTACCGGCAGCGCAGCTTCTCGGTCAACGTGGACGGCACCAAGAACCTGGTGCACGCCGGGCAGAGCGCGGGTGTGCAGCGGTTCGTCTACACGGCATCCAACAGCGTGGTGATGGGTGGCCAGGACATCGTCGACGGCGACGAGACGATGCCTTACACAAACCGGTTCAACGACCTCTACACCGAGACCAAGGTGGTGGCCGAGAAGTTCGTGCTCGCGCAGAACGGCGAGCAGGGCATGCTCACCTGCTCCATCCGGCCCAGCGGCATCTGGGGTCGCGGCGATCAGACGATGTTCCGCAAGGTTTTCGAGAACGTGCTCGCCGGTCACGTCAAGGTGCTGGTCGGCAACAAGAACATCAAGCTCGACAACTCCTACGTGCACAACCTGATTCACGGATTCATCCTGGCCGCACAGCACCTGGTGCCGGGCGGCACCGCGCCCGGGCAGGCCTACTTCATCAATGACGCCGAACCGCTCAACATGTTCGAGTTCGCCCGTCCGGTGCTCGCCGCCTGTGGCCGCCCCCTGCCCACCTTCCGGGTGTCGGGCCGCCTGGTGCACAAGGCGATGATGGCGTGGCAGTGGCTGCACTTCAGGTTCGCCCTCCCCGAGCCGCTGATCGAACCCCTTGCGGTGGAACGGCTTTACCTGAACAACTACTTCTCGGTGGCCAAGGCCCAGCGCGATCTGGGTTACCAGCCGCTGTTCACCACCGAACAGGCTATGACCGAATGCCTCTCGTACTACACCGATCTGTTCGACCAGATGGCGAACAAGGCCGGTGAGCCCGCCACCGTGTGAGGCCCTGAAACTGGACGAGGCCGGCGACGCTGTAGCGTCCCGGCCTCTGGTTTCTCGCTCGGATCTACAGCACCGGGGAAACTTGTCCCCCAGGTTACGGCATGACCGGCAGAATCAGCAAAAGCCCGCTACCGGGAGCGCGCTGGGCCGCCGGCGGGACCCTCACGCGGAACGCACCTCATCATGGACCAAGTTCGCGGCCACGGGCGTCACGACCACGCCCGGCAACCGAACTCGGCACACGGGTATTGAGTTGATGCACAACCCGTTTCGTCGACATCCCCCGGGCTGCACCATTTTTCAAAGCTGCCGAAACCCCCGATCACGCGGCTTCATCCCCTAGCATCGACACCAGGCCACCAACCGAAGGAGCCACGTCATGCCCAATGGCAAGCCGAACATCCTGGTCATCTGGGGCGACGACATCGGGATCTCCAATCTGAGTTGCTACAGCGACGGCCTGATGGGGTACCGAACCCCGAACATCGACCGCATCGCGAAAGAGGGCATGCGCTTCACCGATTCCTACGGTGAGCAAAGCTGCACCGCGGGCCGGGCCGCATTCATCAGCGGACAAAGTGTGTACCGCACGGGAATGAGCAAAGTCGGTGTGCCGGGGGCCGATATCGGTTGGGCCGCCGAAGATCCCACCATCGCCGAACTTCTCAAACCACTGGGCTACGCCACCGGCCAGTTCGGCAAGAACCACTTCGGCGACAAGAACAAGCACCTGCCGACGGTGCACGGCTTCGACGAGTTCTACGGCAACCTGTACCACCTCAACGCCGAAGAGGAACCCGAGCAGTTCGACTACCCGCACGCCGACCAATTCCCCAAGCTGCACGATTTCGCGCTGCCGCGCGGCGTGCTGAGGTGCAAGGCGACCACCGAGGTGTCGACCGAGCCCGATGACCCGAAGTTCGGTCCGGTCGGCAAGCAGACCATCGAGGACACCGGCCCGCTGACCAAGAAGCGGATGGAGACCATCGACGACGACACCACCGGCGCGTGCATCGACTACATCAAGCGCCAGGCGGCGGCCGACACCCCGTTCTTCGTGTGGATGAACACCACCCACATGCACCTGTACACCCACACCAAGCCGGAGAGCCGTGGGCAGGCCGGGTTGTGGCAGTCGCCGTACCACGAAGCGATGATCGACCACGACCGTAACGTCGGCCAGCTGTTGGACTGCCTGGACGAACTCGGCATCGCCGACAACACCATCGTCATCTACTCCACCGACAACGGACCGCACCGCAACAGCTGGCCGGACGCCGGCACCACGCCGTTCCGTAGCGAGAAGGACACCAACTGGGAGGGCGCCTTCCGGGTGCCCGAACTGATCCGCTGGCCCGGCAGGATCGAGGCCGGCGTGGTCTCCAACGAGATCATCCAGCACCACGACTGGCTCCCGACGTTGCTGGCGGCCGCCGGGGAGCCCGACATCATCGACAAGCTCAAGGCGGGCCATAAGGCCGGCGCCGACGGCGACACCGAGTACAAGGTGCACATCGACGGGTTCAACCTCTTGCCGTACCTGACCGGCGAGGTCGAAGCCAGCCCCCGGCGCGGCTTCTTCTACTTCTCCGACGACGCCGACCTACTGGCGATGCGGTTCGAGAACTGGAAAGCGGTGTTCATGGAGCAGCGTTGCGAAGGCACCATGCGCATCTGGGCCGAACCTTTCACCACTCTGCGGGTGCCGTTGCTGTACAACCTGCGGACGGATCCCTACGAGTTCGCGAACATCACGTCGAACACCTACTACGACTGGTTCCTGCATCACGACTACTTCGTGTTCTACATGACCGCGATGGCCACGGCTTTCCTGGAGACGTTCAAGGAGTTCCCGCCGCGTCACCCTCCGGCCAGCTTCAGCGTCGATCAAGCCGTCGAGAAACTGCACAAGTTCCTCGCGAAGGATTAGGGTCAGACCGCGACTTCCGCCGGAATCACAAGTGAAGATGAGGACCGAGCATGCCTGAGTCCAAGCCGAATATTCTCGTCATCTGGGGTGACGACATCGGCATCTCGAATCTGAGCTGCTACAGCCGCGGCATGATGGGTTACTTCACGCCCAACATCGACCGGATCGCCGACGAGGGCATGTTGTTCACCGATTCCTACGGTGAACAGAGCTGCACAGCGGGCCGGTCTTCGTTCATCACCGGCCAGAGCGTGTACCGCACCGGGATGAGCAAGGTCGGCATGCCCGGCGTCGATATCGGGCTGCAGAAGGAAGACCCGACGATCGCCGAGCTCCTCAAGCCACTCGGTTACGCCACAGGGCAATTCGGCAAGAACCATCTGGGCGATCTGAACAAGTATCTGCCGACCGTGCACGGGTTCGACGAATTCTTCGGCAATCTCTATCACCTCAACGCGGAGGAGGAGCCAGAGCACGAGGACTACCCCACCGAGGAGGAAGCCCCCCTGCTCCGCAAGGCACTGCTGCCGCGCGGCGTCATCCACTCCTGGGCCACCGACGAGGACAACGACGAGGTGGACGAGCGCTACGGACCGGTCGGCAAGCAACGCATCGAGGACACCGGGCCGCTGACCAAGTTGCGGATGGAGACCGTTGACGACGAGACGACTGCCGCGGCCGTCGATTTCATCAAGCGGCAGCACGAGGCGCAGACTCCGTTCTTCGTGTGGATGAACTTCACCCACATGCATTTCCGGACGCACACCAAACCGGAGAGCAAGGGCCAGGCCGGTCGCTGGCAGTCGCCGTACCACGACACGATGATCGACCACGACCGCAATGTCGGCACGCTGCTGGACCTGGTCGACGAACTCGGCATCACCGAGGACACCATCGTCATCTACTCCACCGACAACGGGCCGCACGCCAACAGCTGGCCCGACGGTGCCACCACACCGTTCCGCAGCGAGAAGGCCACCAACTGGGAGGGCGCCTTCCGTATTCCGGAGATGATTCGCTGGACCGGGAAGATCAAGCCGCGTTCGGTGTCCAATGGCATTGTGCAGCACCATGACTGGCTTCCCACCTTCCTTGCCGCGGCGGGAGAACCGGATATCGTCGACAAACTCAAGGCCGGCCACACCATCGGCGACACCACTTACAAGGTGCACATCGACGGCTACAACCTGCTGCCGTTCCTCACCGGCGAGGTAGCCGAGAGCCCGCGGCGGGGCATGATCTATTTCTCCGACGATTGCGATGTATTGGGCATTCGGGTCGACAACTGGAAGATTGTGTTCATGGAGCAGCGCTGCCAGGGCACGCTGCAGCTCTGGTTCGAACCGTTCACCAAATTGCGGGCGCCCAAGCTGTTCAATCTGCGCACCGATCCGTTCGAGCGGGCCGACGTCACGTCGAACACGTACTGGGACTGGGTGATCGACCGCCTCTACCTGATGTTCTACGGCTCGGCGCTCGTAAATCGATTCCTGGAGACCTTCAAAGAATTCCCGCCACGGCAGGAGCCGGCGTCGTTCACGATCAACAACGCGGTCGAGGAACTGGAGAAGTTCCTGGCCACGCGCGGCGGATGAGCCTGCCGTCCTGGAACGACGGTCCCACGAAGTCGGCGATTGTCGACTTCGTGGGGCGCGCGGCGGCCCTGCCACCCGAAGAGCGCGTCGCGGTGTTCGACAACGACGGGACGCTCTGGGTGGAGAAGCCGGCGTACATCCAGCTGGACTTCCTGGTGCGCCGGCTGGCCGCCCAGGCGGCGGAAGATCCGGCTCTGGCTGCGGGGCAACCGTACGCGGCTGCCGCCGCGGGTGATCTGGGCTGGTTCGGCGACGCCGTGACCAAGCACTACAACGGCGACGATTCCGACCTGAAAGTTCTTGCCGGCGGCATCCTTTCGGCGTATCAGGGGTTGACCGTCGAAGACCACGCGGCACGCGTCGCCGCGTTCTTCGCCGAAGCCTCCCACCCCACGCTCGGACGGCCCTACACCGCGTGCGGGTACGCACCGATGGTCGAATTGCTGCGATATCTGGAGGCCAACGGATTCATCTGCTACATCGTCTCGGGCGGCGGCCGCGATTTCATGCGGCCGGTGACCGGCGCCTTGTATGGCATCCCCCCGGAGCGGGTCATCGGCAGCTCAGTGGGCATCACCTTCGCCGACGGCAACCTGGTGACAACGGCGCAGCCCGAATTCCTCAACGACGGCCCCGTCAAGCCCGCGCGGATCTGGGGCCGGGTCGGGCGGCGGCCCATCTTCGCGGCCGGCAACTCCAACGGTGACATCGAAATGCTGCAGTACACCGACGGTTTCCGAATGCTGGTGAAACACGACGACGCCGAACGGGAATTCGACTACAGCGCAGGCGCGGAGAAGGCGCTGGACTTGGCCGCGGCCGAAGGCTGGACGGTGACCAGCATGCGCGACGACTGGGCGAGTGTCTTTGCCTGACGACCTGGTGTGGATTCCGCCGCAGACCGCGGTGCTGGGCTCCGATGATTTCGAGCCGGAGGAAGGCCCCGCGCGTGAGGTGGGTACGGACGGGTTCTGGATCCAGCGGCACGAGGTGACCAATACGCAGTACGCCGAGTTCGTGGCGGAGACCGGGTACGTCACCGTGGCCGAACGGCCGGTAGATCCGGCCGACTTCCCCGGCGCACCGGTCGAGAACCTCGTGCCGGGTTCCATGGTCTTCCAGCGCACCGCCGGCCCGGTGGACCTGCGCCACCTCAGCCAGTGGTGGGTCTGGACGCCCGGGGCATCGTGGAACCATCCGCGCGGGCCGAAATCGACGCTGCGCAACCGCGACCAGCATCCGGTCGTGCACATCGCCTACGAGGATGCGCAGGCGTACGCCGACTGGGCCGGGTTGGCGCTACCCACCGAGGCCCAATGGGAGACGGCCGCCCGCGGCGGGCTTGCCAATGCCACGTACACGTGGGGCAACCAACCCGAGCAGGCAGGCGATCGGCTGGCCAACTATTGGCATGGAGAATTCCCCTACCTACCGGAAACCGGTTACGGCACAACTCAACCGGTGGGGAGCTTCGAGCCCAACGACTACGGCCTGTTCGACATGGCCGGCAACGTGTGGGAATGGACTGCCGACTGGTACGGCGAGGACCGCGCGGTCGGATCGTGCTGTGCCGCCGACAGCAAAGACCCGCAGTTCGGTATCCCCCGCAAAGTCATCAAGGGCGGATCCTTCCTGTGCGCCGACAGCTACTGCATGCGGTACCGACCCGCAGCCCGCCGTCCGCAGCAGATCGATACCGGGATGAGCCACATCGGGTTCAGATGCGTGAAACACGCCTAATCGAACACCGGCGCCACGAACCGCCCAAGTAGCCGCTGCTCCGTAGCGGCATCCGAGGCCGGCCAGAACAACAACGCGAGCACCACCCGGACGATCCACTGTGCCGCCTCCGGATCGTCGTCGGTCACACCCGCAAACTCGGCCGCATACCGCATCACCGCGTCCGACGCGGTGAGTGATCGCGCCCCGGGTGCACCGACCACGGTGCCGGCCAAAGGATCGGCACGAATCTCCTGCAACGCCACCGAAATTGCCGTCAGCACGCGATCCGGACCGCTCAGCTCGTGCACCGCGGAACGCACCGTCTCGACGATCCGGGCGGCCGAGCGGGCCAGCACGGCGTCGCGGATCTGCGCCTTGGTACCGGCATGCCGGTACACGGTCGCCCGCGAACAGTGCACGACGGCGGCCAGTGCGTCGATGTCGATCTCCCCCAGCCCACCGCGTTCCATCATGTCGGCGGCCGCAGCGTAGATCCGTTCGGCGGCGGCGGCGCGACGGTCACCACCCACCAACCAGTCCTCACGCCTCGGCGACATGAATAGATGTCTATCTCAACTTGAGACAAATATGCAATGTCTTCTCACACAAGGCGGCAGGTCAGACCGCCGCGCTGAGACGATACTGGGCGCGCCGCGCGGCTCCCTCATATCAACTTCGCCGGACCCATTGACGCCGGTGACCGCCCGGCCGACCCTGGGAAAGTGATTGCGCCTCAAGACTTCTTCGACCCCGACGCGCTCGACGACCCGTACCCGGTGTACGAGCGGTTGCGCGCGCAGCCGGTGCAGGAGATCGGTGACAGCGGCTTCTTCGTCGCCTCGACGTGGGATGCCGTCGTCGAGGCCACCGCTCGCACCGATGACTTCTCCTCCAACCTCACCGCCGCCATGGTCTACCGCCCCGACGGCACCGTCACCGCATTCGGCATGGACGGGCCCGGTGGGCCGTCACACGTACTGGCCACCGCTGACGAGCCGAGGCACACCCTGCACCGCAAGCCGGTGCTGCTCAAGCTGGCCGCCAAACGGCTGCTCGCGCTGGAGCCCGTCATCGACGGCATCTTCGACGAGTTGTGGACCGGCGCCGACATGGATTGGATGAGCCACGTGGCCAATCGGCTGCCGATGCGAGTGGTGGCCGATCTCTTGGGGTTGCCCGCCGACGATGTCGACGATCTGGTCCGGCGCGCGTACGCGAGTGCCGGACTTCTCGACGGACCGGTCGACGAAGACCACCTGGCGGCCGGCGGTGTCGCAGCGATGGAACTGGGTGGCTACCTCATCGATCACTTCAACCGCGCGGCGACGGCGCCGGGCGACGACCTGATGGGTCAGCTCGCCATCGCCTGCGCCGCAGGCGAACTGGACCCGACGACCGCGAGCCTTATTCTGATCCAGCTGGTGGCCGCGGGCGCCGAGTCGACGGCATCGCTGTTGGGTAGTGCGGTATGGCTGCTGGGATCTCGCCCGCAGGTACAACGGCAGATCCGCGACAACCCTTCGCTGCTCACCGTATTCATCGAGGAGGTGCTGCGCTACGAATCGCCGTTCCGTGGGCACTACCGCCATGTCACCACCGATACCGCCCTGGCGGGCACGACTCTGCGATCCGGTGCACACCTGTTGTTGCTGTGGGGTGCGGCCAATCGCGACCCCTCCCGGTTCGAGCAGCCCGATCAATTCCGGCTCGACCGGGTCGGCGCCCGCTCGCACCTGACCTTCGGGAAAGGGCTGCACTTCTGTGTGGGCGCGGCGCTGGCCCGACTGGAGGCCCGCGTCGTACTCGGCCGACTGCTGCAGCACACCACCTGGCTGGAGACACCTGAGCGGCCCGAATGGCTGCGCAGCGTGCTGGTGCGCCGGCCGGCGCGGTTGGATCTCCAGATGCGGTGAGCCGGGGTGCGCCCATTCGCTAGGGTTGGAACACGTTCTAATAACCTGACGGAGGCCTCATGACCGACACCGTGCTGGTAACCGGCGCCTTCGGGCTCGTCGGGTCGGCGACCGTGCATCGCCTCGCAGCCGACGGGCGCCGCGTGGTCGCCACCGATCTCGACAGTCCTGCAAACCAGAAGGCCGCCGCCGCCCTTCCTGTCGGCGTCACCGTGCGGTTCGCCGATCTCACCGACCCGTCTGCCGTCGGCGCCCTGATCGCCGATGTCGCGCCGTCGACGATCATCCACCTCGCCGCGGTGATTCCCCCGTTCATCTATCAGCGCCGCGGGCTGGCGGAGAAGGTCAACGTCGAGGCCACCGGTACTCTGCTGGACGCGGCCGAAAAGCTCTCCGCTCCACCACGTTTCGTCTTGGCCTCCAGCATCGCCGTGTACGGGTCACGCAATCCGCACACCGTCGACGGGGTGCTCACCGCAGATACCCCGGTCAACCCGGCCGACATCTACGGCGACCACAAGGTCAAAGCCGAGGCGCTGGTGCGTTCATCCGCACTGGACTGGGTGATCCTGCGCCTCGGCGGGGTGCTGACGGCCAACCCGGGTTCGTACATGAAGATCGACAACTTCTACTTCGAGGGCATGCTGCCCACCGACGGTCGCCTCCAGACCGTCGACGTCCGCGATGTGGCACGTGCTTTCGCCGCCGCCACCACCGCCGATGCGATCGGCGAGACGCTGTTGATCGGCGGCGACGACGCCACCCACCGGTTGTTGCAGGGCGACGTGGCCCCGGCGATGGCTGCCGCGCTGGGGTTGGTCGGCGGACTGCCGACCGGGCTCAAGGGCAATCCGGGTGATGATGCCAGCTGGTTCAACACCGACTGGATGGACACCACCAGGTCTCAGGAAGTGCTTGACTTCCAACGTCATTCGTGGCCGAACATGCTGATCGAGACGGCCGAGAACGCCGGCATCAAGCGTCCACTGCTGCGGTTGATCGCGCCGCTGGCCAAACAGATCCTGCAGCGCCGCACGGCGTATCACGGCACGGGACAGCGCTACGCCGACCCGTGGAAAGCCATCAAAGCCAAGTGGGGCGATCCGCGCCCGGACGGGAGTCAGACATGAAGACGGCCATCATCGTCGGGGGCGCCTCGGGGATCGGCTGGGCGTCGGCCAAGGCACTGGCCGCCGAGGGCTACCGCGTCGTGGTCGCCGACCGCAACGCCGAGGGCGCCGCGGACCGCGCCGCCGAACTCGGTGCCCCGCACACGGGTGCCACCGTCGACGTCGTCGACGAGGCTTCGGTGGCAACACTTTTCGAGAAGACAGGCCCCATCGACGCGGTGGTGAGCTGCGCCGGCTTCTCCAATATCGGCCTCATCGTCGACCTCGCGGTGGAGGACTTCCGTGCGGTCGTCGATGTCTGCCTCAACGGTGCGTTCATCGTCGCCAAGTACGCGGGGAAGTATCTCGACGACGGCGGCTCGCTGGTCTCCATCTCCTCGCTCAACGGCCGCCAGCCCGCCGCCGGGATGAGCGCCTACTGCTCGGCCAAGGCCGGCCTGTCGATGCTCACGCAGGTCGCGGCGCTGGAATTGGCGCCCCGCGGGATCAGGGTCAACGCCGTCGCCCCGGGGTTCGTGCACACCCCGCTCACCGAAGGCGCGGCCCTGGTTCCAGGGGTCGTCGAGGAGTACGTGGAGAACACCCCGCTGGGCCGCGCCGGCACGCCCGAGGACATCGCCGAGGCCGTCGTGTTCCTCACCAAGGCGTCCTGGCTCACCGGCGAGGTACTCGATCTCAACGGCGGATCGCACATGATGCGTTACCCGGATCTGCTGGGGCACATCATGAAACTCGCGGCGCAGTGATCAATCCTGTGAGATAGCTGTCGTGAATGAATTCACCCTCAGCCAGAAGCGGGCCCTGGCGATCGCGACGGTCGCCGCGATCTCATTCGGCGCGTACTTCCTGCGCGGGTACTTCATCCTGATCGTGGTGGCCGCGGTCGTGGCCTACCTGTTCGATCCGATCTACGAGCGGTTGCGCAGAAAGCTCAGCGCCGGCCTGTCCGCCACGCTCACACTGCTCGCCGCGCTGGCCATCGTGATCGTGCCGATCGCTGGGGCCGTCGCCATCGGGGTCGTGCAGATCAGCGTCATGGTCCGCAGCGTCTCCGACTGGGTGGGCAAGACCGACCTGAGCTCGCTGGGCGACCGGTCGCTGCGGCTGCTCAACGAACTCCTGGACCGGGTCCCCTTCCTCAAGAGCACCGACATCACCCCCGAATCCCTGCAGAAATGGGTGGTGACCTTCGCACAGCGGGCCGGCCAGTGGGGCCTGGAGTTCCTGCAGGGCGCTGCGGGCGGACTGTTCGGCGGTCTGACCGCAGCCGTCATCTTCCTGTACGTCTTCATCGCGATGCTGGTCAAAGGTGACGAGCTACGACTGCTCATCCGCCGCCTCAACCCACTCGGCGAGGAGGTCACCGACCTCTACCTGGCCAAAATGGCAGCCATGGTGCGCGGCACCGTGCAGGGCCAGTTCGTGATCGCCGTGGCCCAGGGCGTGGCGGGCGCCATCTCCATCTACCTCGCCGGATTCCACGATGGCTTCTTCATTTTCGCCATCCTGTTATCCGCCCTGTCGGTCATCCCGCTCGGCGGCGGCATCGTCACCATCCCGTTCGGCATCGGCCTGGCGTTGTTCGGCAACGTCGGCGGTGGCATCTTCGTCGTCGTCTTCCACCTGCTGGTGGTGACCAACATCGACAACGTGCTGCGCCCGATCCTCGTACCCCGGGAGGCCAGGCTGGACTCGGCGCTGATGCTGCTGTCGGTCTTCGCCGGCATCACCATGTTCGGTTTCCTGGGCATCGTCATCGGACCCGTGGTGATGATCGTCATTGTCACCACCATCAGCGTCTACCTGTGGGTCTACAAGGGTGTCCCGTTGGACATGGGCACCGAAGACGACGAGCCGAAACGGCCGGGCCCGCTCAAACGGCTGATCACCCGGGCTCGGGCGCGCGCCCATCACCCACCCACCCCGGCGGCGGTCGCGGCGCCGGCCGACGACTAGACGGGCAACGGCCGCGCGGCCTGGGTCGCTTTGGCCAGCACCCGGAACTCGTCGGGACCGGCCGCACCGGTGATCGCCAGCTGTGCGCCATCGGGCAGTCGCGTCGTCCACGCGGGCTCACCCTCGCCCGACTCGTAGACCACCCACTTCACCCCGTCGACGTCCTGCGTCCCGGTGGGTACCAGGTCGGTGTCCAGCGACGAGATGAGTGCCTCTTCATCGGCGTTGCTCTGCGTCACCGACAGGTACATCCCGGTGGGCGACAGATAGCCCACCCGGGAGCTGACGGCGCGGGTCTTCTGACCGGTCGCGGGGTCGATGCGACCGCCGTCGATTCCCCCCCTGCCCCCGGAGTTCGCGGTCCAGCCCTGCGGCAGCACCGGCAGCCGGACGGGGATCTTCAGCGCGGCGGCGTCGGCCTTCAGTGCGGCCGGTGCATCGTAGTTGGGCGCGGGTCCGGCACCGGGGCCGCTGGGCTGGAACGAGCACATGCCCAGCACGCCCGCCAGCACAATGCAGGCCAGCACCAACGGGGCCATCGACCAGAACATGTCGCGGCCGTCCTGCAGCAGCCGGTTCTTGGCGGGCGCTGGCACCGGCACCATGATCGGCGTGTCAGTATCCGGGTCCCGCGGGGTGCTCATGCTGGCCAGTATCCCAGTTCCCAAACTAAGACCCGCTAATGGGACAATCTGGCCCATGACGCCATCGCGCCGGGAAGCCCCCGACCGTAACCTCGCACTGGAACTGGTCCGTGTCACCGAAGCCGGGGCCATGGCCGCCGGCCGCTGGGTGGGTCGCGGCGACAAAGAAGGTGGTGACGGCGCTGCCGTCGACGCCATGCGCGAGCTGGTGAACTCGGTTTCGATGCGCGGCGTGGTGGTCATCGGCGAGGGCGAGAAGGACAACGCCCCGATGCTCTACAACGGCGAAGAGGTCGGCAACGGCGACGGGCCGGAATGCGACTTCGCCGTCGACCCGGTGGACGGCACGACGCTGATGAGCAAGGGCATGCCGAACGCCATCTCGGTGCTCGCCGTGGCCGAGCGGGGCGCCATGTTCGACCCGTCCGCCGTGTTCTACATGCACAAGATCGCCGTCGGCCCAGATGCCGCCGACGTCATCGACATCACCGCCCCCATCGCCGAGAACATCAAGCGCGTGGCCAAGGTGAAGAAGTCCAGCGTCGCCGATCTGTCCGTCTGCATCCTGGACCGGCCCCGGCACGCGCAGCTGATCGCCGACGTCCGCCAGGCCGGCGCCCGGATCCGGCTGATCTCCGACGGTGACGTGGCCGGCGCCATCGCCGCCTGCCGTCCCGGTTCGGGCACCGATCTGCTGGTCGGCATCGGTGGCACCCCGGAGGGCATCATCGCCGCCGCCGCCATCCGCTGTATGGGCGGTGCCATCCAGGCCCAGCTGGCCCCCACCGACGACGACGAGCGCCAGAAGGCCCTGGACCGCGGCTACGACCTGGACCGGGTGCTGCACACCGAGGACCTGGTCTCCGGTGAGAACGTCTTCTTCTCCGCCACCGGCGTCACCGACGGCGACCTGCTCAAGGGTGTCCAGTACTCCGGCGGCGGTGCGACCACACAGTCCATCGTCATGCGGTCCAAGTCCGGCACCGTCCGGATGATCGAGGCCTACCACCGCCTCGCCAAGCTCAACGAATACTCCGCGGTGGACTTCACCGGGGACCTGTCCGCAGCACATCCGCTTCCCTGACCCTTCCTAAACCGAGATAAGGACACAGATGACCGACAGCGCAGTCGAGTACCGCATCGAGCACGACACCATGGGCGAGGTCCGGGTACCCATCAATGCCTTATGGCGGGCCCAGACTCAGCGCGCGGTGGAGAATTTCCCGATCTCCTTCCGCCCACTCGAGCGCACCCAGATCCGCGCGATGGGTCTGCTGAAAGGTGCTTGCGCCCAGGTGAACAAGGACCTCGGGCTGCTGGCACCGGAGAAGGCCGACGCGATCATCGCCGCCGCCGGTGAGATCGCCGACGGACTGCACGACGACCAGTTCCCCATCGACGTCTTCCAGACGGGCTCGGGCACCAGCTCGAACATGAACGCCAACGAGGTCATCGCGTCCATCGCGGCCGCCAACGGCGTGACCATCCACCCCAACGACGACGTCAACATGTCGCAGAGCTCCAACGACACCTTCCCCACCGCCACGCACATCGCGGCGACCGAAGCCGCTGTGCGCCACCTGATCCCGGCACTGGAGATCCTGCACGAGTCGCTGGCCGGCAAGGCCCGGCAGTGGCGCACCACCGTCAAGTCCGGCCGCACCCACCTGATGGACGCCGTTCCGGTCACCCTGGGCCAGGAGTTCGGCGGCTACGCCCGCCAGATCGAGGCAGGCATCGAGCGGGTCAAGGCGACGCTGCCCCGCCTCGGTGAACTGGCCATCGGCGGTACCGCTGTCGGCACCGGACTGAATGCACCGGAAGGCTTCGGCGCCAAGGTGGTCGAGGTGCTGGTGGCCCAGACCGGGATCGCCGAACTGCGGACTGCCAAGGACTCGTTCGAGGCGCAGGCCGCCCGCGACGGCCTGGTCGAGGCATCCGGTGCGCTCAAGACCATCGCGGTCTCGCTGACCAAGATCGCCAACGATGTGCGCTGGATGGGCTCCGGCCCGCTGACCGGTCTCGGCGAGATCCAGCTGCCGGATCTGCAGCCGGGCAGCTCGATCATGCCGGGCAAGGTGAATCCTGTTCTGCCCGAGGCGGTTACCCAGGTCGCCGCACAGGTCATCGGCAATGACGCCGCCGTCACCGTCGGCGGTCTGTCGGGCGCGTTCGAGCTGAACGTCTACATCCCGATGATGGCGCGCAACGTGCTGGAGTCGTTCACCCTGCTGTCCAACGTGTCAAAGCTGTTCGCTGTCAAGTGTATCGACGGCCTGGTGGCCAACGAGGCGCACCTGCGTGAGCTGGCCGAGTCCTCGCCGTCCATCGTGACGCCGCTGAACTCGGCGATCGGCTACGAAGAAGCGGCCAAGGTCGCCAAGGAAGCCCTCAAGGAGCGCAAGACGATTCGCCAGACGGTCATCGACCGCGGCCTGATCGGCGACAAGCTCTCCGAAGCCGAACTGGACAAGCGCCTCGACGTGCTGGCCATGGCCAAGGTCAAGCCGGGCGAGTAATCGATGTCTGCCGAGTGTGAACGTCACGACGAAACCGGACGGATTCCGTCGTGACGTTCACACTCGCTGACGAAATCCGGGTTCAGGTCACGCATCTGCTGACCAGCTATCAGTACCTCGCCGATACCGGCAAGGTCGAGCGACTGGCTCAGCTGTTCGCACCCGACGGGGTACTGGAGATCGGTGACGGGCGCTGGATCGGACCCGACGGCGTACTCGGGATGTTCCGGGACACCGCGGGCCGTTTCGCCGACGCCGACTTCTTGCCGGCCCGGCATCACCTGAGCTCCATCTACATCGAGCCGTTGCCCGACGGCACCGCGAAAACCTATGCGTGCTTTCAGTTCATCGGCACACGCGGGCTCGACCATTGGGGGACCTATCGCGATGTCGCGGTACGGGGACCCGGCGGCGACTGGCTGTTCGCACACCGGCGGGTGGTCACCGAGGGCTTCGCACCCGGGTCACGGCTGAACGACGCCTGACGCCAATCGGTCCCGGGACACGAATTTGATGCCCGGCCACGCCGTCAGGCTGTGCAGCAGCAGACTCAACGTCACGGTGATCACCACCGCCTCGGTGATGACCGCCGTGTTCTGGATACCGCCGTGCCCGAGCACCAGCAGACCGAGCACCAAGGTGCCGATGCCGCGGGGGCCGAACCACCCGACGAACAGCCGGCTGCGCATCGGCACGTCGGTGCCGATCAAGGCGAGCTGGACCGCGACCGGGCGCACCAGCATCAACGCCGCCACGCAGAACACCACGGTGCGCCAATCGATCTCGCGCCAGCCCATGAAGATCGCGTACCCGCCGAAGATGGCGAAGACCACAAGCTCGAGCACTTGGCCGGCGGCGTCGGACACCTGGGTCGGCACTGAGGAGTCCGCATGGCGCGCGACGGCGGCGAAGCCGAGCCCGCCCACAAAGGCCGCCACGAATCCGCTGGAGTGCACGCGTTCGGCCAGCCCGAAGCACACCAGAGCCATTGCGAGCGTGGCCAATTGCGCCCAGGTGTCGTTCATCCAGCCACGTCGCCACGAGGCGACCACGACCACTCCCCCGACCATTCCGATCACCGCGCCGAGGACCACCGCGAGCAACTCGGTGTGCACCAGGAACCAGCCCCAGTGGCTGAAGTCGCCCTGGGCGTGCCCGGATGCCAAGGCAAGTGCCGCCAGAGCGGCCGCCAGGGCGAAACCGTCGTAGCAGCCGCTCTCCACCGACAAGGCATGCCGCACCCGCTCCGGAATTCGCTGGTCTTCGAGCAGGGCATCGATCAGCGCGACCTCCGTCGGCGCCACCACCGCGGCCAGGCACACGGCTTCCCACAGCGGCAGTACCGGCAGCAGAACAAGCGCCGTCGCCGTCCCGAGTACGAGTGCCAGGGGGATGCCGACGATCAGTAACCGGAAGGTGGCGTGACCACGGCGTACGGCCTTGACGAGATCCAGTGACGCCGCCTGGTTGAACAGGATGACGGTGAGGGCCAACTGGGCCAACGTGGTGAAGGTCTGCGTGTCATCGGCGGCGATGACGTCGAGTCCGAAGGGGCCGAGCATCATGCCCATCACCACGAACACCAGCGCCGGCGCCAGGTACCACTTGTTGACCAACCCCGAGATCACCGCGTAGATCAGCACCAGCACGGTCAGGGCGAGCGCGGTGCCGGTGTGCATACCGCGAAATACTAGGGGGTTGCGGCTGACTGCGGCTCAAGAGAGCCGCACCGCGTCATTCCGTGGGCGGCGGGTTGGCGGAGCCGAGCGTCGCGGTGTTGAACGCGGTGCCTCCGATCCCGGCTGCGGCGGTGGCGATGTCGATGCCCGCGCTGTGCCGGCCCGCCGGTCGCTCCGGGGGCTTGGGTGCGGGCAGCGGTGCCGCCGGCAGATGGTAGTGCTGGGTCAATACCCGCTCTTCGTCCGGGGTGATGCCTTCGCGCGCACGCAGATTCGGCGCATGCTTGATGGTGTCCTTGTCCACGGCCACCGTCACGGCGTTTCGGTTGCAGTGCGCGCCCGCGAGCGGGACGAAGGCCGACGACAGGCCGAAGAACCCGTGGTTCACGGTGACCCACTTCGGCTCATGGGTGTAGGCGTCGACGAATATCTGATGGATCTTGCCGATCTTGTGACCCGTGACGTCGTACGCGGTCGCGCCGACGAAGTGCTGCGCCGTGCTGGTCATGAACTTCTCCTCCATCTGGGGAACGATCATTCACAGTTCGGGTAACCACCCTGACCCCGCGGCTAAACATCACCAGGTCACGCCCCGTTGTTGGGACCCCCGGAATTTGCACCTGGGATATCGGTGATGGGGAAATTCGGCATCGGAGCCGGCGACGGGGTGGCGGGCAGGGCAGGAATCTCGGCGGCCGGCAGATCGGTGAGAACGTTTGCGGGTGCACCGTTTTCGCGACTGCCGTAGCTGGATCCAGGTGCGCGCTCCCCGAGCAGGTGACTGACGGTCACCAGGTGGTACCCGTTGGCCTTGAGAACCGGGATGAACTGGTACACGAGATCCACGGTGGAGGAATAGGTGTCATGGAAAAGCACCACCGAACCGGGCTTGATCTGGGTCATCAGCATGTAGCGGGTGGCGGCGGTGTTGGCGTCGTTGAACCAGTCGAACGGGATGACATCCCAGTTGATGTCGGCCAGACCCTGCTTGGCCGCTTCGGCCAGCACCGCGTCGTTGACCAGGCCACCCGCGGTGCGCACCAGTTTCGGTCGCTGTCCAGTCGCTGCCTCGATGGCGTCACTGGCCTTGCTGAACTGGGTGGGAATGTCCTGCGGCGGAATGGCCGTCATGTTCGGGTGTTCCCAGGTGTGGCTGCCGATCTCCATTCCGGCCTCGGCAATGCGTTTGGCACCCTCGGGATTGGCCGCGACCTTGTTGCCGATCAGGAAGAACGTCGCCTGGGAATCGGTATCGGCCAGGATCTTCAGCAGCCTGTCGGTGTACGGACCGGGTCCGTCGTCGAACGTCAGCGCAACGCATTTGACCTCGGCGCAGTTCACCACGTCGGGATCGTCGCGGCGGATGTGCCCGGACAGGCCGCCGACGATCAGGATCGCGATGGCGGCGACGACACCGACGACGGTCCACAGCCAGGCATGTCGCGACACCCAAGCAGCCTACCGGCTGGCGATTTCGGCGCGCTCACGCTCGCTGGGCGAACGCAAACGCGCCGAAATCACTCAGGAAACGGTCAGGGCAGGGCGTCGGGAGTGATCTCCTCCAGCATCTCGGTGACGAGCGCGGCGATCGGCGAGCGCTCGCTGCGCATCAGCGTGATGTGCGCGAACAGCGGATGGCCCTTGAGCTTCTCGATGACCGCGGCCACCCCGTCATGCCGGCCCACCCGCAGGTTGTCGCGCTGTGCGACGTCGTGGGTGAGCACCACCCGCGATCCGGCGCCCAGCCGGGACAGCACGGTCAGCAGCACGTTGCGCTCCAGCGACTGCGCCTCGTCGACGATGACGAAGGAGTCGTGCAGCGAGCGGCCGCGAATGTGGGTGAGCGGCAAGACTTCCAGCATCCCGCGGCTCAGCACCTCTTCGAGCACCGCAGGGCTGGCCAGCCCCTCCAGGGTGTCGAAGACGGCCTGCGCCCACGGCCCCATCTTCTCGCTCTCACTGCCCGGCAGGTAACCGAGATCCTGGCCGCCGACGGCGTAGAGCGGGCGGAAGACGACGACCTTGCGCTGGGTGCGACGCTCCAGCACCGCTTCCAAGCCGGCGCACAGCGCCAGTGCAGACTTGCCGGTGCCCGCCTTGCCGCCGAGCGACACGATGCCGATGGACTCGTCCTGCAGCAGATCGAGGGCGACGCGCTGTTCGGCTGACCTTCCCCGGAGGCCGAACACTTCGCGATCACCGCGGACCAGCTGCACCCGCTTGTCGGCATTGACCCGCCCCAGCGCCGACGAGCTGCCACCCAGCAGCCGAACCCCGGTGTGGCACGGCAGATCCCGCGCCGCGGCCAGGTCCAGGTCGCCGTCGGCGAACAGGGTGTCGATCTCCTCGGCGGCCACGTCGAGCTCGGTCATCCCGGTCCAGCCGGAGGTGACGACGTCCTGGGCGTGGTACTCGTCGGCGGTCAGGCCCACCGCGCCCGCCTTGACGCGCAGCGGGATGTCCTTGCTGACCAGGGTTACATGCTTACCCTCGGCGGCCAGGTTGGCCGCGCAGGTCAGGATCCGGGCGTCATTGGTGTCGGTGCGGAAACCCACCGGCAGCACGGTCGGATCGCTGTGGTTGAGCTCGATGTGCAGGCGCCCACCGTGACTGCCCACCGGGATCGGCTGATCCAGCCGCCCGTGTTCCAGGCGTAGGTCGTCGAACAATCGCAAGGCTTGTCGGGCGAACCAGCCGAGTTCGTGATGGTGCCGTTTGGCTTCCAGCTCGCTGATGACCACGAGAGGGACAACCACCTCATGCTCGGCGAACCGTGTGCAAGCCCAGGGATCGGACAGCAGCACGGAAGTGTCGAGCACGTAGGTCCGGATCGGCGAATCGGTCACGAGGCGCTCCTAGACCTCCGCGGCCCCGCGGAAGCGTTTCGGCGGGCACCGCGGTACCGAGGACCGGGGCCGGTCCCGTTCTCGCGAAAAGATCGGTACCGCCCGGACAGCAAAGCAATTCGCTAGCCATCGGAATGGACGCTACTCCGGCCGAACAACCTCCGCCCGATGGCGCGCCGCGTCAACCGGCACAACAGGTTACGCGCGCGTGAACTCTCGTAACTCTGGTTCCTCGGACAGGCCCCACGCCGCCACCAGGTCGGTGACGACGGCCGCCAAGGCGGCCTCGTCGAAGATGCCCGCGGACGCCACGGTGGCGACCTTGTCGGCGTACGCGTCGATGTCGCTGCCGACCGCACCCAGGACCGCAGCGCGGGCCGCGACGGCCGCAACGGTCTCTGCCCGCGCCGTCTGCGCCAGGTGGGCCACCAGGTTGGCGAAGAACACCGCGTGACGCTCCTCATCGGCGGCGATCTTGCCGATCAGCCCCTTGAGCGTGGGCTCGGTGATCTGGGCCTCCAGATTGCGGCAGAACACCGCGTTCGACCGCTCGAAGAACGCCAGGTTCACCAGGGTGTCGATCTGGGACAGCGCGTCGGCGCGGTAGCCCTTCATCACGTGCTCGACCCGCACGTCCTCGTTGGCCGTCGGATCGACCTCACGGGTGACGACGAGGTAGTTGCGCAACGCGATGGCGTGCAGGTGCTCCTCGGCGGTCCAGCGGCCGATCCAGCGGCCCCACTTCTCGTCCAGGATGAAGTGCTCGACGATCTCGCGGTGGTGCGCGGCGAGGTTGTCCTTGGTGATGAGCAGGATCTCGCAGGCGTCGGTGACCGGCTTGGGCAAGGTCACATCGGACGGATCCCAGTCCTTACCGCCCAGGAACGCGAAGTTCTCGCCCTGGTCGAACGGGACGTAGTCGTGGCCGTACCACGGCTCTTCGGTCGCCAGGTGGCGGGCGAGGTTGTCCGCGACGATCGGTTCCAATTCCAGGGTCAGCGCATTCGCAACCGGAGGCTCTTTCTGTGCCATGAAATAACTGTAACCCTCAGACACATGTTTCTCGAAATCGCGCGGAGCGTGTCGCTCCCCCATGCTCAGAGCGTCAGGCCGGGGTAGAGGGGGTTGGCGGCGAGCAGCTCTGCGGAAGCGGCTTTCACCCGGTCGGCGGTGCCGTCGGCCAGCTTGTACTTGGCTTTGGAGCTGCCCTCGGCGTCGGTGTTCTTGAGCACATCGACCACCAGTTCGGCCACCTTGTCGAAGTCGTCACCGCCGAACCCGCGGGTGGTCAGTGCCGGGGTGCCCAACCGGATGCCGCTCGTGTACCAGGCGCCGTTGGGATCGTTGGGGATGGCGTTGCGGTTGGTCACGACGCCGGCATCCAGCAGCGCGGACTCGGCCTGCCTGCCGGTCAGCCCGAACGACGTGACGTCGAGCAGAACCAGGTGGTTGTCGGTGCCGCCGGTGACCAGGCGCGCGTCCCGCTTGAGGAAACCGTCGGCCAGCGACTTGGCGTTGTCGGCGATGGCTTGCGCGTACTCGCGGAACGAGGGCTGGCGGGCCTCGGCCAGCGCCACGGCCTTGGCCGCCATGACGTGGCTCAACGGTCCGCCGAGCACCATCGGGCAGCCCTTGTCGACGGCGGGCGCGTACTCCTGCGTGGCCAGCACCAGACCGCCGCGCGGACCGCGCAGCGACTTGTGCGTGGTGGTGGTGGTGACGTGCGCGTGCGGCACCGGATCCTCGTCACCGGTGAACACCTTGCCCGCGACCAGGCCGGCGAAGTGCGCCATGTCGACCATCAAGGTGGCGCCCACCTCGTCGGCGATCTCGCGCATCTTGGCGAAGTTCACCCGGCGCGGGTAAGCCGAGTAGCCGGCCACCAGGATCAGTGGCTTGAATTCGCGGGCGGCCGCGGCGACGGCGTCGTAATCGATCAGACCGGACTGCGCGTCGGTTCCGTAGCTGCGCTGGTGGAACATCTTGCCCGAGATGTTCGGCCGGAAGCCGTGGGTCAGGTGGCCGCCGGTGTCCAGCGACATGCCGAGCAGCCGCTGGTTGCCCAGCTTGTTGCGCAGCGTCTCCCAGTCCGCCTCGGAAAGGTCGTTGACGTGCTTGGCGCCCAACTCGGCCAGGCCGGGGGCCTCGACGCGGGTGGCCAGGATGGCCCAGAACGCGACCAGGTTGGCGTCGATACCGGAGTGCGGCTGCGCGTAGGCGTAGGGAGCGCCGAACAGCTCGCGGGCGTGTTCGGCGGCCAGCGACTCGACGGTGTCGACGTTCTGGCAGGCCGCATAGAAGCGGTGCCCGATGGTGCCCTCGGCGTACTTGTCGGAGAACCAGGTGCCCATGGTCAGCAGCACCGCCGGGGAGGCATAGTTCTCGCTGGCGATCAGCTTCAGCGAATCACGTTGATCGGCAAGCTCTTTGCGGGTTGCGGCGGCGACCCGAGGCTCGACCTGCTCGATAACCTGCAAGGCGGCCTGATAGGCCTCGCTCGCGGTGGCGGCGTAATCGGCGCCGAGTGCGCTGACAGTGGAATCTGCAGTCATGGCCGTAAGCCTATCGCTCCACCACGGCGTCGTTTACCCGGTCGTCAAGCGGTCCGCAACGCGGATGGGATCAGCGGTTCGTCCAGTAACCGACCGAACCGATCGGTGAGCGACACCTCGGCCGGGCGGGCGTCCAGCCAGCCGCGCAGCAGACGATAGCCCTCGACGTAGGTGCTCGTATAGGCGCGCCACAGCGGAGAGGACAGGAATTTCAGCATCTGCCGGGCCCGGCTCTCGGAGGTCAGCAGCCATGTGGACAGGTAAGCCACCACCTCGTCGACGTCGCGGTGCTCGTCGTGCAGCATCAGCGCGGCGTCCTGGCGCACGTCGGCCAGCGCCGCCGACGCCTCCGACACGGCGGCGGCCCGCTCGCCGTCGAAGCGCAACCCCAGGTCGGCGTAGATCTCGGCCGCCCACGGCCCCCATTGAGGTCCGACGACGGCGTACAGCGCCAGATCCGCCAGCCCCTCGGCCATCAGGCACTGCGGCGTGTTGACCAGGAAGATGGTCTGTTCGGCGTGACCGTCGCGGGCCACCAAGCCGGCCTCCTTGCGGCAGTGCTCGGTGTGATGGCCCGGGTAGGACTCATGGGCCACCAGGCGCGGCAGGTTCGACATCTGCTGTTTGAGATCGGCGTTGACGGCCACGGTGGATTTGTAGTCGCCGAGGTAGTAGTTGAAACCCGACCACGGCTTGTCGGTGACCACCTCATAGGTGACGATCTCGCGCTCCGGCAGCGGATAGGTGGCACGCACCTTGTCCCGCAGCGCGGAGGAGAAGGCGTGGATGGCCTCTTCGAGCCGGGCGGGCGGGATCTCCTCACCGCTGCGGTAGGCGTGCATCCGGGCGGCCAGCGAGCCACTACCCCCGACTGCTTCGTCAAGCAGTTCATGCGCTTCGCGGTAGCGCTGCGGATCACCTTTGGCGATGTCGACGTCGAAGTACTCGCGCACCTCCTCGACGAACCCGACGTCCTCCCCCGCGAACTTGCGGCCCGCGCACGCGAGGGCCTTCAGGTGTGCCGACAGGTAGTCCGCACGGGCGCCGTCCAGACCGCTGCCCGGTACCTGGGCGAGCAGGCGCTGCGCCTGGCGCGCCAGATCGGCCGGATCCGGTGCGGCTTCGTCGGCCACCTGCCTGCGCAACCGCGGGTCGCCGGTGAACGAATCGACGTAGCCCTCCTCGACGCGGTCGAAGCGCAGTCCGAGAAGCAGATATTCGTGAATCAGGTCCCCTGAATCCGTACCGGCGTCCATGACGTCAACCGTAGATGTAAGACTGACGACATGCCGCGGCCTAGTGAGCCGAGCCCATATGTGGAGTTCGACAGAGCCCAATGGCGTTCGTTACGCATGGCCACGCCGCTGGCGCTGTCCGAGCCGGAACTGCGCAGTCTGCGCGGCTTGGGTGAGCAGATCGACCTGCTCGAGGTCGAAGAGGTCTACCTGCCGCTGGCCCGGCTGATCCACCTGCAGGTCGCCGCTCATCAGCTGCTGTTCGCGGCCACCTCGGAATTCCTCGGTGAGCAGACGCCCGTGAATCCGGTGCCGTTCGTCATCGGCGTCGCGGGCAGCGTCGCCGTCGGAAAGTCCACCACCGCCCGCGTGCTCAAGGCGCTGCTGGCCCGCTGGGACAACCACCCGCGGGTGGACCTGGTGACCACCGACGGCTTTCTGTACCCGAACCGGGAACTGGCGCGCCGTAACCTGATGCACCGCAAGGGTTTTCCGGAAAGCTACGACCGCCGTGCCCTCATGCGCTTTGTGACCGCGGTCAAGTCCGGCGCCGAAGTGGCCGGCGCCCCGGTGTATTCGCATCTGCTCTACGACATCGTGCCCGGCGAGCAACAGCTGATCCGCCAGCCCGACATCCTCATCCTCGAGGGCCTCAACGTGTTGCAGACCGGACCCGCGCTGATGGTGTCCGATCTGTTCGACTTCTCCCTCTACGTCGATGCCCGCATCGAGGACATCGAGCAGTGGTACATCTCACGGTTCCTGTCCATGCGGGCCGGCGCCTTCGCCGACCCGGCCTCGCATTTCCACCACTACTCGACGCTGACCGACGACCAGGCCGTGTTCGCGGCCCGCGACATCTGGCATTCGATCAACCGGCCGAACCTGATCGACAACATCCTGCCGACCCGGCCGCGCGCAACCCTGGTGCTGCGCAAGGACTCCGACCACTCCATCAACCGGCTGCGGCTGCGCAAGCTCTGATCCGCGCTCCCAGCCGCCCCAGTCCTCGCCGGAGAACACCAAGCCGTCGGCGACGGCGAAGTGCTGCAGAAAAACCTGCAGGGCCGGCTGCATCTGGAAATGCAGCGCGGTCATGGCGTCCACGATCTCCGGGGTCATCGGGTCGACTCCGACGGGTTTCTCCGCCGGGATCAGTCCCAGATGCAGCGCCATCTCCAACTGGTAGAAGGTGAAGTCGCCGTAAGGCCGCTTGGGATCGGCGCCCGGGATCTCCTCGTCGAGGTATGGGTCCGACAAGTCCCAGCTCATTTTCGCCAGCAGCGTGCGGTGCGCCTCGGTGAACGCGAATCCGCTCTCCTCCGGCAAGGATTCGACGAAGAACGAGTACTCGTGATCGACGGGCGGGCGACCGTACAGGTAGGTACCGACCGGGCAGCTGCCGAACTCCGTGGCGATCCGCAGCAGATGCACATCGTCGGGCTCCGGTTCCCAGTCCGGCCCGAAGCACGGCGCACCCACCTCGGTCCCGTCCCAGCCCACCCGGACCACGCGCAGCCGGTCGGTATGGCGTTGCCTCCATTCGATTTCCACCCCACCCAGTGTGCCGACGGGTGCCAAAGCCCCGGGTCAGAGACGTCGAAACCCGGCGTACTGCACGGCGCCGATGACAGCGGTGTACAGCGCACCGCCGAACAGCAACACATAGCCCCAGGTGGTCAACGGCCAGATCCCGGCCTCGGCCAGCGCCACGAAGCCGACGGTGAAGAGCGCGTTGGCGGCGATGGTGCCGATGGCACCGGGGCGCACCCGATCGACGCCGGCAAGCCGGTACACGACCACGCCGTACGCCAGGAAGAACACGCCGAGCCCGTACTCGACGGCAATCGGGACGCCGGTCAGCGAGGACAGCCAACCGGCGGCGGCGACGAACGGGATTCCGGTGAACCCCACGAGCACCGCGTCCAGGCGCATCGCGAAACGGAGCAATCCGTCCTTGGTGGCGGGAGGTGTGAAAGTGGTCATCGAGACATTCCTTCCTGTTCGGTGAGTGCAGAGACCGGTGCGGGGGCATCACGCCAACCTCTAGCGGGACGACCCCGCACCGGGTTCGAAAGGAGTCACGCCAGACGGCGCACTCCGAGGTACTGCAACCACGCGCAGCCGAGCGTGGCCAGCACGACCGCCAGCGTCATCAGGACACCCGCGGTGGTCAGGGGCAGAACCCCGGCCACCCACACGGCGGCCGTCCCGATTGCGACGAACACGTTGGCGGTGAGGACCCCGATACCGACGCGTCGCAGTCCCGGGGTGGCGGCGAGTACGTACAGCAGCGCGCCATAGACCACCAGCGCCGCACCGGCGATCCACTCAGAGACCGGCGACAACCCCGACAGCCGGGACAGTGGATCGGCGGCCACCGCCACAAGCAGTCCGGTGCCCGCGCAGACGGTCGCGTCGGCGCGGATCACGAACCGCAGTAGCGAGTCCGTACTGTCCGACAGGGGTCGCGGGGTGAGGGTCGTGGTCATGTCGGGCTCCTCGTCGTTGAGGGTTGTGGACACCACCGACACTGCGGGAAACCGGCTGCCAGATCTGCACCGGTCGCTGCCAGACACTGCCAATCGCAGGTCACGCCGATGCGGCCGAGGGACGAGGCCGAGGAGAAGTGGCCTCATGGGCAGAGCTCAGGCCGTATGCACGACCTGCCCGCCGCGAAGGTCGGCCGCGATGACCCGGGCCGCCGCGTTCTGCCAGTTGTGCAGGGACCGCTGCGGCACCTCGGTCACCAGCCATTGCCAGGCCTGCCGGGCCACCGGGTCCAGGCCCGATGCCGTGGCGTTCTGGGCGTACGCGCGCACGCCCGCGACGTACGGGAAGTACAGCGAGTTGTAGTGCCGCCACTGCTCGCTGGTGCCGAAGTCGCCGCCGTCGCGCGGCTTGAGTGCGGCGATCCGGTCGGCGAGCAGCGCCTTGAGTTCGTTGGCCCGCTCCAGCGGCTGGTCGGGGGCACCGCGGGCGGCCAGCCGGGCGTCGATGGCCGGGAGTGCGGTGAGCGGGCTGGCGACGAGCTTGGACAGATCGCCATAGTGGCCCAGCGCGCGCCGGGTCAGCCGCGCGAACGCGTCATCGTCGACGTGGTCCAGTGGGTGCGCCGAGCGCAGCGGCAGGGCGGCCTCGGTGCGGCGCAGCGCGGCACGATCGGCACGCAGCGCAGGCGAGCGGGAGAACGTCAGCCGATCCAGCACGCCGGCCAGCGGATCGGCGAGCACGTTGATGGTGATGGCGACGGCGACGCTGGTGAACAGCAGCACGGTCAGCGTGGTCTGCGCGGACGGTCCCGCCACCGCCAGCCCGACCAGGGCCTGGACACCGAACAGCAACGCGACGACG
>JAHFVC010000265.1 GCA_023264765.1 Mycobacterium sp. | reverse complement strand
GCGGAGCACCTGGACCCGGACCGGGCCCGCCGCGACAGCCCCGACGGCGCGCTGGTCGGCCGGAACGTCATCATCACCGGCGCCTCCAGCGGCATCGGGCGTGCCTCGGCGGTCGCCGTCGCCCAGCGGGGCGCAACCGTATTCGCGTTGGCGCGCAACGCCGATGCGCTCGACGACCTGGTCGCCGAGATCCGGGCCGCCGGCGGCGAGGCGCACGCCTTCACCTGCGATGTCACCGATTCGTCGTCCGTCGAGCACACCGTCAAGGACATCCTGGGCCGGTTCGGGCACGTCGACTATCTGGTGAACAACGCCGGCCGGTCCATCCGTCGGTCGGTGGCGGCGTCCACCGACCGCCTGCACGACTACGAGCGGGTGATGGCGGTCAACTACTTCGGCGCGGTCCGGATGGTGCTGGCGTTGCTACCGCATTGGCGGGAACGGCGTTTCGGGCACGTGGTGAACGTGTCCAGTGCGGGCGTGCAGGCCAACAGCCCCAAATACAGCGCGTACCTACCGTCCAAGGCCGCGCTGGACGCGTTCTCCGAAGTGGTCGGCACCGAGACCCTTTCCGACCACATCACCTTCACCAACATCCACATGCCGTTGGTGAGTACGCCGATGATCGCGCCGTCGCGGCGGCTGAACCCGATGCCACCGATCACCGCCGAGCATGCGGCCGCGATGGTGGTGCGCGGCTTGGTCGAGAAGCCGGCCCGGATCGACACCCCGGTCGGCACATTGGCCGATCTGGGTACCTACTTCACTCCTCGGCTGTCGCGTCGGGTGCTGCACCAGATCTATCTCGGTTACCCGGATTCCGCGGCGGCGAGGGGCGAGGCGTCGTCCGCACCGGAGCCCGAGGCGGCACCTCTGCCGACACGCCATCCCAAGCGTGCAGTGCGCGCCGCGCGCGGTGCACGGGTCCCCCGCCCGGTCAAGCGTGCGGTCCGGCTGATTCCGGGTGTGCACTGGTAGTGGGCGAGCCTTAGGGTGGGCGACGTGACGGGTGCAACGAGGCAGCCGGTGTTCGCCGACGTGGACACCGGAGTCGATGACGCGATGGCCTTGGCGTACCTGTTCGCCAGCGCGGATGCCGAAGTGGTGGGTATCGCCTCGACGGCGGGCAATGTCCCGGTCCAGCAGGTCTGCGACAACAATCTGGGTCTGCTGGACCTTTGCGGGATGACCGGTATCGAGGTGTCCAAAGGCGCCGACGGCCCGTTGAGCATTCCGTTGCGCACCGCCGAGGACACCCATGGCCCCGCGGGTCTGGGCTATGCCCAGCTGCCGGCGGGCGAGCAGCCGCTCGCGCCGTATGACGCCGCCGACGCGTGGGTGGGCGCCGCGCATGCCCATCCCGGTGAGCTCATCGGGATGGTCACCGGCCCGCTCACCAATCTCGCACTGGCACTGCGCAAAGAGCCGGCGTTGCCGAAACTGCTGCGGCGTCTGGTGATCATGGGTGGCGCGTTCGACTATCGCGGAAACACCACGGCCGTCGCGGAATGGAACATCAGTGTCGATCCAGAGGCCGCGGCCGAGGTGTTCGCGGTCTGGGGTGCGGCGTGGGGTCTGCACAAGCCGGCACATCTGCCGATCATCCTGGGGCTCAACCTGACCGAGAACGCCATCATGACTCCGTCGATTCTGGGGCGACTTGCGGTGGCTGCCGGCTCACCGTCGGCTCAGCTGAGCGTGCTCGACAATCGCGGAACCCGTTCCACCGCCGGCAACCCGCTGATCCGGGTGCTCGAGGACGCGATGCGGTTCTACTTCGAGTTCCACTTCGACCAGGGCGAGGGCTATCTGGCCCATCTGCACGATCCGCTGGCCGCCGCCGTGGCACTGGATCCCGATCTGGTGCGTTACCGGCAGGCCACCGTGGATGTCGAGCTGACCGGCACCCTGACCCGCGGGATGACGGTGGCGGACTGGAACGGTCGGTGGGGCCGCGACCTCAATGCGCATGTCGGAATCGAGGTCGACCCGGCCGCATTCTTCGACCGATTCATCGCGCGGGTCGGCCCGTTCGCGCAGGGCTTGTCCTGAAATATTCTGAGCGGGATCACTATTCATAGATTCCCTCCACATACCAGCGGCGCTGCCGGTAACACAGCAGCATGGCCGGCCCCGGTTCGTCCCGGCCACCGAGCAGCACCTGAGCCCGTGCGGTCCGGCCGGCCCGTGGCGACGCCGGATCCCACCACCGCTCGTCGACCGGCCATGGCCCGGCCCACCACCGCAACACCGCGGCCGATTCCGGGGACCTCAGGTGCACCGGATCCGCGGAGAACAGCCCACGGGTGGTCACCCGCACCGGGTTGCCCTCTGCATCAAGCAATTCCACCGGGTCGTCGAGCAGCACCGCGGGCGCGGGCTCGGGCAGTTGCCCCGGCCATGGCTGATGCGGGTCCGCGGCGGGCACCGCCTCGTCCCCCAGCGCCGCAAAGGTGATCCGCTCGGCCGGTCCGCGGCCGCCGCTGAGCACCGGCACCTGCACCGCCTCGGGTCCGAGCAGACCCTGCACCCGCACCAGCGCGCGCCGGGCCCGTAGCCGGTCGTCGTCGCCCGAGGATCCCCACAGTGGGAGCTGGAGTGCGCCCGCCGACACCACCTCCACCGGATGCAACCGCAGTGTGACGACCGGACCAGTAGGTCCAGCGGGGCCCGTCCGTTCAATACTCCGCCGAGTCAGCCACCCGTCGAGCTGCCACCGCACCCGGTCCGCGGTGGCGTCCTCTGTCAACGGCTCGGCACACCGCCAAACCCTGCTCAGCTCTTCCCCGTTGGCGGTCACCGCCTGGATGGCCAGCCTGGTGCAACCCACCCCTGCCGACTCCAGACTGCGATGCAACTCGCCGGCCAGGGACCGGCCCGCGAAAGCCGCCGCATCCACCCGGTCGATCGGCGGGTCGCACTCCAGCACGGCATCCAGATCACGCTCCGGCTCGCGTCCCGACGGGCCACGGGACCGTTCACCACGGGCGAATCGGTGCGCCACGATCGCGTCCGCGCCGAACCGGGACGCGACGTCTGTCCGGTCCAACTCGGCGAACTGCCCGATGCTGCGGATACCCATGCGCCACAGCAGATCCGCCAGGTCGTCTCGACCCGCCGCCGCCAAACTCGGTTCGGTGGCCAATTGCCGGATGGACAGCCCGGACAGGAACAGCGCATCCTTCCCCGGTTCGACGATCCGGCCCGACCGCGCCGCGAACACCGCGGTGGCCAACTGGTCTGCGATCCCGGTCTGACATTCGGCCCCGGCCGCGGCCACCGCATCGACCAATCGTTCCGCCGCGGCATGCTCGGACCCGAAATAGCGGGCGGCACCGCGCACCGACATCACCAGCAGGCCCGGCCGTAACACCTCCGCCCGTGGCACCACCTCGTCCACCGCCGCCGTCACGTCCTCGAAATGCCGGGCGTCGCGTGCCGGGTCGGCGGTGCTGACATACAACTGCGGGCATCGGGCCTGGGCCTCCCGGCGCCGTAGACCGCGCCGCACCCCGACGGCCCGGGCCGAGGCCGAACAGGCGATGACCCGGTTGGCCAGCGTCACCACGATCGGATCCGTCGCGGCCAAGCCGGCTGCCGAGGCGGCCGCCACCGCAGGCCAATCCATGCACCAAAGCGCGAGGACCCGGGACACGCTAGCCACCCACGGCACGCGCCAGGCCGGGGATCCGGCCGTGGGCACGGGTCACCAACCGCACCCGGCCGATTCGTCCGCATCCGGGTACCGGCCCGGCACCGCCCGCTCCGATCACCTCATAGCCGCTGACCGTGGCATCCAGCCGGGCCTGGGCGCCCGGCCAATCGCCTCCGGTGATCAAGAGCGTGCACCCTTTCTGCCGGGCGCGCGCCGTCACCGCCCGGGCCCGGGTACCCGGGATGGACCGGCCGTTCAGATCGAGTACGACAAGATCCAGACCATCCAGCAGGACCGCGACCACCTCGACCGGATCGGTGCCGGGGTCCGGGATGACCGCGACCCGGCTCAGGTCGGCCCCCATCTCGGCGGCCGCCAGCAGACCGGCTCGTGGTTGTCCGACGATCGCGGCATGCCCACCGGCCGCCGTCACCGCGGCGACCAAGCTCAGCGGTAACGACCGGGCACCCGTGAGCACCGCCACCACCCCGCGCGGCAACGGACCGGAAAGCCTGTCGGCCAGGATTTCAGGGACTTCCAGCAAACTTTCCGAGGCAGGCGCCGGGTCATCCGTGCGCACCCGCTCCCGGCTCCGGCCACCGACCTTGGCAGAGACTTCGGCCATCTTGCGGCGCAGGTGTTCAACCTGGTCAGCGCGGTTTGCCAGGCGCAGGTCGAGGCCCGAAGCAGCTGTCACAACAGCACCTCCCACACCACCGGTTTCAGCTCTATTCGAACATTTGTTCGATCGCTCGAGTAAACACCGCCTCGGGGTCACCGTCAAGCGCGGCCCCGTCGCCCGCTCGACCCGGACCGCACTACCGACGACCAGCGGCGGAAGGTCCTGCGCAATGCCTGTGCGACCGTCTCAGCGCTGCGTTAAGGTCTGTGCACCAGCACTCGCTTCGGACCGGGACTGGGGTACGGGGACCACAGCGAATCGCCAGGTAGACTGCTTACGAACCGTGCGGAATCGCCAACGATTCCCCGAAGGCCGGCTCACACACCACTCGGGGGAGAGGTAAGGACCGCATCATGAACTCAAGTCTGACCCGTCGCGTCTCGGCAGCCATCGGGGGCGCCGCCATCCTGGCCATGATCGGCTTCACCGCCGCCTGCGGCAGTGAAGAGAAGAAGGCTCCCGAGACCACCACGACCACGACCAGCACCACGGCGCCGTCGGTCGAGCCGACCGAGAAGTCGATCAGCCCCAGTGGCGGCAACAAGTTCACGCCGACCATCAAGGCGCCGCCGGCTCCGACCGCCATCCCCGGCGACAACTGACACGTTGGTACGAGTGAGCCGGGTCCGCTGACCAGCGGACCCGGCACCTCGGAACGTGAACCGACACCGCACGGGCATCGCCCACTGGCTACCGGCGCTGATCCTCGCCGGCGTGCTGGTCTTCGCCTCTGATCTACCGATCAGTCGAAACACCCACGGGGCCAACATCATCGACGGCCCATATGCGTCGCTGCTGGCTGCCTCGACCGACCTCGGGCCGGCCCGACCGCAACAGATCCAGCTGACGGCCACGCTCCCCGATCAACAACGTCCCAGTGAACTCATCGACTGGACCCATGAACGGGGGCTCTCGGTTTCGTGGCGCCCGTCCGATGACTGGGCCATCGTCGAGGGCACACCGGACGCCGTCGCCCGCGCCTTCGACGTGTCCGTACACGACTACCGCGGTAGGCAGGGGCAGCAGTTCTACGCCTCCCCCCAGCAGCCGTCGGTACCGGACGCGTTGCGCGACAAGGTCACCGAACTCGGCCGAATCCTGGGCTACACCCCGCACCACATGTCGCGACCGGACATCCCCCTCGATGTCCCGGACCGCGGCCTGACCCCCAACGCCTTGCTGACCACGTACAACGCGGACAAACTGGCCGCCGCCGGCTTCACCGGCAAGGGCACCACGATCATCATCTTCGCGTTCAACGGTTACGACCAGAAGGACCTCGACTCCTTTTCCACCATGTTCAGCCTGCCCAGGTTCACCCCGGAGACGATGGGTGATCCGCTCCCGGCCGCGCACGGCGAGACGACGATGGATCTTCAAGTGGCACATGCCATTGCGCCCGACGCCCGCAAGGTCGTGGTCAACGCCCGGCCGACCGTTCAGGGCGACGGCGCGTACCAGAAGATCGGCAAGCTGTTCGAGGACACCGACCGCGCCTACCCGGGCGCGGTCTGGAGCCTCTCGATCGGTTGGGGTTGCGACAAATTGCTCACCGCGGCCGATCTCGCGCCCGTCCGGTCGGCGCTGCGCACCGCACAGTCGCACGGGACCACGGCCTACAACGCCAGCGGCGACCTCGCCGGTCTGGAGTGCAAGGGCGGCAGCGACTGGGATTCGGTGCCCGGCCCAGACGACATCGGCCTGGACTCGGTGTCGGCGCTGCCAGAGATGACCAGTGTCGGCGGCACCACGCTGTCCACCGACACCAAGGGCGTCTGGCTCGCCGAACAGACCTGGTTCGACGTCCCGCTGTCCCAGGGCACCGGTGGTGGCGTGTCCGCCCTGTTCGACCTGCCGCCCTGGCAACGGGCCGCGGCGCAGCAGGTACCCGCCGCACGCAATACCGGAAAGCGGATGACCCCGGACATCTCGGCAGTGGCCGACCCGTTCACCGGCGTGAAGATCGTCCTCGACGGCAACCTGGTGGTCGGCGGCGGGACCTCTCAGTCGGCTCCCATCTGGGCCGGGCTGACCGCGGTGATGGACCAGTACATGCTCGCCAACGGCGGCAACCTGATCGGTGACATCAACCCCCTGCTCTACCGCATCGCCTCCGGCGCCCCGCGGCCCGCGTTCCGGGACATCACCCTGGGCGCCAACGCGGTGGACACCGCCGGCCCCGGCTACGACCTGGTCACCGGACTGGGCACCCCGGACACGGACAACCTGGTCCGCAATCTGCTCCTCGCACAGAAGATCCAGGCCTGATGACCACCCCCACCGACACCGACAGCACCAGCCCCGCGCCAGGAATGGTGGAATGCCCGATCTGCCGGGTGGACGTCCCCGCGGGTAAATACTGCGGGCTCTGCGGGGTGCCGCTGTCCGAACACCAGGCCGGCGACGGTCCACACTGGCTGCGCGCCCGAACCTTCAGTGCCGCACCCGGCCAGCACCTGCTGACACCGTCCATCACCAGCTCGCTGTTCCCGCACCTGTCGCCGCGGTCCCGCAAGGCATTTCTCATGGGCTTGGCGCTTCTGTTGGTGGCGCTGACCGTCGCGACGGTGTTCCGGCTTCCCGCGGCGCTCATCACGGTGGCCTCTCTCGGCCTACCGTTGCTCTTCGCGATATATGTGCGGGAATCCGATCTCGCCGAAGACATTCCGCGCGGCACCCTGGCACTCACCGCGGCGCTCGGGATCGGGCTCGGCGTGATCTGGGTGCTGCTCACCGGAGCGGTGGTGGCCCGCGCCTACGGTGTACCACTCGGTGCGGGCATCGCCGGCGCCCGGATTCTGCGTGAGGGCATCGGGATCCCAGTCGGCAGCATGATCATCATGCTGGCCCCCGCAGTGGTGGTCCGGTTCACCCGCCCCGGTGTCCGGGAAGCACTGGACGGCTACGCCATCGGCGCCCTGGGAGCGCTGGCCTTCAGCGGTGCCGCCACCTTGACCCGCCTGGCCCCGCAGTTCACCACCGGCATGGTGGCGCGGGCGCGGCCACTGGACGGCCTGCTCGTCGAGGCAGGCATCCGCGGCATCGCCGTCCCGCTCACCGCCGCTGCCGTCGGCGGTCTGATCGGTGCCGCCCTGTGGTTCAACAGTCCGCCCTCCAAAGTCCAGAAAAATCGCGGGTTCGTGCGCCTCACCCTGATCTCGACCGCGGCGGTGGTCATCGCCGTCTACGCCGGGCTCGGCCTGATCGACGTCGCCCGTGTTCCCCAATGGCTGCAACTGGCCGTGCATCTCACGCTGGCGATGCTGGCGATACTGGCGCTGCGCGTCGGGTTACACCTGGCGTTGCTACACGAAGCCCAGGACGAGATGCGGGCCGACGAACCGCTGCTGTGCACCGAGTGCAACCACGTCGTGCCGGACGCCCCCTTCTGCGCGAACTGCGGTGCCGCGATGCATGCGTCGTCACGGTCCTCCCGGAAGTCCCGGCGCGAGGAACGCCCCATCAAACTCGCCGAAGAACCGGCCACGGGCGAGATCGTGGTGGGGCTGCGGCCGGGCTATTCGCTACATTCCGGATCGTTCACCTCGCCGCCCCCACGTAAGACGTCGGTCCGGATGATCGCACTGGTGCTCGGCACCGCCATCGTGGTGGTCGGCGGCCTGCTGGTCGGCCTGTCCGGCCTGCTGGAGAAACCGTCGGTCCGCTTCGCCTGCCCGCCCGACTGTGGACGGCCACCGATGGGCCAACCGGTGACCATCAACCCCCGTTTCACCGCCGCCGACGGCTCGTTCTCGGTGTCCTATCCCGCCGAGGACTCGGCTTACAAGGTCACCACCACCGGCACCGGTGTGACGGCGGTCTTCGAGGCCAGCGACGGCGGTACGCTGCGGTTGTTCAGCGAACCGGCCGCCGGGCGGAGCCCTCGCGATATCGCAAACGCCTTGGTACAGAAGACTTTCCCCGATTTCAAGATCGCCTATGAGATCCCCAATGCGATGGTGGGCTATCAGCCGGGATTCGGCTTCGTCGCCGACTGCTGGCCCCAAGGCGCGATGAGCAGCTACTCCCGGATGCGTCTGGTCGTACTGGTGGCCATCAAGAACGATGTCGCCCTGATCGCCGGCGCCGGCGGTCCCTACCACGCCTTCGGGCCTGACTTCGGGTCCGGCAAGCCCTCGGCTGTCGGCCTGGAAATCGCCCTGGACATGGGCAAATACGTGAACAGCTTCAGCTGGCGCGGCGACCCGCCGCGCTGATTCCGCCACCCCGATGTTGACATTGACAAATGTCATCATTCGCTGCTGTACTCGTCGGACGCTTCGACCAATGGAGGTCCGGATGCCCGTCGTTCCCACGCCGATGCCCACTCGCGGCTCGCTCCAGTCACGGGTGGCGGCCGCCGTCGGTGGTCTCACACTGCGCCCGCTGAGCGGCCTGCTCCCACCCGAACAACCGTGGGGCGTATGGGCTGCGCGGCAGATCATCGCCGGCGTGATGGACACCTTCGGCCCGACACTGTCCGGCGCCCGCGTCGAACCCGTCGATGTCCGCTTACCCGACGGCCGCCGCGTGGTGGGCGAATGGGTCTACGGGCGCCCCGATATCGAGCACCAGGGAAGTGCCGTCTACTACCTGCACGGCAGCGGATTCGTGCTGTGCTCACCCCGTACCCACCGCAGGCTGACGGCGTGGCTGTCCCGCCTGACCGGCCTGCCGGTGTTCTGCATCGACTACAGGCTGGCACCCGAATACAGATTCCCCACCGCCGCCGTCGATGTGCGCTCGGGCTGGGACTGGCTGTGCACCGAACGCGGGCTCGCCCCGGACCACATCGTGATGGCCGGTGACTCCGCGGGCGGACACCTGGCCGTGGATCTGCTGCTGCAGCCCGACGTCGCGCACCCCGCAGCACTGGCACTCTTCTCCCCGCTGTTCGACATGACCTTCGCCCTGGCGCGCACCCGTGACGCCTTGCGCCGCGACCCGGCGATTCGACCGCGCGACGCCGCCAGACTGGTCGGCCTGTACTGCAGCGGGCACGAGATGACGCACCCCGGACTGACTTTGGATGTCAGGAATGGACGTCCGCTACCGCCTACTTTCATCCAGGCCGGCGGAGCCGAGATGCTGCTCGGCGACGCACGCAAACTGCATGAGGACCTTCGTGCCGCCGGCTCCGATGCCGACCTGCAAATCTGGCCCGACCAGGTGCACGTCTTCCAGGCCCTGCCCAGGCTCAGCCCCGAAGCCCGCCCGGCGATGTGCA
>JAHFVC010000264.1:1129-9578 GCA_023264765.1 Mycobacterium sp. | reverse complement strand
CCGGCCGCGCCGGGTGCTGGAGCGCTCGTTCATCCTCGAGGAGGTCTGGGGCTACGACTTCCCGACCACCGCCAACTCCCTCGAGGTGTACGTCGGCTACCTGCGCCGCAAGACCGAGGCAGAAGGAGAATCGCGGCTGATCCACACCGTGCGCGGCGTGGGTTACGTGCTGCGTGAGACGCCACCCTGATGTCAGACGGGAAAACGCCGCACCGCCGTTACGGCACGGTTCGCAACGTCAGTTCGGTCTCGTTGCGCTGGCGGGTGATGCTGCTGGCCATGTCGATGGTGGCCATGGTCGTGGTCCTGATTGCCGTCGCCGTGTACGTCGTGGTGTCCCGATCGGTGTTCGCCGATATCGACAACCAGTTGCACAGCCGGGCCCAGCTGCTCATCGAGAGCGGGTCGCTGGCCGCCGACCCGGGCAAGGCCATCGAGGGCACCGCCTATTCGGACGTGAACGCGATGCTGGTCAGCCCCGGTCGCTACATCTACACCGCGAACCAGCAGGGTCAGACCCTGCCGCTCGGCGCCCCGGAGAAGGCCGTGGTGCAAGGGGAGCTGCTGATGTCGCTGCGCACGGCCAACAACCAGCGGGTGCTGGCCGTGCATCTGGCCGACGGTAATTCGTTGTTGATCTCCAAGAGCCTCGCGCCGACGCTTGCGCTCCTCAAAAGGCTGGGCACCATTCTCGCGATCGTCGGTGGCGCGGGTATGGCCGTGGCCGCCATCGCCGGCGGAATGGTGGCTCGCGCCGGTCTGCGCCCGGTGGGCAGGCTGACTCAGGCCGCCGAACGGGTGGCCCGAACCGATGACCTGCGGCCGATCCCGGTGGTCGGCACCGACGAACTCGCGCGCCTCACCGAGGCGTTCAACATGATGTTGCGGGCGCTCGCCGAATCCAGGGAACGCCAGGCAAGGCTGGTCACCGACGCCGGCCACGAACTGCGGACGCCACTGACCTCGCTGCGCACCAACGTCGAGCTGTTGATGGCGTCGATGGCGCCGGGGGCGCCCCGGTTGCCCGACGAGGAGATGACCGGGCTGCAAGCCGATGTCGTCGCCCAGATCAGTGAACTGTCCACACTGGTCGGCGATTTGGTGGATCTCAGCCGCGACGACGGTGGCGCCGTCATCCACGAGGCGGTCGACATCTCCGACGTGGTGGAGCGCGCCCTTGAACGGGTACGCCGGCGCCGTGGCGACATCGAGTTCGACGCCGATGTCATCTCGTGGCAGGTCTACGGCGACGCCGCGGGACTGTCCAGGGCGATCCTGAACCTGCTGGACAACGCGGCCAAGTGGAGCCCACCCGGCGGACGGGTGTCAGTGCGCCTGCAGCAGCGCGACGCTGTGCACGCGGAGCTGGTGGTCGCCGATCGCGGGCCCGGTATTCCGCCCGAGGAACGGGACCTGGTGTTCGAGCGGTTCTACCGGTCCACCTCGGCCCGGGCCATGCCCGGATCCGGTCTCGGTCTGGCGATCGTCAAACAGGTAGTGCTCAAACACGGTGGGACACTTCGGGTTGAAGAAACCGTGCTGGGCGGCGACCCGCCCGGCACATCGATCCGGGTCGTCTTGCCAGGGAGGCGTGCGATCCTCGACGGCAACGCCGATGTGCCGGCCGCGACACGCACCGTCAATTCGGTGGACGGCGCGGTGGCGGGCGCGGAGAATAATTGACGTTCGGCCTGGGGGAGCGCGGCGCATCGGGGCGCGAGGGGATTCGGCGTCTATGCCGATCTCTAAGTGGATTCTCAGCCCAGCTGGGCACTGTGTAGGTAATGGAATGCGTTGACCAGGTAACAGGATGTCGACAGAAAGAGCGCCGAGCCACATGACGAACCACCCCAGGTACACGCCTCCGCAGCGCCCCGGCGGGTATGAGCCAGGGCCCGGGTATCCCGCTCCGCACGGTGCTCCGCAGACCGGCCATCAGCACGGTCCACAGACCGGCTACCAGCAGCCGTATGACTGGCGGTACGCGCAGCAAGCGCCTGCGCAGCACGCCCCGCAGCCGCAGTACGATCCGTACCGGCCCGCCGCCGTACCCCTACCGCGGCCGGAGAAGCGTTCGCGCACAGGCGCATTGGTTGCCGGTGCGGTCGCCATCGCGGTGGTGTCGGCCGGTGTCGGGGGCGGCGTGGCGGTGCTGGCCCAGCCGGACCGGACCACGGCGACGTCCTCGTTCGGTGGCGCGACACCGGGTATGCCTGCGGCGAACCTGCCCGTCGGCTCCGTGGAGCAGGTCGCTGCGAAGGTGGTGCCCAGCGTCGTCAAGCTGGAGACCGACATGGGCCGGGCGTCCGAGGAGGGCTCGGGCATCATCCTGAGCACCGACGGTCTGATCCTGACGAACAACCACGTGGTGGCCGGTGCGGGTCCGGGCACGCCGCCCCTGCCGGGGGCGCCCGGTGGTGGCGCACAGACCAAGGTGACCTTCGCCGACGGCCGGACCGCCACATTCAGCGTCGTCGGCACCGACCCCAGCAGTGACATCGCGGTGGTGCGCGCCCAGGGGGTCTCCGGCCTGACGCCCATCACGGTTGGCTCCTCGGAGAACCTGCGGGTGGGTCAGGACGTGGTGGCCATCGGATCGCCGCTCGGCCTGGAGGGCACCGTCACCACCGGCATCGTCAGTGCGCTGAACCGGCCGGTCGCCGCCGGCGGCGACGCCAAGAATCAGAACACCGTGCTCGACGCCATCCAGACCGACGCCGCGATCAACCCGGGCAACTCCGGTGGCGCGCTGGTCAACATGAACGGCGAGCTGGTCGGCGTGAACTCGGCCATCGCCACCCTCGGCGGCGATTCGGGCCAGTCCCAGAGCGGCTCGATCGGCCTCGGCTTCGCGATCCCGGTGGATCAGGCCAAGCGGATCGCCGACGAGCTGGTCCAGGGCGGGTCCGCGTCGCACGCCTCCCTGGGCGTCCAGGTGGGTAACGACGCGGCCGTCGACGGCGCCAAGATCGTCGAGGTGACCGCCGGTGGCGCGGCCGCTTCGGCGGGTCTGCCCAGCGGTGTCGTGGTCACCAAGGTCAACGACCGGGTGATCGGCAGCGCCGACGCGTTGGTGGCGGCGGTGCGGTCTAAAGCGCCGGGCACCAAGATCACGCTGACCTATCTGGATCCGTCCGGGAAGCCGGCCACCGTGGACGTCACGCTGGGCAAGGCCGCCCAGTGACGCGCACGCGTGGCGAGGCGCGGCTGTCGGCTGCTTCGTTGTCTCCGGCCGGATATACGGTTGCACTCATGGAACAACCTGGGTCGGTTTTAGGGCGTGCACTCGTCGTCGTGGTCGACGACCGGACTGCGCATGGGGAAGAGGATCACAGCGGGCCGTTGGTCACCGAATTGCTCGGTGAGGCCGGATTCCTGGTGGACGGCGTCGTGGTCGTGGCCGCCGACGAGGTGGAGATCCGCAATGCGCTGAACACCGCCGTCATCGGCGGCGTGGACCTGGTCATTTCCGTCGGTGGCACGGGCGTGAGCCCACGCGATGTCACGCCGGAAGCCACCGTCGACATCCTGGACCGCGAGCTGCTCGGCATCTCCGAGGCACTGCGGTCATCGGGTCTGTCCGCCGGAATCATCGACGCCGGGGTCTCGCGGGGACTGGCCGGGATCTCCGGCAGCACCCTGGTGGTCAACATTGCCGGTTCTCGGGGTGCGGTGCGCGACGGTATGGCCACACTCGGCCCGCTCGCGGGTCAGGTCATCGGCCAGCTGTCGAGCCTGGACATTTAACGCCGTTTGTCAGGCCTGAAATATGCCCGTTCCCGCACGTAGGGGAAGAAATCGCAGGCCCGCTGCGTTACGGTAATGTGAACACGCCGGCCACTATGAATGTGATCTTCGTCACAGCTGGAGAGTGATGTGAGCGGCCCCTCTAAGCCATCGCGAGATGTAGTTAACGCCATCTTCGGGGATGAGCTGCCCGCCACGACGCGCGACGAACGCGACCAAGATTTGCCGGCAGAGGCCTCCGACCGTGATCGGTGGCTCCGGGACAACGTGCCGCCGCACCACGGCTGAGCTGTGATTTCGTTCTGATCGGCTGGAATCTCTTTGATTTCGAGAGAAATCGCTGCGCCGCTCGACGTGCGAGGCAAATTTGTCACCGCTATGGTGTCACGCCCCTGGTGCGCTCGATCGTTGCTGGTTGTGTATGCCTCAGCAAACTTTGAAGTAGTGCACCGCAGTTGGCGTACGCCGCCATGTACGCGTTGCCGGGTGGATGCCTCCCCGTTATGTTCCTCGTGTCAACGATGAGCAAAGAGTAAGAGCAACATGTGGGCTTTCTAATTCGGTCCACATGGAGGTCTTGCAAGGTGTGAGGTTGCGCTAGGGCCGGGCCTCACATCGACAGATACGGTGTACACGCCAGAACACCGTCGGCACAGCTAGGGAGAACATGAAGGCATTCAGTCGGGTGCTGCTTGCGATGGTGGCGGCTCTTGCCGCGCTGTTCGTGGGCACGGGCACCTCTCACGCGGGTCTGGACAACGAGTTGAGCCTCGTCGATGGCAAGGACCGGACCCTGACCATCCAGCAGTGGGACACATTCCTCAATGGGGTGTTTCCGCTGGATCGCAACCGTCTGACCCGTGAGTGGTTCCACTCGGGCAAGGCCAAGTACATCGTCTCGGGTCCGGGTGCCGATGACTTCACCGGCACGTTGGAGCTGGGTTACCAGATCGGCTTCCCCTGGTCGCTGGGTGTGGGTATCAACTTCAGCTACACCACCCCGAACATCCTGCTCGACGATGCGACTCCGGCGAACCCGCTGCAGGTGATCACTCCGAACCTGTTCCCGGGTGCGTCGATCAGCGCTGACCTGGGTAACGGCCCGGGTATCCAGGAGGTCGCGACCTTCTCCACCGATGTGGAGGGTGCCAACGGCGCGGTCGCGGTGTCGAATGCGCATGGCACGGTGACCGGTGCTGCCGGTGGTGTGCTGCTGCGTCCGTTCGCTCGGTTGATCGCCAAGGAGGGTGACTCGGTCACCACCTACGGCGAGCCTTGGAACATGAACTGACGTTTCGGCGATAAACGGCGCGGGGGTGCCGTCTGGGCTTCGGCTCCGGACGGCACCACCTGCGTATTAGGCCACCACACACAGGTAAAGGGAGAACATGAAGGCATTCAGTCGGGTGCTGCTTGCGATGGTGGCGGCTCTTGCCGCGCTGTTCGTGGGCACGGGCACCTCTCACGCGGGTCTGGACAACGAGTTGAGCCTCGTCGATGGCAAGGACCGGACCCTGACCATCCAGCAGTGGGACACATTCCTCAATGGGGTGTTTCCGCTGGATCGCAACCGTCTGACCCGTGAGTGGTTCCACTCGGGCAAGGCCAAGTACATCGTCTCGGGTCCGGGTGCCGATGACTTCACCGGCACGTTGGAGCTGGGTTACCAGATCGGCTTCCCCTGGTCGCTGGGTGTGGGTATCAACTTCAGCTACACCACCCCGAACATCCTGCTCGACGATGCGACTCCGGCGAACCCGCTGCAGGTGATCACTCCGAACCTGTTCCCGGGTGCGTCGATCAGCGCTGACCTGGGTAACGGCCCGGGTATCCAGGAGGTCGCGACCTTCTCCACCGATGTGGAGGGTGCCAACGGCGCGGTCGCGGTGTCGAATGCGCATGGCACGGTGACCGGTGCTGCCGGTGGTGTGCTGCTGCGTCCGTTCGCTCGGTTGATCGCCAAGGAGGGTGACTCGGTCACCACCTACGGCGAGCCTTGGAACATGAACTAGTACATGAACTAACCGTTCACGCCATACGAAAACAGCCCCCGGTCACCGACCGGGGGCTGTTTTCTGTTCTATCAAGGTCAGGCTTGATCGAGCGGATTACCTTCGTGGCGATTGGCCAGCAGATCGCGGATCTCGGTGAGCAGCACCACCTCGGCGTCGGCGACAACTTCCTTCTCCTTGCGGAACCTGCTGAACGGCACGACGATCAGGAAGTAGACGACCGTGGCGACCAGGACGAAGTTGATGCCTGCCGACAACAGCACGTTGAGATCGATGGTCTGGCCGCCGCCGATGTTGATGCGCAGGATGCCGTAGTCGGAATCGCTTCCCGCGCCGATGCGGTTGATCAGCGGCTGGATGATGCTGTCGGTGAATTTGGTGACCAGCGCCGTGAACGCGGTGCCGATGACGACGGCTACCGACAGATCGACGATGTTGCCGCGTAAGAGGAATTCCTTGAAACCTTTGAGCATGCGGGGACCCTTCCTGCAGTTGCGATGAGGTAATCGACCACGCAAACATTACCGAGCGCAGGGCACGCCGACCTCAGTGAAATGTGACCGTGATCTGCCTGGTCAGTGCCGCGCCTGCCACCTGATTCGCCGCCGCGCGCGGCAGTGCGACCAGCACGACGCGGTCCGCGCCCGCGGACATACCCGTCGTGCGTGGCGACACCAGCGTCACCACCGCATCGGTGGCGATCACCTCCGGGTCGGCGTCGGTCCCGCCGGTGGTGCTGCCGCCGGCGAGGACGTCGACGACATCGCCCGGCCGGATCAGGTCGACCAGGGCGTCGTCGGCCAGGTGTAGTGAGACGATGCGGGCCTGCGGTCCCGCGGTCGCCTCGGCCAGTCGGGAGCCGAGCAGCCGGACGTCGGTGAGTACCTCGCCGCGGCGGGCCGGCCCGGCCAGCGTGGCGTCCACCGCGGCGGCCAGGTCGCTCTGTGCACCGTCGGGAACCGTTGTGGCCGTGCGGACCTCGATGCGGACGTCGGCGGGGGTGAGGGCGGTCCCGGGTGCCAGGTCGCGCGCTGCGACGACGACGGGACGCACGGCGGCGTCGGTGTCGGGGCGCAATGCCGCCGCGGCGGCCAGGACGACGAGCAATCCGGCCGCGACCCGGCGCGCGGCGACGGTACGGGTCCAGTCGGGTCGCAGGGCGCGGCGCAACCGTGTCCACGGCGCAGGATTGAGTGATTCCCCCACGCGGCCACGCTAAGCCGTCGATGGGGACGTGCACAGCCCGCGTCGGCGGGCCTGTGGATAACTAGCTCGACGCCGCCGCGGCCGGGGCTGAACTGCCCGAGCCGGAGGAGGCCGACGAGGACGAGGAGCTCGATCCCGACGACGACGTGCTCGAGGAATCCGAGGACGACGAGGTCGACGAGCTGTCGCTCTTGGCCGAGGAGCTCGAGCTGCCGCTGGTGCTACTGGACTTCGACGAGTCGCGGCTGTCGTTGCGGTAGAAGCCGCTGCCCTTGAAGACCACGCCCACCTTGCCGAACAGCTTGCGCAGCCGGCCGGAACACTTGGGGCATGTGGTCAGCGCATCATCGCTGAACGCCTGCACGGCATCGAAGCGGTTGTCGCATTCGGTACACGCATAGGAATAGGTAGGCACGAAAACCTCCGAGACAGTCAAACTTTCTAGCACTCTACCGGCTCAAGTGCTAGAACCGCCAAATGGGGCACGACATTCCCGCTCAGGTGAGCGTCACGACGCCCAGCCCCGGCGTGAGCGCATGCGTCATCGCGATGTCGTGTGGTTCGGCAGGTATCTCCTCGACCAGTTCGTCGTCGCGCACCACCGCGATCAGCCGGGCTGCCGGGTCGGCCAGCGGCAGCGCCCGATCGTAGAAACCGGCCCCGCGGCCGAGCCGGTTCCCATGCCGGTCGACCGCCAACGCGGGCACGAGCACCACCGACGCGGCACCGATCGCGCCGGGTTCGCGCCAGGGCGGCGGCGGCTCTCGCAGACCGAACGGGGCGGGGACCAAACCACCGGGCTCGTATGCGCCCCACTGCATCGGCTGCCCATCGCGGGCCACGGGCAGCAGCACCAGCACCCCGGCGCCGACGAGCACGTCGAGCATCGCGACCGAGCCGGGTTCGGATCCCACCGGAACGTAGCCGCAGACGGTGTCGCCAGGCCGGGCCAACGCCGAGATGTGAGTTTGCAGGGCGGTCGCTTCGGCCTGCCGCTGCTGTGGGGTCACTGTGCGACGAACCGCGAGAATTCGCATCCGCAGCGCGGGTTTTGTCAGGATTGCCACGATTGCGCCGCTATCCCTTCGCCTATCAACGCGCTGGCATTAGTGTGTCAACGATGACACAGGCACAGGTACCGATCCCGCGGACGGCCGTCGTTCCCGCGGCCGGTCTGGGGACGCGATTTCTCCCCGCCACCAAGACTGTCCCCAAGGAATTGCTGCCGGTGGTGGATACCCCGGGGATCGAGCTCGTGGCCGCAGAGGCCGCGGAAGCCGGTGCCGAGCGGTTGATCATCATCACCTCCGAGGGCAAGGACGGCGTCGTCGCCCACTTCGTCGAGGACCTCGTTCTCGAGGGGACGCTGGAAGCCCGCGGCAAGCACGTGATGCTCGAAAAGGTGCGCCGCGCGCCCGCCCTGATCAAAGTCGAAGCGGTGGTTCAGGCCGAGCCGCTGGGCCTGGGCCACGCCGTCGGCTGCA
>JAHFVC010000264.1:0-1119 GCA_023264765.1 Mycobacterium sp. | reverse complement strand
CCGACGAGGACGCCATTGCGGTGTTGCTGCCGGACGATCTGGTGCTGCCGACGGGTGTGCTGGAGATCATGTCCAAGGTGCGGGCCAAGCGCGGCGGCTCGGTGCTGTGCGCCTTCGAGGTGCCCGAGGACGAGATCAGCGCCTACGGTGTCTTCGACGTCGAGGTGGTGCCCGACGCGGCCAACCCGAATGTGCTCAAGGTCAAGGGCATGGTGGAAAAGCCCAAGGCCGAGGACGCGCCGTCGCTGTTTGCGGCGGCCGGCCGGTACGTGCTCGACCGCGCGATCTTCGACGCGCTGCGCAGGGTCGACCGCGGTGTCGGCGGCGAAATCCAGCTCACCGACGCGATCGCGCTGCTCATTGAGGAAGGCCATCCGGTGCACGTGGTGGTGCACCGCGGGGCCCGACACGACTTGGGAAATCCCGGCGGCTACCTCAAGGCTGCGGTTGACTTTGCATTGGAGCGCGACGACTACGGACCGGAGCTGCGGCGATGGTTGGTCGAGCGATTGGACCTGGCCGAGAAATAACGACTGCGCGGCCGGTCCTGGACAGGAGAAAGGCGTGCAGTGCGTTCGGTTGAGGAGCAGCAGGCTCGAGTAGCGGCTGCTGCGGTGGCGCCACGGCCCGTACGAGTGGCGATCGCCGAATCGCAGGGCCTGATGTGCGCCGAAGAGGTGGTCACCGAGCGTCCGTTGCCGGGCTTCGACCAGGCCGCCATCGACGGCTACGCCGTCCGCAGCGTCGACGTGATCGCGGTCGGCGGCACCGACGACGACGGGGTGAGCCGAGAGGTGAGCCTTCCGGTCGTCGGGCATGTCGACGCCGGCGCCCGCACACCCAGCCGATTGCAACCGCGCCAAGCCGCGCGGGTTCAGACCGGTGCGCCGATGCCGACGCTGGCCGACGCGGTGCTGCCGCTGCGCTGGACCGATGGCGGTCAGGCCCGGGTTCGGGTGCTGCGTGGGGTGCGCTCGGGCGCATATGTCCGCCGCACCGGAGACGACGTGCAACCGGGCGACGTGGCCGTCCGGGCCGGGACGATCGTCGGCGCGGCTCAGGTGGGGCTGCTGGCGGCGGTCGGCCGGGATCGGGTGCTGGTGCATCCGCGACCGAGGA
>JAHFVC010000531.1 GCA_023264765.1 Mycobacterium sp. | reverse complement strand
CTGGTGCGGGCCTCGGGGTGGTCGATGAAAGGCGCCGGCATCAGCGACGGCGACATGTTGATCGTCGAGCGCGGCCGCACGGCGGTCGATGGGCAGATCGTGATCGCCGTCGTCGACGGCGAGTTCCTGGTGAAGACGCTGCGGTCGTCGGGGCGGCGGCCGCGGCTGGTGGCTGCGCACCCGGACTTCCCCGACATCCCGTTGCTCGGGCGGGAGGTCGTCATTTGGGGTGTGGTGTGTTGGGTACTGCACAAGACGATCTGATCCGCTCGTCGACGATGACAGTGCCCGCCGGGTACGTGGTGGCGCTGGTCGACGTGCGAAGTATGTATGCGTCGGTGGAGCGGGTGTTTGATCCGTCGCTGTGGTCGAAACCTGTTGTGGTCCTGTCGAATAACGATGGATGTGTGGTTGCGCGGTCGGCAGAGGCCAAGGCGTTGGGGATTCCGATGGGGCAGCCCTGGTTTCAAGTCCGCTACAACCCGCGGCTGCGTGATGTGGTGGCCAAGTCGTCGAATTACGAGTTGTACGGGGATTTTTCAGCGCGCATGGTGGCGCTGCTGCGGGAGTATTCCGAGCACGTCCATGAATACAGCATCGATGAGTCGTTCGTGTTGTGGCCGCGTGAGACGGCGCACGCCCAGGCGGTGGAGGTGCAGGCGGTGATGGCCTCGACACTGGGGCTGCCGGTCACCGTGGGGATCGGGCGCACCAAGACGCTGGCGAAAATCGGATCCCATCATGCGAAGCGCTCGCCGTCAGGGATCGCTGATTTCGGCGGGCACACCGATGCGCAGATGAGCGCGGTGCTCGCCGGCATGCCGGTGGGTGAGGTGTGGGGTGTGGGGGCGCGGCTGCCGGCCAAGCTGGCCCGGCTGGGGATCGAGACGGCGTGCCAGTTGAAAGATGCTGACCCACGCCAGATTCGGGGCTTGTTTTCGGTGGTGTTGGAGCGCACGGTCCGCGAGCTGCGCGGCACCCCGTGCATCGTGTTTCATGACGTGCCGGCCGAGCACCACCAACTCATCTACAGCCGGCTGTTTGGGACGGCGATCAGTGATCCGGAGACCATGCGGCACGCGCTCACCGGGTACGCGGCCGTGCTCGGCCGGCGGCTGCGACGCAAAGGGATGGAGGCCACCACGCTGACGGTGTCGGCGTCGACCGGGTGGCACTCGACTGCTCCGCCGCACCACGCCCACCTGTCGGTCGGGTTCGTCGAGCCGACCGATCACACCGAGCACCTGGTGGCCGCCGCGCACCGGCTGCTCCCGCGGCTGCGTGCGGGAACCCGGTATGCGCGCGCCGGGTTGATGCTGACCGGGCTCAGTCCTGCCGGCAGTACGCCGGGGCTGCATCAGATGGCGAGCTCGCCGGTCAGCGGAGTACTCGATGCGATTCATGACCGGTTTGGGGCGGGGGCGATCGGGCTTGGGCACAGTGGGCTGCGGACGGCGCCGTCGTGGGTGATGCACCGGGACATGCTGTCGCCGCGGTGGACGACCCGGTGGGAGGACCTGCTGACGGTCAGCTGACGGTCAGCTCCCCATGGGGAGGTCTTCGACGGTGGTGCCGGTGTCGGCGGCGTATTGGGCGGCTTTGTCGGCAGCGTCGGGCAGGAAGACCTGGTTGTCCCAGGGCTTGCCGGGGACGCGGACCAGGAACGCGTACTCGGCGACCTTGTTGTCTTGGCGGCGAGCCGGTGGCCGGCGTTCGGACAGCGATGGTGCGTCAGTCACGGTCCTGTTGTCCTACCGGGCGGTGACTCGTTCCTCGAGCGTGTGGCCTGCGGTTCTTGCGCAACGACGCAGGTCGTTGACAAGCATTCGCTCGACCCGATCTCGGTGCTTGACGCCCATCCGCCTGGACCTTGGCGGGCCAGGCGGTCGCGGGGCGGCGGCGTCCGTCGACACTCGGCCCTTTGTGGGTGAGCGCGTCATCGGCAGCGGGGCATGGTCGCGACCTACCATGGAGATGGCGATGGGGATGCGCCGCAGGAGGGCAACAGCCGATGTCTGAACAACTCACGCTCGACGCGTTCGACAGTGACGCCTTCGCCGGCGTGCACGAGGAGGCCGAGAGCACCCGGGGGTGGCGCGGCCCGGCGGCCTGCGACATCGTCGGCATCACCTATCGGCAGCTCGACTACTGGGCTCGCACCAACTTGGTGCAGCCGTCGATCGCCAGCGCCACGGGTTCGGGCAGCGTCCGCCTGTACAGCTTCGGTGATCTGCTGGTGTTGCGGGTGGTCAAGGGTCTTCTCGATGCCGGCATCTCGCTGGCGAACATCCGCACTGCCGTGGCGGCGCTGCGTGGTCGCGGCGTCACCGACCTGGCGGGGTTGACTCTGGTCTGCGACGGTGTGTCCATCTACGAGTGCACCTCGGCCGAGGACGTCGTTGATCTGCTTGCCGGCGGCCAGGGCGTATTCGGTATCGCGGTGGGCGCGGCCCTTCCTGACCTCCGCGAAAATGTGCTGCAGTTTCCCTCCGAGGCCGCAACCGGTGTCGTCATTCCTGGTGCGGTGCCTGACGAGCTCGCCCAGCGGCGTGCTCGTGCCGCCAGCTAAACCTGCTGTATCGCAGCGGATTTTGACCGCCCGGTGGCGGTTACGTGGTTGTGGCGGGCACGAACACCTGTGGTGACACCGTCGTCATCGCGGGCCGTAGTACTGCCACCACCACTGGGCGTATGCCTGCGCCTGTTTAGCCTGATCCTCAAGTTTGCTTCGTGCACTCCAATTGTGCGCTATAGCAACCCAATTCATGATCATCATGGAAAGGAAACTCCACCATCCGAGGGTGAGATTGTGGATCTGGGCTCTACGGAGAGCCGCCCTACACTGCTCGTGCGTTCCCGTGACGACTTGCCGCTGATTGACGAACATAACGAGCGCACCAGTGTGTGTCATCGTAGTGACCTGAAAGACGGGAGCGGTCGGCGGAGCCTGGGGAGGCTGCGTGTGCGGTTGAGCGTCTCCGATCTGTTCCGGACCGGCCTGCCACTGTTGCGGGTATGACATCGAATTCTCCTGCGGATAGGGCCAATACAGGCGGCTAGCCGCGCGCCGATGTGCAAAGGATGCCGTGCGCGATACGCACCAGGGCGCCGGCCTGTGCCGGATCGACGCCGTTCTGAGCCGCGATCGTGTCGGTCGCGCCCTGAGTGCCCCGTCCGGTCATGAGCAGTTGGCATCCGTAGAGCCCGGCCTGATTAGCTCCCCCAATTCGCATGGGGCAATCATAAGCGCACTTCAGACAGTCGAAGACGCGTTCTCGACACACCGCAAAAGCTGCCGTTCTTCGCCAGCGCCAG
>JAHFVC010000263.1 GCA_023264765.1 Mycobacterium sp. | reverse complement strand
GAGTGCTTCGTAAACCGTCATGATCGATACCTCCAACCACGGGAGACAGATACTTCGACGGTACGCCGCGATTCACGGTTCGACCAGGTCATCAAGCCTTTCTGGCATGTTTGAAGACCTTCTCCAGGTCCTTGCCGGACACGCCCGCGTGCGCGGCCTTCTGCACCTTGTGCAGCACCAGCGGGCATCGCTTGCAGCGCGGCTTGCTGCGGCAGCACTTCTTCTTGGCCTTCGCCGACACCAACTTCTTCACAGGGTCTTCCGTCGTTTTCGTGATCCGGTACTTGCACTGCGACAATGAGGGACGTGGATTCTCGCCCGAACTTTCGCAACGTTGCCATCGTCGCGCACGTCGATCACGGTAAGACAACCCTGGTCGACGCCATGCTGCGGCAGTCCGGCGCTCTGAGCCATCGAGGTGACGACGCCGTCGAGCGGCTGATGGACTCCGGTGACCTGGAGAAGGAAAAGGGCATCACCATCCTGGCGAAGAACACCGCGGTGCACCGCACGCACGCGGATGGCTCGATGACGGTCATCAACGTGATCGACACCCCCGGCCACGCCGACTTCGGCGGTGAGGTCGAGCGCGGCCTGTCGATGGTGGACGGTGTGTTGTTGCTGGTGGACGCATCCGAAGGCCCCTTGCCGCAGACCCGCTTCGTGCTGCGCAAGGCCTTGATGGCGCACCTGCCGGTGATCCTCTGTGTGAACAAGACCGACCGCCCGGACGCGCGGATCGCCGAAGTGGTCTCCGAAAGCCATGACCTGCTGCTCGATGTCGCCTCCGATCTCGATGACGAGGCTCAGAAGGCAGCCGAGGAGGCGCTCGGACTGCCGGTGCTGTACGCATCGGGCCGCGCAGGCATCGCCAGCACCACCGAGCCCGCCAACGGTGAGAACCCGGACGGCGAGAACCTCGACGTGCTCTTCGATGTGCTGCTCGAGCACATCCCGCCGCCGGCAGGCGACCCGGACGCGCCGCTGCAGGCGCTGGTGACCAACCTCGACGCCTCGGCATTCCTGGGTCGTCTCGCGCTCATCCGCATCTACAAGGGCCGGATCAAAAAGGGCCAGCAGGTGGCGTGGATGCGTGAGGTGGACGGTCATCCGGTCATCACCAACGCCAAGATCACCGAACTCCTGGCGACCGAGGGCGTCGAGCGCAGCAGCACCGACGAGGCCGTCGCCGGCGACATCGTGGCCGTCGCCGGAATGCCGGAGATCATGATCGGCGACACCCTCGCCGACATCGAACATGCACACGCGCTGCCGCGCATCACCGTCGACGAGCCCGCGATCTCGGTGACCATCGGGACCAACACCTCGCCGCTGGCCGGCAAGGTGTCCGGTCACAAGCTGACCGCCCGGATGGTGAAGAGCCGCCTCGACAGCGAACTCGTGGGCAACGTGTCGATCAAGGTCGTCGACATCGGCCGCCCGGACGCCTGGGAGGTACAGGGCCGTGGTGAGTTGGCGCTGGCCATCCTCGTCGAGCAGATGCGTCGCGAAGGCTTCGAGCTCACCGTCGGCAAGCCGCAGGTGGTCACCCAGACCATCGACGGCAAGCTGCACGAGCCGTTCGAGGCGATGACCATCGACACCCCCGAAGAGTTCGTCGGTGCGATCACCCAGCTGATGGCCGCGCGCAAGGGCCGCATGGAAGACATGACCAACCATGCCGCCGGGTGGGTCCGGATGGACTTCATCGTGCCGAGCCGCGGCCTGATCGGCTTCCGCACCGACTTCCTGACGCTGACCCGGGGCACCGGCATCGCCAACGCGGTGTTCGACGGCTACCGCCCGTGGGCCGGTGAGATCCGGGCCCGCCACACCGGCTCGTTGGTCTCCGACCGCACCGGCAAGATCACCCCGTTCGCCATGACCCAGCTGGCCGACCGTGGCCAGTTCTTCGTCGAGCCCGGCCAGGACACCTACGAGGGCCAGGTCGTCGGGATCAACCCGCGGGCCGAGGACCTGGACATCAACGCCACCAAAGAGAAGAAGCTGACCAACATGCGGTCCTCGACGGCCGATGTCTTCGAGACGCTGGCGCGCCCGCTGGAGCTCGGCCTGGAACAGGCCATGGAGTTCTGCGCCGAGGACGAGTGCGTGGAGGTCACCCCGGAGATCGTGCGGGTGCGCAAGCTCGAGCTCACCGCGAGCCTGCGGGCGCGGGCGAAGTCGCGCGCCAAGGCCCGCGGCTGAGGCCGCCGGTTAACCTAGGTCACGTGCCCTCAGCCCGACGACCTTTGACGCTGGTCGCGGGCGTCGCGGTGGTACTGCTGGTGTTGGCCGGTTGCACGGTCAGTCCGCCGCCCGCGCCGCAGAGCACCGAGACCAGTCAGTCGACCGTTCCGCCGCCGCCCAAGTCGATGCAGATCATCATGGCCATCGACTCGATCGGCGCGGGGTTCAACCCACATCTGCTCTCCGATCAGTCGCCGGTGAACGCCGCCATCTCGGCGCTGGTGTTGCCCAGTTCGTTCCGGCCGATCGCGGACCCGGCAGCCTCGACCGGCTCGCGTTGGGAGCTGGACACCAGCCTGCTGGTGTCCGCGGAGGTGACGAGCGAGGCGCCGTTCACCGTCACCTACCGGATCAAGCCGGAGGCGTCGTGGACCGACAATGCGCCCATCGCGGCGGACGACTACTGGTACCTGTGGCGCCAGATGGTCGGCCAGCCCGGAGTCGTCGACCCCGCGGGCTATGACCTGATCACCGGGGTGCAGTCGGTCGAAGGCGGCAAGACCGCCGTCGTCACCTTCTCCCAGCCGTACCCGGCGTGGCGGGAGTTGTTCAACGACCTTCTGCCCGCGCACATCGTGAAGGATGTGCCCGGCGGATTCGGAGCCGGACTGGTGCGCACCATGCCGGTCACCGGCGGCCAGTTCCGCGTGGAGAGCATCGACCCGCAACGCGACGAGATCCTGCTGGCCCGCAACGACCGGTACTGGGGTCCGCCCGCGGCGCCCGACCAGATTCTGTTCCGCCGCGGCGGAGCGCCTGCGGCCCTTGCCGATTCGATCCGCAACGGTGACACCCAGGTGGCGCAGGTTCATGGCGGCCAGGCGGCGTTCGCGCAGCTGTCGGCCATCCCCGATGTGCGCACGGCGCGCATCGTGACACCCCGGGTGATGCAGCTGACGCTGCGCGCACAACAACCCGCGCTCACCGATCCGCATGTGCGCAAGGCCGTATTCGGTTTGCTGGACGTCGACCTGCTGGCCGCGGTCGGTGCCGGATCGGACAACACCGTCACCCTGGCCCAGGCCCAGGTGCGCTCCCCGTCGGACCCCGGCTATGTGCCGACGGCGCCGCCGGCGATCACACGGGAGGCGGCCCTCCAACTTCTCGCCGACGCCGGGTATCAGGTCGAGCCGGTGTCCTCGACGGCCCCGCCGACGCCGGGCGTCCCGCCGCCCGACGACTCCCGCGGCCAGATCACCAAGGACGGTCAGCCGCTCACGTTCGTGATCGGGGTGGCGGCCAATGATCCGACCTCGGTGGCCGTGGCCAACACCGCCGCCGATCAGTTGCGCAGCGTGGGGATCGCCGCGTCGGTGTCGGCGCTCGATCCCGTTGTCCTGTACGGAGATGCGTTGGCCAACAACAAGGTCGACGCGATCGTCGGGTGGCACCAGGCGGGCGGCGACCTGGCCACCGCGCTGGCGTCCCGGTACGGCTGCCCGGCGCTGCAGGCGACGGCCGTGTCCACCGCGACGCCGTCCCCGAGCGTCACCGCGACGACGTCCCCGTCCCAGCCCCCACCGTCCCCGAGTTCGCCCACTCCCACGCCCACGCCGACACCGACGGCCACCACGCCGGTGCCCAGCGGCACCGGTGAGCTGGTGACGGTGCCCAGCAACCTGACCGGTGTCTGCGACCGCAGCATCCAGCCGCGCATCGAAGCGGCGTTGGCCGGTACCGAGGAGATCGGCAAGGTGATCGACGCCGTCGAGCCACGACTGTGGAATCTGGCGACCGTGCTGCCGATCATGCAGGACACCACCATCGTCGCCGCGGGCCCGCGGGTACGCGGTGTCAGCCTGTCCGGTGCGGTCCCGGTCGGGATCGTCGGCGACGCCGGGAAATGGCTCAAACAGCCCTAACGCTCGGGATGGATACGCTTCCACAGCGCGTGCGCTGCGAACGCGGAGAGCAGGAACACCAGGAACAACCATTCGGGTGGGCGGGCCAGCTCCCAGGCGAACAGGGCGGCGAACAGCGGCGCCCGCTGGGTGATCGCCAAAACGCCCGCGGCACAGGTGAGTGCGACCGCCGGAATGTGCAGGTCGACGCCAGTGAATTCGTTGAGGGCAAGTGCGACAAGGGATCCCGCGGCTGCGCCGGTGGCCAGGGCGGGGGTGATCAGCCCGCCGACCGCGCCCGCACGCAGGAACAGCGCCGTCAGCACCGGTTTGAGTACCAGGATCACCACTGCCGCCGACAAGGTCAGTGAACTGTCGACGCTGACGGTGAGGATGCTGCGGCCGTTGCCGGGCAGTTCGGGATACCAGATGGAGCAGATTCCGGTCAGCAGCCCGGCAGCCGCGATGCCGGGAATCAGCACCCACGACGCCGATGCCGCTTTCGGTCGCGCCGCCGCCATCACGCGGTCGAACCCGATCCCGACCGCGACGGCGACCGGCGCGATGGCCAGCGCCAGCAGCGCGAACCGGTAGGACACGTCGGCCGACGGCCAGGTCAGTGAGTGCTCGAAGTGGGTGACCGGCGACGCGACGGCCACGGCCAGGCTGGAGGTGATCAGAGCGGTGCCGACGACCCGTGGATGCCAGCTGCGCATCAGGATGGTGATGGTGAAGACGGCACCGCCCAGCGGGACGGAGTAGACCGCCCCGAGCCCGGCGCCCGCCGCGGATGCCAACAGGATCTCGCGGTCGCGTGGGGTCAGGTGCCACCGGCGGGTTGCGGCATCGCCGAACACCGCCGCGAGCTGACGCGGGGCCCCTTCGCGGCCGAGGGAGGCGCCGGACCCGACGACGAGCACCTGCAGCACGGCGTCGATGGCCAGCGGCACCCGGGCCAGCGGGCGGTGTTGGGCGATGGATCCGGTCAAGGACGGCACCGGCGCCCGGCGGCGCAGCAGCCACCAGCCCAGCCCCGCGAGCGCGCCGCCCAGCATCGGGCCGGTGGCCCGGCGGATGTGGCCCGCGGCGCCGACGCCGGTGAGTAGCGTGCCCAGGTGATAGTGGTAGGTCAGATGCTCTACCCAGTGCAGCAGCAGGGTGGTGGCCGCGCCCGCGACGCCGGCGAGCAGACCCACCGCGAGGACCGCGCAACCGAACTCGAGAAGGTGCCGTTCATCGGGGCTCTTCGCGTCGGCAGCCGGCACAGGGTAAATCTAGGGGAGTGGAAACACCTCGGCTGCTCTTCGTGCATGCCCACCCCGACGACGAATCACTCGGCACCGGCGCGACCATCGCGCACTATGCCGCCCGCGGCGCCACGGTCCGCGTGGTCACCTGCACCCTCGGTGAGGAGGGCGAGATCATCGGCGACCAGTGGCAGCAGCTCGCCGTCGACGCGGCCGACCAGCTGGGCGGCTTCCGGATCGCCGAACTGAGGGCCGCGCTGGCGGCGCTCGGCGCGGGCGAACCGACCTTCCTGGGCGGCGCCGGCCGCTGGCGGGACTCCGGGATGCCCGGCACCCCGGCCCGGCACCGCGAGCGATTCGTCGACGCCGATATCGACGGCCCTGTCGCCGCCCTGGTGGCGATCATCCGGCAGCTGCGCCCGCACGTCGTCGTCAGCTATGACCCCAATGGCGGCTACGGGCATCCCGATCACATCCGCGCGCACGAGGTCACCACCGCTGCCGTCGCGGCGTCGGGTGCGGACGGCCACGAGGGCGAGCCGTGGGCGGTGCCGAAGTTCTATTGGACGGTGATGGCGCAGTCGGGCATCGTCGACGGGCTGGCCGACATCGGTGACCCGCCCGCGGACTGGATCCGGATTCAGCCGTCCGACATCACCTTCGGTTACCCCGACGAGAAGGTCGATGCCGTCATCGACGCGGTCGCCCAGCTACCTGCCAAGGCCGCGGCGCTGCGCGCCCACGCCACCCAGGTGACGGTTGCTCCGGACGGGCGTTCGCTGGCGCTGTCGAACCTGGTGGCGCTACCGCTGTGGGGCATCGAGCATTACGTGCTGGTCGCCGGCTCTGCGGGTGAGCGCGACGAGCGTGGCGTGGAAACGGATCTGCTGGCCGGGTTGAATCTGGGATAGCGGCAGGGCTGGTGTGTTCGGCGCGGTACGCTGCCCCTATGGACCCGGATTTGGATCCCAATCTGCAGCATCAACAGGACCGCGCCGACAATTTCCAGTGGGTGGTCGGGTCGCTGGTCGCGCTGCTCGACAGCATTCCAACCTAGCGGAGCCCGACCTGCCGCACGATGAACCCGACGGGCCTGCCTGGGTGCCGCCCGTCATGCTCTCGTTGCTGTGCCTCGGGGGAATGCTGTCCGCGGTGCTCGCGGCTTTTCTACTTCCCTGGCGTGTCAGCGGTGCGCCCTTCCCGTTGAGCGCGTTGCTCAGTGGTGCCGTCAATGCGGCGCTGGTGTGGGCGGCGCTGCAGTGGACGTTGTCGCCACGGATCGGGGCACTGCCCCTGTGGTGCTGGCTGGCCACCATCGGTGCGCTGACGCTGGGCGGCCCGGGTAGCGACATCGTGTTCGCGACGACCACGTCCGGGGCCCTGCTGCTGTTACTGCTGATCGTCGTCGGGGCACTGCCTGCCGTGCTGGTGCTGCGAAGCCACCCCCGGCGGCACTAACCGGCTTCGGAACCCGCGTGGGTGGCCGACGCTGCGGGTGTGTCGGCCTTCGGGGTCGAGGCACGGTGGTCGCGCTTCTTCTTTTTCGGCTCGGCCTTCTTCGGTTCCGGCTTGTCGGCGCCGGCCTTGGAGGTATTCGCCTTCGAAGCGTCCGGTTTGGTGTCGGTGGTGTCGGCCTTTGGCTCTAGCTTCGTGGTGTCCGGCTTCGTGGTGTCCGGCTTCGTGGTGTCCGGAGTGGTATCCGGCTTCGTCTCGGTTGCCTCGTCCTTGACCGTGTCTTTGACGTCCGGCTTCACGACCGGCGTGGTCTCGGGTTCGACGGCCGTGGTGTCCGGCTCGGTCTCCGGGGTCTTCTCCGGTTCGGTCACCGGAGTTTCCTCGGCGATCTTCACCGGTTCGGCTTCCGGTGCCTTGTTTTCTTCCGGCTTCGTCGCGTCCGTTTTGGTGACGGTGTCTGTGGTCGTCGGCTCGGAGACGGTGTCGGCCGTGACGGTGTCTGCTGTCGTGGCGAGCTTCAGTGCGGCGGGCTCTGCCGTGGCGGTGGCCAGCGCGCCGCCGATCGGGGGGATCGGTGGCAGGGGCGGCAGGAAGAACGCCAGTTCGTCGTTCGCGAAATAGATGAACGAGTTGATGGTGTCTCGGGCGACGTTGCGCAGACCCTGCAGGAACGAGACGCTGCCGCCGATCCAGTCCGCGATGTTGAAGGTGATGCTGCGGACGATGCGTTCGCCCAGGTTGTAGAAGATCATGATCTGTGGCGACAGCCAGCCCACCACGGGTATCCAGCCCACCGCATACTCGGCGACCTCAAATCCCCACTGCACCCACGGCTCGACGGCGTTGTAGACGTTCTTGATGCCGCTGCTGAGGGAATTGCCGCCGACTCTGGGCGGGAACTGCGGTGTCGGGAACGCCGCAGTGGAACTGGGGACGAGGGTGCGTACCCAGTTGGTGAGCAGATTGGGCAGGGCGGCTGCCGACGGGGCCACCGCCGGTTGGACCGCTGCGGTCAACCGGACGGGCTGCTCGACGACGCGCACCTGTGCCACCGGTGCCGAGTGAGCGACAGGAGCGGGCACCGAGGGAGCGGCGGAAATGGCCACCGCCGTCACGGCGGCAACACTGGTCGTCAGGCACGAACGAACAGAGAATGGCATGGCACCAGCACCTCCGAATTGCCGCTTCACCTGTGAACTTACGGGACACCGGCCGGTGGTTGGGGCATTCGGCAACTGATTGAGGATGTGGCGCGCATCGGCCCGTGCGGTGAAGGCTAATGTGGCCCTATGGCAGGGGCAGTGGTTTCAGATAGTGAGACGCGCGGATGAATCGCGACGACACCCGGGTTACAGGGGAGTGGCTCTGAACCCGCAGCACGGCTCCGATCTGCCCAGCCCGGTGATCCCGCCGAAGCCCAGTACGTCCGCGTTACGCCGCGTGTTGCGGCGCGCCCGTGACGGAGTGGCCCTCAATGTCGAAGAAGCCGCCATCGCGATGACCGCGCGCGGCGACGACCTTGCCGACCTGTGTGCCAGCGCCGGGCGAGTGCGCGATGCCGGCCTGGAGTCTGCGGGCCGGCGCGGCCCCGGTGGGGGATTGCCGGTCAGTTACTCGCGCAAGGTGTTCATTCCCGTCACCCATCTGTGCCGGGACACCTGCCATTACTGCACCTTTGTCACCGTGCCCGGCCGGCTGCGCGCCCAGGGCAAGGGCATGTTCATGGAGCCCGACGAGATTCTCGACGTCGCCCGCCGGGGTGCGGAATTGGGTTGCAAGGAAGCGCTTTTCACCCTTGGGGACCGCCCTGAGGCGCGCTGGGACGAGGCCAAACAGTGGCTCGACGAACGCGGCTATGACTCCACCCTCGACTATGTGCGGGCAATGGCCATCCGGGTGCTCGAGGAAACCGGCCTTCTGCCGCACCTCAATCCGGGAGTGATGAGCTGGACCGAGCTCTCGCGGCTCAAGCCGGTGGCGCCGTCGATGGGCATGATGCTGGAGACGACGTCGCGGCGACTGTATGAGACGAAGGGTCTGGCGCACTACGGCAGCCCCGACAAGGATCCGACGGTGCGTTTGCGCACCCTCGACGACGCGGGCCGGCTGTCCATCCCGTTCACCACCGGGCTGCTGGTGGGTATCGGTGAGACGCTGACCGAGCGTGCCGAGACGATGCATGCGATCAGGAAGTCGCACAAGGCATTCGGTCACGTTCAAGAAGTGATCGTGCAGAACTTCCGCGCCAAGGATCACACCGCGATGGCGGCAGTGCCCGATACCGGGATCGACGACTTCCTGGCCACCATCGCCGTGACCCGGCTGGTGTTGGGGCCGAAGATGCGTATCCAGGCGCCGCCGAATCTGGTGTCCCGTGAGGAGTGCCTGGCACTGGTGGGCGCCGGTGTGGACGACTGGGGTGGCGTCTCGCCGCTGACGCCCGACCACGTCAACCCGGAGCGGCCCTGGCCCGCGCTGGACGACCTGGCCGAGGTGACTGCCGACGCTGGTTATGAACTGGTGCAACGCCTTACCGCGCAGCCGACCTATGTGCAGGCCGGCGCGGCGTGGATCGACCCACGGGTGCGCGGGCACGTCGATGCGCTGGCCGACCCCGACACCGGGTGGGCGCTGGATGTGAACCCGGTGGGCCGTCCGTGGCAGGAACCCGACGAGGCGGCCGAATCGTTGGGCCGCACCGACCTTCATTCCGCGATCGACTCCGAGGGTCGGCTGACCGACACCCGCAGCGACCTCGACAGCGCATTCGGCGGCTGGGAGTCAATCCGGGA
>JAHFVC010000262.1:6910-9633 GCA_023264765.1 Mycobacterium sp. | reverse complement strand
ACCTGTTGGCGATGACGGTGGCGCATCTGGCCGACTTCGACGCACCGGACGAGAAGCACAGCCTCATCCACGGCGCACCGATGTCGCACGGCTCGGGTCTGTACATCGCCCCCTATGTGCTGCGCGCCGCCCGGCAGGTCATCCCCGAGTCGGCGGCGTTCGAGCCCGAGGAGTTCCTCGACCTGTGTGACCACCATCCCGGCGTGAGTTGCTTCCTTGCACCCACGATGGTGCAACGCCTCGTTGCCACCGGCCGGCCCAGGCCGCGAAACCTGACCACGATCGTCTACGGCGGCGGCCCGATGTACGTCGACAGTCTCAAGAAGGCGATGGCCGCCTTCGGTCCGATCTTCGTGCAGCTGTACGGCCAGGGCGAGGCACCCATGACGATCACCGGGTTACGCCGCGACGACCACGTCGGCGCCGATGACGCCACCCTCGGTTCGGTCGGCTACGCCCGGTCCGGCGTCGACGTTGCGGTGCTGACCGCCGACGGCGCACGCGCGGCGGTCGACGAGGTCGGCGAAATCGTCTGCCGCGGTGACGTCGTCATGTCCGGGTACTGGAACAACCCCGCGGCGACGGCGACCACCCTCGTCGACGGTTGGCTGCACACCGGCGACATGGGATCGTTCGACGCCCACGGCTTCCTCACCCTGCGCGACCGCAGCAAGGACGTGGTGATCAGCGGCGGCAGCAACATCTACCCGCGGGAGGTCGAGGAAGTCCTGATCGAGCATCCCGACGTGGTCGAGGCGTGTGTGGTGGGCGCCCCCGACGACGAGTGGGGCGAGGTGGTCGTCGCCTTCATCGTGGGGCACGCCACCGAGGCCGATCTCGACGCGCATCTGCTGGAGCGCATCGCCCGCTTCAAGCGGCCCAAGCGCTACGTCTACATCGACGAACTGCCCAAGAACAGCTACGGCAAGGTGCTCAAACGGGAGTTACGCGAACTCGTGTAGACACATCCCATGCAGATCGAAGGCCGGGTGGCCGTCATCACCGGGGCAGGTTCGGGTATCGGGCGGGCGCTGGCCCACGGATTCGCCGCTGCGGGTGCCTCCGTCGTCGCCGGGGACATCAACGCCGACGCGGCCACAGCCACCGCGTCGTCGATCGGCGACCGAGCGGTGGGCGTCGGCGCCGACGCCGGTTCGGTCGATGGGATCGCCACGCTGATCGATACCGCCGGCGCACAGTTCGGGCCGGTGGACGTCTACGTCGCCAACGCCGGCGTCATCGGCGCGCCGGGCATCGGTACCGAGGCCGACTGGGATCGCATCCTGGAGGTGAACCTGCGTGCCCACATCCGGGCGGCGGATGCCTTGATCCCCGAGTGGCTACAACGCGGTGGCGGACACTTCGTGACCGTCGCCTCGGCAGCCGGTCTACTCACCCAGGTCGGCGCCGCCGGCTACGCGGTGACCAAGCACGCCGCCGTCGGGTTCGCCGAGTGGTTGTCGATCACCTACGGGGACAATGGGATCGGTGTCACCTGCGTCTGCCCGATGGGGGTGGACACGCCGTTGCTGGCCGGCATTCGGGACTCCGCAGATCCGGGGGCGCGGTTGGCCGCCGATTCCGTCACCACCGCCGGTGAGGTGCTCTCCGCAGACGACGTGGCCGCCGCGGTGCTGGCCGGCGTGCGCGACGACCGGTTCCTGGTGCTGCCCCATGCGGAGGTGCTGGAGATGTACCGCGGCAAGGGGGCCGACTACGACCGCTGGATCGCCGGGATGCGCCGGTATCAGCGCGCATTGGGCGCCGCGTCGGATTCCACCGGCACCCCTTGACCGCTCACCGAGCTGCCTAGGGTGTCGTCGAGCCAGTCGTAGATTCGCGCGAAGGCCAGCCGGCCGGCACCGGCCTGGCAGTGCGCCCCGGCCCCATCGGCCTCGCTGAAGTTCAGCAACTCCTTCGGGCAGGTGAGATGGTCGAAGAGCAGCTGAGGTTGGCCGTCGAAGAAGATGTCGGTGGCGGCCTCGCAGACCAGGGTCGGACACGTGATCTGCTCGGCGATCCCGTCGGCGAGCGTGTAGTCCAGGTATGACGCAAAGAACGCACGGGGGCTGTCGACGCCCATCGCATACTGGCCGTGCGTTGCGGCCCAGCGGATGTTGGGATCGGTCGCCATCAACTGCTCGATCAGCGCGTCGACCTCGGGCGCGGATTCGGCCCGCAGCACGGCTTCGGCCTCGGCGCGGGGAACGGGCATGCTTCGGGTCACGGTGATGCCCATGTCATAGACACCGTCGAAGGCGATACAGGCGGCGAGGCGGTGTTCGAAGGCAGCCGCCCGGGGTGCCAACTCTCCGCCCATCGACGCACCGAACAACGCAATCCGGTTCGGGTCGACGTCGGGACGCTGCAACACCCAGTCCACCACGGGCGTGACCACGTGCTCCCAGTCCGGCCGGAACACCAGACCGTCGAAGTGCAGCGCGGCGGGTTGACCCGGTCCGTCGAAGGTGACCACGTTGTATCCACGCTCTTGGGCGGCTGCCGCACCCAGGAAGTGCATCTCCTCGCAGGTGCCGTCGAACCCGCTGTGCATGATGATCGTCGGTGCCGGCCCGGTGATCCCACCGCGCGGGGTCGCCGGATAGAAGTAGCCGCGCAATACCGTTCCCTCGTAAGGGATCTCGATGGGCAGCACGGGCGGATCGAACAGGGCGGCCGCGGCCATGAAACAGTCCCTCGCGCGGGTGTAGGCGTGACTGATG
>JAHFVC010000262.1:0-6900 GCA_023264765.1 Mycobacterium sp. | reverse complement strand
CGGCCGAACGGTAGTAGTTGCTCGCCCGCAGCAGGCCGTCCCGCGCACTGACGACATGCCCTGCGGCATGGGCTTTCTCGGCTTCGACTGCGATCCGGTCGGCGGTGCTCAGCCACTGGTCGTACCAGCTGTCGTAATCGCCCGCGGTGATGGCCTGCGCGGTCACCACCACCTCGCCGATGTCGGCCCCGCCGTACGCGGTGGCGCCGAGCACGCGCAACGTCTCGAACCAGAACGAGGTGTCGTCGGTGAAGAGGACCGGTTCATGATGCTACTCCTTAAGTCGACTCTAATTGCTTTAAGCGACGGTACGACGGTTCGGAACTAAAAGCAATAGACGATGCTTTAAGCTGACCACATGACGGACACTCCAGATGTGCGCCGCCGGCCCGGTGGGCGCAGCGCCCGCGTGGCCGCTGCGGTCCACGATGCGGTGGACGCGCTGCTGATCGAAACGGGCCCAGGCGGTTTCACCGTGGCCGACGTGGCCCGGCGGGCGGGCGTAAACCCGACCAGCATCTATCGCCGCTGGGGCAGCCTGGAAGCCCTGATCCTGGACGTCGAAGCGGCCCGGCTCACCGAGACCTCACCGCTGCCCGACACCGGAACGTTGCGCGGCGATCTGCTCGCCTACGCCAGGACCGCAGCTGCCGACATCACCAGGCCTGGGCGGTTGGCGTTCCTGCAGGCTTTGATCGGGGCCCGTGAGCTCACCGAGGAGCAGCGGATCGCTCCCCTGTTGCACCGGGCGGCGCAGTTCCAGGGCATGCTGGACCGCGCCCGCGAGCGGGGTGAGCCCGCACTGGACTTCACCGCCATCGTGGATTGCATCCTGGCCCCGATCTATCTGCGCTCCCTGCTGGGTCTCGGCATCGACGAGTCCGACCTGGCGTTGTTCGTCGAACGCACGCTCGGCTCGACGGCGTACGGAGTCTCCGCGGAATAGCCCCTACGCGCCGGGCGTTGGGCCCGACTGGGGCCACACCACACGGAGGCGATGCATGAAGATCGGGATCATCGGCGCGGGACAGATCGGCGGCACCCTGGCGCGGCGGCTGCGCGAACTCGGGCACGACGTGGCGGTGTCCAACTCACGCTCGCCCGAGACCCTCGCGGACCTCGCCAGTGAGACAGGCGCAACGGCGGTGTGGGCCAAGGACGCTGCGACCGACGCCGAGCTCGTCATCGTGAGCATTCCGCAGAAGAACGTCCCCGACCTCGCCGACGGAATCGTCGATGCGCGCCGACCGGGCGCCCCGGTCATCGAGACGAACAACTACTACCCGCAGCAGCGCGACGGTGAGATCGCGGCGATCGAAGACGGGCAACTCGAGAGCGCGTGGGTCGCCGAACAGATCGGCGCCCCGGTGTACAAGGTTTTCAACGGGATCTGGTGGAAGCACCTGCTCGAAGGCGGAACGCCCAGCGGCACTCCGGGACGCATCGCGCTCCCGGTCGCGGGCGAAGATGGACCGGGCCGCGAGCTGATACATGCGATCGTCGATCAACTCGGATTCGATCCCGTCGATGCCGGCCCGATCTCCGAGTCATGGCGTCAGCAGCCCGGAACACCGGTGTACGGCAAGGATTTCGACGCGGACAAGACGCGCACGGCGTTGGCCGAGGCGACGCCTGAACGTACTTCCGACTGGTCCGCGCGGACGGCCTGACGGTAGTCCCGTCCCGCGAGGCTGGGAGGACCCGCTGGGGCAGGCACCACCAGTACCTCCCACCGCGGCCGCGTCGCGCCTACCGTGAAGTGATGCCCGGCATGGACCTACCGAGCGAGATCCGCGAGTTCCTCAGTTCGCGACGCGCTCGTATCACCCCCGAACGGGCGGGGCTGCCCGCCTATGGCGGCAATCGCCGGGTCAAGGGGCTGCGTCGCGAGGAAGTGGCGATGCTGGCCGGCGTCTCCGTGGACTACTACGTCCGTATGGAACGCGGCAGCCTGGCCGGGGCCTCGGAGACGGTGCTCGACTCGCTCGCCTCGGCGCTGCAGCTCGACGAGGCCGAGCGCGACCACCTCTTCGCCCTCGCCCGCGAGTCGGGTCCAGCGGGCAGCCGCAGAAAGCGGAAGGCTGCCGGGACCTTGCGCCCGGCGCTGCTACAGATCCTCGACGCCATCACCGATGCCCCCGCCTGGATTCGCAACGGCCGCCACGACGTGCTCGCGATGAACCAACTCGCCCGCGCGCTCTACTCTCCGGTCCTCGCCGACCCGCGACGTCCCGCGAACACCACCCGGTTCGTGTACCTGCATCCCGGCGAGGCCGAGCGCTTCTTCGTCGACTACGACCAGATCACCCGCGACGCGGCAGCGATGCTGCGGCTGGAGGCCGGAAAAAATCCGCACGACGAGCAACTCGTGGCGTTGGTCGGTGAGCTGTCGACACGCAGCGAGCTGTTCCGGCAGCGGTGGGCGTCGCAGGATGTGCGGTTTCACCGCTCCGGCCGCAAACGCCTCAACCATCCGGCCGTAGGTCAGCTCGACCTCGACTTCGAGGCGATGCCACTTCCGTCGGAACCGGGCCTGCAGCTGAACGTCTACACGGCCGCCGCGGGCACTCCTACCGCCGACAAGCTCAAGCTGCTCGCGTCCTGGGCTGCCAGCCAAGAGAACCTGCAGACCGAGGCCGCGCCCAAAGCCTGAGAGGTACTCCCGGTACCCGGAACTCCTGGCAGCGCTGACCCAACTGCTGCCGTTCATCGGATACCCCCCCACCCTCAACGGGCTCAACGCGGTCAACGAGATCCAGCCATGATCGAGCGGTAGGGCCCCTGATCTCGTGTAGCGGCAGATCCCCACTACCATTCCGGCATGGGCGGATCACGGCGACGCCTCTCGCCCGATGACCGGCGCACCGAGTTACTCGAGCTCGGCGCCGAGGTTTTCGGCCAACGCCCCTATGACGAGGTCCGCATCGACGAGATCGCCGAACGGGCCGGGATCTCGCGGGCACTGATGTACCACTACTTCCCGGACAAGCGCGCCTTCTTCGCCGCAGTGGTCCGGGCCGAGGGCGAGCGTCTGTTCGAGGCCACCAACAATCCACCCGAGGCCGGGCAGAGCCTTTTCGGCCAGTTACACGCGGGTGTGCTGGCCTACCTGCGCTACGACGAGGAACACCCGCACGGCGCCTGGGCTGCGTACATGGGGATGGGCCGCGCCGACCCGGTGTTGCGCGGCATCGACGACCTCGACAACGACCGGCAGGCCGACCGGATCCTCGCCGCGATCACGGCAGCAGCGGTTGAGCCACTCTCGGCCGATGTGGCCCGCGACCTGCGGGTGACGGTGTACGGCTGGTTGGCGTTCACCTTCGAGTTCTGCCGTCAGCGGGTGCTCGACCCGGCGCTGGATTGCAGGTTCGTCGCCGACACCTGCGCGCACGCCCTGCTCGATGCGGTCGGCCGGGTCCCGGGCATCCCCGCCGGGCTGGCCGCGGTCGTGGCACCGGATGCTCGCTGAACAGTGATTTCGCGGGGTTGTCGGTGGTGCCCTGCACTATGGACGGATGGCCCCACCCGATCCGCTGGGCCGGTTCAGCGAGCTGACCCGGCAGTGGTTCGCGTCCACCTTCCCGGCTCCCACGCCCGCGCAGTCCCAGGCCTGGTCGGCCATCGCAGACGGCCGGCACACCCTGGTCATCGCGCCGACGGGCTCGGGCAAGACGCTGGCGGCGTTCCTGTGGGCCATCGATCAACTGGCCCGCACCGAGCGCACTGCCGGCACCACGGTGCTCTATGTGTCCCCGCTCAAGGCGCTGGCCGTCGACGTCGAACGCAACCTGCGCACCCCGCTCACCGGCATCGCCCGCGTCGCCGAACGGCTCGGTGAGCCCGCACCGGCCATCAGCGTCGGCGTCCGGTCCGGTGACACCACACCCAAGCAACGCCGGGAGCTGATCACCAAGCCGCCCGACATCCTGATCACCACACCCGAGTCGCTGTTCCTCATGCTCACGTCGGCGGCCCGCGACACGCTGGCAGGAGTGCGGACGGTCATCGTCGATGAGGTGCACGCCGTCGCGGGAACCAAACGCGGTGCGCACCTTGCCCTCTCGCTGGAACGCCTGGACGCGCTCCTGGATACTCCGGCCCAGCGGATCGGTCTCTCGGCGACGGTTCGCCCACCCGAGGAGGTGGCGCGTTTCCTGGCCGGATCCACGCCCGCGCACATCGTCGCACCACCCGCGGACAAGACCTTCGACCTCAGGGTCCAGGTGCCGGTTCCCGACATGGCAAATCTGACCGACAACTCGATCTGGCCGGATGTCGAGGAACGCATCGTCGACCTGATCGAGTCGCACCGCTCCTCGATCGTCTTTGCCAACTCCCGCCGCCTGGCCGAGCGACTGACCTCCCGGCTCAACGAGATCCACGCCGAGCGCACCGGTATCGAGCTGCCCGACGGGCACAATCCCAAGGTGGGTGGCGGCGCGCCCGCCCACGTGATGGCCAGTGGCCAGAGCTTCGGTGCCCCCACCCTGCTGGCGCGGGCACATCACGGTTCGGTGAGCAAGGAACAGCGCGCCGAGGTCGAGGACGACCTGAAGAGCGGGCGCCTGCGGGCCGTCGTCGCCACCTCCAGCCTCGAACTGGGCATCGACATGGGTGCGGTGGACCTGGTCATCCAGGTGTCGGCGCCGCCCTCGGTGGCCAGCGGCCTGCAGCGTATCGGCCGGGCCGGTCATCAGGTCGGGGAGATCTCCCAAGGGGTGCTGTTCCCCAACCATCGCACCGACCTGATCGACTGCGCGGTCACCGTGGACCGCATGCAGGCCGGCGAGATCGAGTCCATGACGGTGCCCGCCAACCCGCTCGACATCCTCGCCCAGCACACGGTGGCCGCGGCGGCGCTGGAGCCGCTGGACGCCGAGGCCTGGTTCGACACCGTACGTCGCAGTGCGCCGTTCGCGACCTTGCCGCGTAGCGCATTCGAAGCCACCCTGGACCTGCTGTCCGGGAAGTACCCGTCCACCGAATTCGCCGAGCTGCGGCCCCGGCTGGTCTATGACCGGGACCACGGCACCCTGACCTCGCGGCCGGGGGCGCAGCGGCTGGCGGTCACCTCCGGCGGCGCGATTCCCGACCGCGGCATGTTCACGGTGTACCTCGCCACCGAAAAGCCCTCTCGTGTCGGCGAACTCGACGAAGAGATGGTGTACGAGTCACGTCCAGGCGACGTGATCTCTCTCGGCGCCACCAGTTGGCGGATCACCGAGATCACCCATGACCGGGTGATGGTGCTACCGGCGCCGGGGCAACCGGCACGGCTGCCGTTCTGGCGCGGGGACAGTGTGGGCCGGCCCGCCGAACTGGGCGCCGCGGTGGGTAAGTTCACCGGTGAGCTGGCGTCGCTGGGCCGCGACGACTTCGATGTGCGCTGCCGCGAAACAGGTTTCGACGACTTCGCCACGGAAAACCTGTGGCAGCTACTGGACGAGCAACGCCAGTCCACGGGAGTGGTGCCCACCGATGCCACGCTGGTCGTGGAACGGTTCCACGACGAGCTGGGCGACTGGCGGCTGATCCTGCACTCCCCCTATGGCCTGCGGGTGCACGGCCCGCTGGCGCTGGCGGTGTCGCGCCGACTGCACGAGCGCTACGGCATCGACGAGAAGCCGACCGCCTCCGACGACGGCATCATCGTCCGGCTGCCCGATACCGACGAAAAGCCGCCGGGGGCAGACATCTTCGTCTTCGACGCCGATGAGATCGAGCCTCTGGTCACCACCGAGGTGGGTGGGTCGGCGTTGTTCGCGTCCCGGTTCCGGGAGTGCGCTGCGCGCGCGCTGCTGCTACCCCGCCGCCATCCGGGCAAGCGATCTCCGCTGTGGCATCAACGCCAGCGTGCCGCTCAATTGCTCGATGTGGCACGCAAATATCCCGACTTCCCGATCGTGCTGGAGACCGTGCGGGAATGCCTTCAGGACGTATACGACGTGCCCGCGCTGACCGACTTGATGAGCCGGATCGCGCAGCGCCGGGTTCGCCTGATCGACGTCGAGACCACCACGCCGTCGCCCTTCGCGGCATCGGTGCTGTTCGGCTACGTCGGCGCCTTCATGTACGAGGGCGACAGTCCGCTGGCCGAACGCCGGGCCGCAGCCCTGTCGCTGGACAGTGTGCTGCTGGCCGAACTGCTGGGCCGGGTCGAACTGAGGGATCTGCTCGACCCGGAGGTGCTGCGCGCAACCTCCCGTCAACTCCAGCACCTCGAACCCGACCGTGCCGCCCGGGACGCCGAGGGCATCGCCGACCTACTGCGCCTGCTCGGCCCGCTCACCGAGGACGAGCTCAAAGCCCGTTGTGTCACAAGCGATATCGGCGGCTGGCTGGAGGGTCTGCATACGGCGCGGCGGGCGCTGACGGTGACGTTCGCCGGCGCGACGTGGTGGGTGTCCATCGAAGACATCGGACTGCTGCGCGACGGTGTCGGGGTGGCGGTGCCGGTCGGGATTCCGTTGACCTTCCTGGAGTCGTCCGCCGACCCGTTGGGTGAGCTACTGGGCCGCTATGCACGCACCCGCGGCCCGTTCGGCACCGACGAGGCTGCCGCCCGGTTCGGCCTGGGACTGCGGGTCACTGCCGATGTGCTAGGCCGGATGGCCAATGACGGAAAGCTGGTGCGCGGCGAGTTCAGCGACGCGGGCGAACAGTGGTGTGACGCCGTCGTTCTGAAGATCCTGCGGCGGCGGTCGCTGGCGGCCCTGCGCGCGGCAGTGGAGCCGGTCAGCACCGCGGCATACGGCCGGTTCCTACCGGCCTGGCAGCACGTCGGCTCGACCCAGAATCGCGGTGTCGACGGGCTGGCCGCGGTCATCGACCAACTGTCCGGCGTGGCCCTGCCTGCCTCGGCTGTCGAGTCCCTGGTACTGCCGCAACGGGTCGCCG
>JAHFVC010000261.1 GCA_023264765.1 Mycobacterium sp. | reverse complement strand
ATCGCCGCGGGAGTGGCCCGGCCGATGGTCGGCGCATGGTTGGGGCGCGGCGGCCGGCGGCCGGCGCGCACCGCGGCCACGGCGTCGGCGAGCGCGCCGCCCGAGCCGTAGCGGTGGTTGGCCTCCTTGGCCAGCGTGATCTCGATCAGCTCGCGCACATTGGGCGGCAGGTCGGCGGGCAGCGGCGCGGGCTGCTCCTTGATGTGCTTCATCGCGACGGTCAGCGCACCGTCTCCGGTGAACGGCCGCTTACCCGAAAGTGATTCGTAGCCAACGACACCCAACGAGTACACGTCGCTGGCGGCGGTCGCATCGCGGCCCAGCGCCTGCTCGGGTGCGATGTACTGCGCGGTGCCCATCACCATGCCGGTCTGGGTCACCGGGGCGGCGTCGACGGCTTTGGCGATGCCGAAGTCGGTGAGTTTCACCTGCCCGGTGGGGGTGATCAGGATGTTGCCGGGTTTGACGTCGCGGTGCACCAGGCCGGCGGTGTGCGCGACCTGCAGCGCGCGGCCGGTCTGCTCGAGCATGTCCAGCGCGTGGCGCAGGGACAGCCGCCCGGTGCGTTTGATGACGGAGTTCAGCGGCTCGCCGTTGACCAGTTCCATCACCAGGTATGCGGTGCGGCCCTCGCCGGCCTCGATCTCGGTCTCGCCGTAGTCGTAGACGCTGGCGATGCCGGGGTGGTTGAGCATCGCGACCGTGCGCGCTTCGGCGCGGAACCGGTCGACGAACTCGGAATCCTCGGAGAACTCGGCCTTGAGCACCTTGATGGCGACCTGTCGGCCGAGCCGGGTGTCCAGTCCTTCCCACACCTGGCCCATGCCGCCGGTCGCGATCAGACGCTGCAGCCGGTACCGGCCGGACAGCGTCACACCCACCCGGGCCGTCATGATGCCTCCCGCAGAGCAGCGGCGATGGTGGCCCGCCCGATCGGGGCGGCCACCGCACCGCCGGTGGCGGACAATCGGTCGCCCCCATTCTCCACGAGCACGGCGACTGCCACCTTGGGGGCCTGCGCCGGGGCGAATGCGATGTACCACGCATGCGGCGGGGTGTTGCGGGGGTCCGTTCCGTGTTCAGCGGTGCCCGTCTTCGATGCGATCTGCACGCCGGCGATGGCTCCCTTCTGCTGCGTCACCTGCTCGGCGCCGACCATCAGATCAGTAAGTGTAGCTGCGACCTGCGGCGACACCGCTCGGCTGCGCTCCTGCGGTGCGGTGGTGGCGATGTTGGACAGGTCCGGGCCCTTGAGCCCGTCGACCAGATACGGCGTCATGGTGACGCCGTCGTTGGCGATGGTGGCCGCGACCATGGCGTTCTGCAGGGGTGTCACCGCGACATCCTTCTGTCCGATGCTGGACATACCCAGCGCTGCCCCGTCGTCAATCGGGCCGATGGTCGAGTTGGCGACCTGCAGCGGGATCGGCGCGGGCGCCTCGTCCAGTCCGAAGGCCCGCGCTGCGGCCCGCAGCTTGTCCGCGCCGGTGTTGAGACCGAGTTGGACGAAGGCGGTGTTGCAGGACCGGGCGAACGCCTCGCGCAGCGTGGCCGTCGGGCCGTTGCCGCAGGTCGATCCGCCGTAGTTCTCCAGCGTCGCGGTGCTGTCCGGCAGCGCGATCCGCGCCGCGGACGTCAGCGTGGTGTTGGGAGTGGAGCCGGCCGCCAAGGCCGCGGCGGTGGTGATGACCTTGAATGTCGAACCAGGGGGGTAGGTCTCCGAGATGGCCCGGTTCACCAGGGGGGTGTCCGGGTTGTCGCGCAGCCGCTGCCAGGCCGCCGACTGCTCGCTGCCGTCGTGGCTGGCGAGCTCGTTGGGGTCGTAGGAGGGTGCGGACACCATCGCGAGGATCTTGCCGGTGGACGGCTCGAGCGCCACCACGGACCCCTTGCACGGGCCGTCGCAGCCGTGCTCCATGGCGTCCCAGGCGGCCTGCTGCACCTGCGGGTTGATCGTCGTCGACACGTTGCCGCCGCGCGGGTCGCGACCGGTGAAGAAGTCGGCGAGGCGCCGGCCGAACAGACGCTCGTCGGAACCGTTGAGGATGGTGTCCTCCGCGCGTTCGAGTCCGCTACTGGAGTACTGCAGCGAATAGAAACCGGTGACCGGAGCGTAGGTGAGCGGGTTGGGGTACACCCGCAGGAACCGGAACCGGCCGTTGGTGGACACCGAGTAGGCCAGCAGCTGACCGCCCGCGGAGATCTGGCCACGCTGGCGGGAGTACTCGTCGAGCAGCACCCGCTGGTTGCGCGGATCGGCGCGGTAACCGTCGGCCGCGAACACCTGGGTGAAGGTGGCGTTGCCGAGCAGCAGCACGATCAGCACCATGATGCTGACGGAGAGACGACGCAGGGCGGTGTTCATGCCTTCGCGATCACCTCCGTGCTGGCCGAGGCGATCGGGGTGGGGTTCGGGCCCCGGCTGGCGGTGATGGGCCGCCGGGCGGCATGCGAGATCCGCATCAGGATGGCCAGCAGTATGTAGTTGGCCACCAAAGATGAACCGCCGTAAGACATCCACGGCGTGGTGAGGCCGGTCAACGGGATCAACTTGGTGACCCCGCCGACGACGATGAACAATTGGACGCCCAGCGCCGAGGCCAGCCCGGCCGCCAGCAGCTTGCCGAAGCTGTCGCGCACGGCGATCGCGGTCCGCAGCCCGCGGATGATGACGATGGTGTAGAGCATCAGCACGCCGGCCAGACCGACCAGTCCGAGTTCCTCACCGATGGCCGCGATGATGAAATCCGTTGAGGCGGCGGGGACGGTGCCCGGCTGGCCGTTGCCCAGGCCGGTGCCGAAGATGCCGCCGGTGGCGAAACTGAACAGCGACTGCACCATCTGGAACCCGGCGCCGTCCGGATCGGCGAAGGGGTCGATCCAGTTCTGCACCCGGACCCGGACGTGGCCGAAAAGCTGGTATGCCACAACGCTTCCCACGGCGAACAGGGCCAGCCCGATGAGCACCCAGGTCAGTCGGCCGGTCGCCACGTAGACGAGCACCAGGAAGGAGGTGTACAGCAGCAGGGAGGTACCCAGGTCCTTCTCGAAGACCATCACGCCCACCGATGCGGCCCAGGCCACCAGGAGCGGGGCCAGGTCGCGGGGGCGGGGCAGATCCATTCCCAGTACGTGCTTTCCTGCGCTGACGAACAGTTCACGCTTGTCGACCAGCACCGCGGAGAAGAAGATGAGCAGCAGGATCTTGGAGAATTCCGCGGGCTGGATGGAGAAGCCGGGGAATTGGATCCAGATCTTGGCGCCGTTCTGCTCGGAGTACTTCGACGGCAGCAGTGCCGGAATCACCAGCAGCACAAGGCCGGTCAGCCCGCACAGGTAGCCGTAGCGGGCGAGCACCCGGTGGTCTGGCACGGCGATGATGATCACCGAGAAGGCGATGACGCCGACCAGCGTCCACAGCATCTGCTGGTTGGCTGTCGGGCTGTCCGGGTTCATCGGTGCGGCGGCCAGGTCGAGGCGATGAATCATGATGAGCCCCAGGCCGTTCAGCAGCGCTACCACCGGCAGCAGCAGGGGATCGGCATACGGCGCGAAACGCCGGACGGCCAGGTGCGCGCCGGCGAACAGGGCCAGGTAGGCCACGGTGTACTGCAGCAGATCCCAGCTCAGACCCTGCTCCTGGTTGGCCTCCACGATGAGCAGGGCCACGGTGGTGATCACCGCGGCAAAGCCCAGCAGCCCCAGTTCGGCGTTGCGCCGGTTGGGCAGCGGCGGCGTGACGGCGACGGGTGACTGGGGAGCTGTGGTCATGACGCCGTCCGGCACGTGGTGCCCGGCTCCGGCGGTGAGGGGGGGAGTGCCGTGACGGTCGGTGCCTGGGTGGTGGTGGGTGCAGGTGCGGGAGCAGGGGCGGGAGGCACGGTACCTGTGGTGGTCGGTGCGGGTGTCGGCGCCGCGCTGCTGCTCGTGGGTACCGGGGCTCCGGAGGTAACGGGTGCCGGGGCCGGCGGGGTGACCGGTGCAGGGCTGGGTGCCGGACTCGGTTTCGGGGTGGGCTTGGTCGTCGTGGTCGGCGGGGCACAGATCGGCAGCACCGAGCTGTGGGCGAGTTCGTTGATCTGACTGATCGCGTCGTCGAGGGTGCCCGCAGGTAGCCCCGCGGCGACCTGGGCGCGCTCGGACTCCCGGATGTCGTCGACGCCGAGCAGTTCACAGTCCAGGTTGGTCTTGGACTGCCCGAAACTGATCAGCGACAACTCATTTCGCGCGTTGAGGCAGCCGACCAGGAAGGGTTCCTGCAAGGACAGGCCCAGGAACGAACCCTGGACGCCGCGCATGATGGAGACGGTGCCGTCCTGCTCACCGACGTAATAGTTATTGCGGATGATCTCCCGTGCGACCGCCAAGCCGGCCAGCACGACCAACAACACCACGACTCCCGCGATCACCAGACGCCGCTTGGAGCGGTGCGCTTTTGGGAGTTCCTCCGGTGGGTTGACGACCCGTTTCGGAGCGGTCCGTTTGGGATTGAACGCCGATGCCCGTCCCGCCGCGGTGTTCGGGGGAGCGGTGTTGTCGTCTTCCCCGGAGACCGCACCGGCCAGGATCGGCTGGGTTTGGCCGTAGTCGTAGTCGACCACGTCGGCCACCACCACGGTGACGTTGTCGGGTCCGCCGCCGCGCAGGGCCAACTCGATCAACCGGTCCGCGCTGTCCACCACATCGGGTATCTGCAGGGCCTCGTGGATGGTGTCGTGGCTGACCGGGTCGGACAGTCCGTCCGAACAGAGCAGGTACCGGTCACCGACGCGGGCCTCCCGCACGATCAGGGTCGGCTCCACCTCGTGGCCGGTGAGGGCACGCATGATCAGCGACCGCTGCGGGTGGCTGTGCGCCTCCTCGGCGGTGATACGGCCCTCGTCCACCAGTGTCTGGACGAACGTGTCGTCCTTGGTGATCTGATTCAGCTCGCCGTCGCGCAACAGATAGCCGCGCGAATCGCCGATGTGCACCAGGCCCAGCCGGCCTCCGGCGAACAGGATGGCGGTGAGCGTGGTGCCCATACCCTCCAGTTCGGGGTCGGCCTCGACGTGTGCGGCGATGGCCGAGTTGCCTTCGTGCACCGCGTCGTTCAGCTTTTTGAGCAGGTCGCCGCCGGGCTCGTCATCGTCGAGATGAGCCAGTGCGGCGATCACCAGCTGTGAGGCCACCTCACCCGCTGCGTGACCGCCCATGCCGTCGGCGAGCGCCAGCAGGCGCGCACCGGCGTACACCGAGTCCTCGTTGTTTGCGCGGACCAGTCCGCGGTCGCTGCGCGCTGCATAACGCAAAACCAAGGTCATGGCCGCAACTCGATTACCGTCTTGCCGATTCGTACCGGCGTTCCCATCGGAACCCTTACCGCCGTCGTCACCTTCGCCCTGTCAAGGTATGTACCGTTGGTCGATCCTAGGTCCTCCACATACCATTCCGAGCCCCGTGGGGACAGCCTGGCGTGCCGTGTCGATGCGTAGTCGTCGGTGAGCACCAGTGTCGAGTCGTCGGCCCGGCCGATCAGCACGGGTTGGCTGCTCAGGGTGATGCGGGTCCCCGCGAGCGCCCCCTCGGTGACGATCATGTGCCGGGCGATGTGGCGCCGCTCCCGGTTGGGCAGCAACGAACCCCGCAAGGCCAGGCCCCGCCGGACCATCACCGCGCCGGTCGGGGCGTAGATGTCAGTGCGCAGGATGCGCAGCACCGACCAGATGAACAACCACAGCAACAGCAGGAAACCGACTCTCGTCAGCTGCAGAACTAGCCCCTGCATCCGACGTCCTTCCCCCCATGGCTCTCAACCCTCGGCTCCGTCACGATATCGGGGCACGTGCCGGGGCGAGGCCGGAGCGGTCCGCCTCTCCCCAGCTCAGGGCGTTCAGTGGACGCGGACGATGATCTCGGAGTGACCCAGCCGGATGACGTCTCCGTCGGCGAGCTGCCACTCCTGTACCGGAGCGTTGTTCACCGTGGTGCCGTTGGTGGAGTTCAGGTCGGACAGCAGTGCGACCTGGCCGTCCCACCGGATCTCCAGGTGCCGACGCGACACACCGGTGTCCGGCAGCCGAAACTGGGCATCCTGGCCACGGCCGATGACATTGGCACCTTCACGCAGCTGGTAGGTGCGGCCACTGCCGTCGTCGAGCTGGAGCGTCACCGTGGCGGCGCCGGCGTAACCGCCGTAGGCACCACCGGCCGGCGCGGCCTGCTCGGCGCCGTAACCCTGGCCGTAGTCCTGACCGCCCTGGCCGTAACCCTGGCCGTAGTTGTAGCCCTCGGGCTCGCCGTAGCCGCCGGCGTCGGGGTAACCCGGCGCGGCCGGCTGCTCGCCGTAGCGTCCGTAGTCGGGCGCCTGCGGGGCTGCGGGTGCGGCGTAATCCTGGCGGCCGTAATCGGGCCGACCATAGCCACCTTGGTCCGGGTAGCCACCCTGGTCGGGGTAGGACGGCTGCTCGTAGGGCGGCGCGGCGGGAGCCGGGGGACGGCCGTAGCCCTCATCCGGACGCGGCGGGGCCGGCGGGCGGCCGTAGTCGTACTCGCCGTAGCCCGGGGGAGGCGAGGCCGGGGGCTGCGGGTAGCCGGCCGGCGGCGGCTGGCGGTAGCCCTGGTCGGGGTAGCCCGGCGGAGGAGAGGCGGGCGGCTGGCCGTAGCCGGCGGGGGGGCGCTGCTCGTAGGACGGCGGGGCCGGGGGCTGCGGGTAGCCCTGGTCCGGGTAGCCACCCGGACGCGGCGGATAGCCGCCCTGGTCGGGGTGGGCGCCCTGTTCGGGACGATCTGACGCATGGCCTCCGCGCGGGTCCTCTTGCTGGCGGTAGCGGTCGTCGTACTGGTCGTCGCCGGGCCGCCCCTGTCCCTGGCCGCGGTAGCTCGGGTTGTCGGTCATCGCTGGTACTCCTGGTTGTGCGGTGGACGGGCGGTCGTGCTGTGGTGGGACGGGCGTGCCGGTGGTCGAGTCGGGGTTGACCGCTCCACGGGCACGAAACTGTCCGGTGTGCAGCGTCGATGCGGCCTCGAACCTGATGACCACATCACCATACGTTTGCCAACCCTGGTCATGAATAAAACCTTGCAGGTGCCGGGCAAAAGTCGTCGACGTCCGTTCCGGATCGGCGCTCACCTTCTGATGATCAGTGTCACTGAGCGTAATGATGTAGTCGTTGGGGGCCAAAATGCGCCCTCCACCGACCTTCACGGTGTGAGCCTCGGCTTCGCGGCGCAACAGCGCTTCGACTTCCTGCGGAACGATCGATCCACCGAACACCCGGGCGAACGCGTCGCCGACGGTCGACTCGAGGCGACGTTCGATACGGTCCGCGAGACCCATATCACCGCCCATCTGTCGTCGTCGTGCTGTGCCCCCGCGCGTTGCGTGTCGCTCTGGCCACACTGCTCACACGCATGTTATCGGCCAAGTGCCTCGATGCGTGACCAACAGAACTCTGAGAATCGGGTCGGGGCAGGTCAGCGTGGGTGATCTTGATTCGGATCAAACGGTTTGGGTCTGCAACGGTAGTGGTGATACGGTTTCTCCCGTCATTCGGGCGAGTGGCGGAATGGCAGACGCGCTGGCTTCAGGTGCCAGTGTCCTTCGGGACGTGGGGGTTCAAGTCCCCCTTCGCCCACAGCGAGCGGTTCTGAGAACCGCGATGCATGAGGTCACGAACCAAAAATGGTTCGTGACCTTTGTGTTTTGTGGGGTCGTTGTCACTACGGGCGCGGCGGCCTGGTTATTCGCCGGCTATTGAGTGCCCCCTGTGGTCACGTCGGCAGGATGAGCACGTTGACATCAGTGGGGCCGGAGATCGGGTACTCGCCCGGTTCGCGGAGGCCATAGTGCACTGTCTCGATGGTCTTCATCGTGTAGATCTGCAGGTGCGCGATGCCGGGGCCGAGGTGCAGTTGCTGTTCCTCGGGAGGTGTTCCTAGATAGGCACCGACTGCCAGGGTTCCGGTTGTCAGTTCCAGCTTGCCGTCGAAGACTTGTTCTCCGAGACTCGCTGGGTCGGCTCCGCGAAAGACCTGCACGCGAACCAGACGGTCGATTGTCTCGGATTCATCCTGACTCATCGTGTAGACGTCAATCGAGTGAAGCGTTGAGTAGCACCAGATCTCGGTCTTGAAACCGTCAGGGACTCCCGGTCGAACGTCTGTATCGAGGTCCTCGATACTGATCGTGCTACCCCACGGGTCCACATCGACGTCGAGCAGCAGTTCGTTGCCATTTGCCATCGTTCACCTCCTTGGAAGGTCGAACCCCTTGCAAAACCGTACTAGTCGAGCATGTTTCAGCGCACAATCGGCTTGTACGTGCATGTGCCCTCTATCGGCCTGATGGCTTCTTGTGGTTGACCTTGCTCTTCTTTTTCTTCTTCTTGCTGCCGGATGTCTTCTTGGTGTCCGAATCACGTTCAGAGCCAGTCGCATTGCTTCCCTCGCGGGCGGTGTTCAGGGCTCGCTGAGAGGGGATTGGCGTTCCTTCTCGCTCTCGAGCTTCGGCAGCGCGCGAACGCTGGCCTTTGATCGTGCACCACCGCGGCGAAGTCCTTGCGTTCCAAAGTATTCAGAATCCGGCCCTGCCAAGTCATTGACGAGCACGTTAATATTCGACTGCGCTGAGTCGCAGTCCGGATCTTTGGTCACGGTAAATGGGGGGATATCCGATGTCTGGTGGACACCGGCTGCCGAAGGGCGCCACAAGCAATCACGGCAGCAAGAGAAGAGGACGGGGTGCGCATCGCGCCGCTCCCCGCCATCCCGAGCCCTACGCCTGGCTCGGCGCGGGGGCGGTCGCTTTGGGCATGGGGGCTGCGTTGGCGAGCGGCACCGGCGTTGCCTACGCCGACGACGGAACAAGCACCTCGGCCGGTACAGCATCGAGCACGACCGAGTCGGCGTCGACGAGCGCCACCGATGGCCAGCCGTCCACGGCACCCAAGAAGAAAAAGAAGAAACCCTCGGCGACCACCGCGACCACCAAGGACGACTCGACCCCCAGCGCAGATCCGGAGCCGAGTGAGGGCAGCGGTACGGAAACCGCGGGGCTCACCACGGCTCGTCATCACGCCACGAAATCCCCTGTCGCGAAGAAGAATTCGGTCAAGGCTGCCGTGACCGACACCGCCACGGACAACGAGGACACCGCCCCTGCGGCGACACCCGCGGCATCCTCGAAGGTCGCCACCACCGCCAGTGCCGCCGCGACTGCATCGACGGCCACGACGGCACTGACCACCGCCGCCGCACCCACCGCCACCACCACACCGACTGCGACAACCGCGCCGCCACGGGCGATCGCGGTGCCCGTGCTCAAGGTCATGAGTGCGGTGCTGAAACTGATGGGGCTCAACACGAATACCCCACTGCCGCCGCTGGATATCCAGCAGGCAGCGACCTGGCTCTGGTTCCGTCAGCTACAGACCGACTGGCGCGTCGCCCCACCCGTGGCCGGCACCCCCACCGCATCCGGCGCAGCACCCGGCGACGGCACCGTCACCGGAAACCTCAACGCCAGCAACGAAGCCAAGCTCCCGATGACCTATACGGTGACGGGCAAGCCCCTGCTGGGCACCGTCACCGTCGACGCCAAAACCGGCAACTACACCTACACACCGACGGAAGCAGCGCGGATCGGGGCGGTCCTCGTACCC
>JAHFVC010000031.1 GCA_023264765.1 Mycobacterium sp. | reverse complement strand
GCTACGATGCGTGGTCGACGCAGGCGTGCGTAGCGCGGTACCTGCTTTCCGGCGGCATGTGTCGCAGCTCACTCCCCTGCCTGTCACATTGTCGCTTCCAGCGGTGTCTCGAGGGGGGTACGCATTGCCCACAACGGAAGGGAAACGTCAGGATGACCGCGATGATCATCTGCACATCGGTGTCACACGGGAACACGAAGCGCATCGCCGACACGATCGGCGCTGAGTTGCAGGCGCCGGTGTTCGCGCCCGAGCAGGTGGACCTCGATGCGCTCGCCGCAACACAACTCGTCGGCTTCGGTTCCGGCGTGTTCAACATGAATCTGCACCCACGGCTTCGGGAGTTCGTGCAATCGCTGCCGACCCGCCAAAGCGGCACCGCGTTCGTGTTCACCACCAGCGGCTTGCCGGAGCCGCCGTTCCGTCAGTACACCGCGCGTTTTGCAAGGACATTGGAGTTGAAGGGGTTCCACGTCGCGGGCACGTTCAGTTGCCGCGCTCTGGACACCTGGCTGCCGTTCAAACTCGTCGGCGGTATCAACAAGTCCCGTCCGGACCATGCGGATCTCGCGGCGGCACGGCACTTTGCAGGCACGCTTCTTCGTCAGACTCGATAGGCGTCGGCGTTGCGTGGTGCGTCGCCAGCACCGAGCCCACCAGGATGAGTGCCAGCCCGGCGATGTTGAACACGGTCAATGGCTCGGCGAGGATCAGCACCCCGGCGACCAGTGCCACCGCGGGGTTGATGTAGGTGATCACCAGCGCGCGGGTGGGTCCGATCTCGCGGATCAGGGCGAAGAAGACGACGAACGCCAGGGCGGTGCACAACACAGCCAGCAGGACGGTGGCGACCAGCACCCGTGTGCTCGGCATGTCGGTGGGCCAGCTCAAGAATGCCGGAGCCGTATAGACCAGCGCGGCAAAGGCCAGGCAACTGGCGGTCAACGGCAGCGCAGGAACGTCAGCCAGATGGCGGGCGGCGACCAACGGTGCAATCGCGTAGCACGTTGCCGCCAGCAGCACCTGGGCGATCGGCCATGCTCCCCCACCGGCCAAACCAGGACCCGCAAGGACGGCGACACCGATGATCCCGGTGGCCAAGCCGATCATGCGCAGCGCGCCGAGGCGGTGCGTGCCGCCACTGACCCGGTCCAGTAGAACCGCGATGATCGGCGTCGCGGCGATGAGCAGTCCGGTGGTCGAACTGGTCAGGTGCCGTTCGGCATTCGAGAGCAGCAACCAGGCAGCGATGATCTCGAAGAAGGCGAAGGCCAGCAGCGGCTTCCAGTGGGCGACGACGGCTCGGGCGTTGGCGCGGGAGAGCACGAGCGGCAGGAGCAACGCCGCACCGATCACGGTGCGGGCGAACACCAGTACCGGAACCGACAGCCCTTCGAGCGCGATCTTGATGAGCAGATACGGGATCCCCCACAGCACGCCCATCGCGGCGAACAGAACCCAACCGCGTGAACTCACCGAGCCAGTGAACCACGCGAAGCTGGGCGGGTTTCATGCCGGCTGGGTCGGCGGTGGCGCCAGCACTTCGATCATCCCGTCGCGCTCACGAACATCGAAGTGCGGTAACGCCTTCGGTGCTGTCGGCAGCGCATGGGTGACGACCTGGCCGGCGGGCGAGAACGAAGTCAGGTGGCACGGGCACCGCAACTGCTCGGCGGGCCGGTCGAACCACAGCTTGCAGCCCTGATGGGTGCACACCCCGGATACCGCCTCCACGCGTCCCTGCGTCCGCCGGACGAAACCGCTCACCGAGCCCAGATCGAACGGGTGCATGCTGCCCTCGACCACGTCGCTGGTCATGGCGACCTGCCGCCACTGACCGTCGGTGGGTACCACCTCGCCACCGTCGGGGTTCTCCGGCGCGTGGGTCCCACTCAGCAACCGGTCCACCGACACGGCCGCGACCGCTGCCGTCGCCGCGGCGGTGGTGCCGACAATGACCTGCCTGCGCGTCGCCGAGGGCACCTTCCGAGGTGGCGCGGCGTCGGATCCCGACAGCTCGGCGGCCAACCGCGCCTTCAGATCGTCGAGGAACTCCGGCCGCGGAGCATCGGCGGCGGGCCGGCTCGCGGTCAGGTCGATCGCGGCACGCATCTGCTCGGCCTCGAATTCGTCGGGTACGAACGGCGTGGGGCGGCGCCCGGCCGAGAGGTCGTCGACGAACCTGTTCACATCGCGGCGATTCATCGGGTCCCTCCCTCGCTCAGCTGGGCCGCCAACCGCAATGCCCGATGCTGCAGAACCTTGGCGTTGGCCACACTGATGCCCATCTCTGCGGCCACCTCCTTCACCGCGCGGCCGTGCAAGAACCGCAACTCCAGCACTGCCCGGTAGTTGCCGGGAAGCGCGTCGAGCACCTCGGCGACCCGCCGAGGAGCCGTGCTGATCGCTTCCTCGCTGTGCGGCGGTGCGGCCACGTCGTCGATAGAGGTGATCTCCCGGCCCATGGTGGCCCGCCAATGCGCCGCCAGCACGGTGCGGGCTGTGTTCCGCAGGTACGCCCGCACCTCGGCGACACTGGCCGTCAGCCGCAGCGGGCGCATCGCTGCCAGAAATACTTCCGACGTCAGATCCTCGGCGTCAGCCTGATTGCCGACCCTGGCGAAGATCGTCCGGTACACCCACGTCGCATTGTCCTCGTACACCGCTTCCCAACTCGGATAGCGCGCCGCCGGCACCAGACGCAGCTCGGGCGTTCCGACGCGCTCAGGATGCGTCGCCACCGGGACTCCCCACCAGCATCGCTCCCACCTTCCGTCCCGCGCGGTCGGCGAGACCGCGCACCCGTAGATAGGTGGCCGGGTTACACGGGCCGGTGTAACCGAGGTCCCTATCTCTCGGTGACCGCTCCGCACCGCGGACAACCGTCAGCCCGGAGGTACATCAATGTTTCCACTCCGGCGCCGCCTGGGCGCCTTGATCACGGCGATTGCGCTGGCCGGCTGCTCCGCGCCGGCAGCCCCGTCTGACCCCACCGTCGACTTCGGTCCCAACGGGGGCACGTCGGTCGGGATGCCCGGCATGCCGGGGATGAGTGCCGCGTCGCCGATGCCTCAGGCGGGTACGGCGACATCGTCCGTCCCCGTGGCGGGGACCAAGGTCACGATCACGAATTTCGCGTTCACCCCTGCCGTCCTCACAGTCAAGCCGGGTGAGACGGTGGTGTGGACGAATCAGGACGAGGAGCCGCATACCGTTGTGGCGGGGGACAATTCGTTCCATTCGCCGGGCCTGGATGCGAACGGGACGTATGCCTTCACGTTCGCCTCCCCCGGCACGTTCGACTACATCTGCAGCATCCACCCGTTCATGCACGGCACCGTGGTGGTGCAGCCATGACCGACGAGCGCGATCCGCATTCGATGACGCGCCGGCAACTGATGCGGCACGGGGCCTGGTTCGGTGCCGCCGTCGGTCTTGCCGTGGTCGGCGGCGAAGTGCTCTCACATGTCGCCGGAACCTCGACGGCAGCCGACGCGGTCCGCCCGAGCCTGCGGTTCGCACAGGTCAGCGACAGTCATCTGGGTTTCAAGGGAACTGCCAACCCCGACGTCGTCGGCTCGTTTCAGCGCGCCATCACCCAGATCAACAACTTGGGATACACACCGGACTTCGTCATCCACACCGGCGACCTCACGCATCTGGCGACGCCGGATCAGTTCGACCAGGTGAAGCAGATGATGGCAGGAATCAACACCGCGCACATCTTCACGGTGCCCGGCGAGCACGATTCGGTCGACGACGCCGGTCAGAAATACCGGGCCGCGTTCGGCGCGGGCAGTCGGGGCGACGGTTGGTACAGCTTCGACATCGCCGGCGTGCATGTGCTCGGTCTGGTGAACACCCTGAATCTCAAGAAGCTCGGCCACCTCGGGGCTGATCAACTCGACTTCATCCGCAAAGACCTGGCTCCCCTGTCCTCGGACACCCCGATCATCGTGTTCAGTCATATCCCGCTCTTCGCGATGTACCCCGAATGGGGCTGGGGCACCGATGATTCGGCACAGGCATTGAGCTACATGGCCCGGTTTGCGTCCGTCACGTGCCTGAACGGTCATGTGCACCAGCTCTTTTCCAAGACCGAAGGAAATGTCACCTTCTACAGCGGCACCACCACTGCCTACCCGCTTCCCCACCCCGGCGACGGTCCGGCGCCCAAACCGCTGACCCTGCCGGCCAGCCAACTCCAGGATGCCCTCGGTATCCGAGAGGTCACGTTCACCAAGGGCGACCTGGCACTGGCGCTCAAAGAGGAGAAGCTGCTGTGAACCGGCCCCGCTTGATCGATCTCGGCGTGGCGGCCGGGCTGGCCGCCACCGCGATCGCCCACGCCCGGCTCTACGTTCACGGTTACCGCTTCATTCCGGTCGTCGGGCCGGGCTTCCTGGTGCTGACTGCGGTTTCCGTGGCGTTGGCGATCCTCATCCTGGCCGGCGGGCCGGGATGGATGCGGGCCGGCGCCGCGCTGGCGTCGGCCGGGGCGCTCGTTGCCTTTGCCATGTCCCGGACTCTCGGTTTCGCGGGCTTCACCGAACACGGCTGGGAGCCGCAGCCGTATGCGGTGGTCAGTCTGGTCGCCGAGATCCTCGTGGTGGTGTTGTGCGTCGTGAGTTGCCGATCCGCGGCACGCATGTGACTTGCGGGACAGCGGGACTTGCTCGGTGACCGCGAAAGATCTGGTGTAAAACCGGTATTCGCGTAGGTGACTACTCATGGCGACGGGCCGTATGACTGGCAACGTCGGATGTGTAACCGAGTCGGCCGAGTAGAGAGCCCGCGATCATGCCTCATGGATCCACTTCGTCATCTGACGTGACAGCGCCGCGTTCGCGGTTCTACCAAGGCCCGTTCGGGCGCCTGTTCGATGAACTCGATCCCTGGCGCCCCACAGATGCCACGGGCCGGCCGATCACCGACGCCGACGCGCTGCAGCAGTGGGCGCTCGGCATCGCCAACACGTTGATGATCGAGTTTCCGGATGGTGGGCCGCCGTCCCCGCCGGCCGGGATCGATGAGGACGCAGCGGACCTCAAGTTCGGGTCGTCGATCCCCGCCGGCTACACCTACTTCGGCCAGTTCATCGATCACGACATCACCTTCGACCCCACGTCGAGTCTGCAACGCGAGAATGATCCGAACCGGCTGCTCAACTTCCGCACCCCACGTCTCGACCTCGACAACCTCTACGGTCGCGGCCCGGACGATCAGCCATACCTGTACGACCCCGACTCGGAGCCGAGCGCGGCAAAATTCCTGCTCGGCGACGTCGCGGAGACGACGCTGCACGATCTCCCACGCAACAGCACAGGACGTGCACTGATCGGCGACCCGCGCAACGACGAGAACAGCATCGTGAGTCAGTTGCATCTGGCCTTCCTGTCGGCGCACAACGAACTGGTCGATCGTGCCGTTGCACAGGGACTGGCTGATCCATTCACCGCCGCTCGCACCACCCTCCGGTGGCTCTACCAGTGGGTTGTCTGGCACGACTTCGTCAAACGGATCGTCGACCCTGTCGTGCACGGCGTCGCGCTGAACCGAGACCTCACGGCGGACGGTCGTGTGGTGTGGAATCGCGGACTCAAGGAGATCTACAGCTGGCGTGACCAGCCGTACATGCCGGTCGAATTCTCCGGTGCTGCCTATCGTTTCGGCCACTCCCTGGTTCGATCGAAATACAAGACCAACATCATCCGGGGCGCCGCCGACGTTGATTTCGTCCCCATCTTCGACAACACGACAGATGGTGACATCGATGATCTTCGCGGGTTCCGCCCGATCGGAGTCAAGAACGCCATCGAGTGGGACTGGTTCCTTCCGATGACGAGCTCGATAGGCGAGTTCCCCCAGCGAGCCCACCAGATCGACACCAAGCTCACCAACGCGCTGGCCTTCCTGCACGAAGGCGCGCCCGGCTCGGCGAACAACGTGCTGGCCGCCCGAAATCTGCTGCGCGGCATTCGTCTGGAACTGCCCGCCGGCCGCGACGTAGCGAGGAAAATCGGTCTCGATCCGATCGACCTGGATCCGGGTGAGCCCGATTCGTTGTGGTTCTACATCCTCAAGGAAGCCGAAACCACCACGAGTGGAGAACGTCTCGGTGCGGTGGGATCGGTGATCGTCGCTGCGGTCTTTGCGGGCCTGTTGGCCGGCGACCCCCGTTCGTGGATCAACATCGAGCCGGGCTGGACGCCGGCGAGCGACCCGCTGCTGCGGCCCGGTGTCGACAACAAGGACGACGCAGGGCTGCAGGAGAAGTGGAAGCTGGCGTCCATCATCCGCATCGCGGGGGTGCCGACCAGCGCCGCGGACTTCCGGGCGGCGCAACCCGCGGTCCCTGTTCCCTGAGGTGGGCACCGCAGGCCGGGTAGCCTGCCTGCATGGCCGAGCCGCCCCCTTTCAGTCCGACGGTCGGTCTCCTCACTGTCAGTCGGGTGTGGGAGGCCGCCTTCACCGACGCGCTGAAGCCACTGGGGTTGAGCACCCGCAAGTACGGACTGTTGGGCCACATCCGCGGGACGCCGGGTATCTCATTCAGTGAGCTGGCCAGGCGCTCTCGCATCACCGTGCAGAGCGCGCATGCCGCCGTGGCGGCGCTGGTCGAGGCTGGGTTGGTCGACGACGGCACCGCGCACGCCGGGGCTGCATCGACGCTGCGTGCCACCCCCACCGGGGACGAACTGCTCGTCCGGGCGGCCGAGGTGGTGGCCCGGCTCGACGCGGATTTCGCCTCGCAGCATCCGGAGCTCACGGCGGCGTTGCGGGCGTACATCACCCGAGTACTCTCGCCTTCCCCATAACCTTCAGTTAAGCTGAAGGTTATGGAATCCGTGTTGCTGTCCGTGCACGTACTGGCGGGGATCCTGTTCGTAGGTCCGATTGCCGTGTCCACCAGTCTGTTTCCGCGCTATGCGAGGGCGGACGGTAGCGCCGATATCGCCGGAGCGCTCCATCGGATCACCCGTGTCTACGGTGCACTGGCGCTCGCAGTCCCGGTCGTCGGACTCCTGCTCGCCGTCGTCCAGGGCCGCGTCACGGAGGTGTGGATCATCGTCGCGATGGTGCTCACCGCGGTCGCGGGCGGGTTGCTCGCGTTGCAGATCGCACCGCGTCAACGGGAGGCACTGGACTCCCCCGTCGACACGGCCGCCCTGCGTCGACTCGGCATGCTCGCGGGGATATTCAATCTGCTGTGGACCATCGTGGTCATCCTCATGATCGTGCGTCCCGGAGCGCACCTCGCATGAGCCGACTGCTGCGTACTCTCGCGGTGCTCTCGGCACTCGAGCTCATCAGTGTCCTCGCCCTGCTGGGCAATCTCGTCTCCGTGCACGACCACTCCGTCACAAGGATTTTGGGGCCCGCACACGGAGCGCTGTACCTCACGGTGGCCGTCATTGCCTTGCTGGGGCGGGGACTGCGCGCCCGCACACGTATCGGCGCGCTGGTACCTGTACTCAGCGGTCCACTCACCATGATCAATGTGCGGCGAGAAGCGCAGCGCGCATGAGCATTCGGCACTTCCTACGCCGCCCGCCGTCGGTCACCGCCGCCGAAGCGGTCCAGCTAGTTGCCGAGGGTGCCCTGGTCGTGGACGTCCGCCGGGACTTCGAATGGAACCGCGTGCACATCCCCGACGCCGTGCACATTCCGCTGGAGGCGCTACCACAGCGCTGCTTGGACCTGCCCGACGATCGGTTGATCATCGCCTTCTGCACCGGTGGACTGCGCTCGGCAGGCGCGGCAAATCTTCTGGTGGAGAACGGTTTCGATGCAGTCAACATGAGCGGTGGCCTGGTGCACTGGCGTGCTGCCGGCGGTCCGCTCACCGATCGCCGATAGATATGAGGTCGCTTAGAGAACGTGGCTGTGCGCAGATCTGTCCGGCATCGTGGAGGACATGATCGAGATGCTGACCGCGGGAGCGGCGAAAGTCATTGTCGGAGTTGGGACATTCATGGGTGCTGACACGATGCCACTGAATGACCCGACCATCACCCATGACCGCGTTGCCGCGGCAGAAGCCGCCGGACCCGGCGGTGCCGTGGTTCTTCCACCGAATGTCCCGGCCGAGCTCGGGCCGCGGCCGGCGGTCGGCAGCCCGAACCAGCACGTGCCGACGATTGTCATCCCGCGTGAGCAGTCGACCGGCGGCGCGAATCCGCACATTCCGTACGGGACCAATCCTCTTGTCCCGTACGGAACCTGGACGCCCTGAGTCTAGAGGCCCATGTTCTTGGCGATGATCATCTTCATGACCTCACTGGTGCCGCCGTAGATGCGGCTGACGCGGTTGTCGGCGTACAAGCGGGCGATCGGGTACTCGTTGATGTACCCGTAGCCACCGTGCAACTGCAGGCAGCGGTCGATGACGCGGGCGGCGACATCGGTACAGAACAGCTTGGCCGAGGCGGCGTCGGCGGCGGTCAATTCGTCGATGTCATGTGCTTCCATGGCTCGGTCGATGACCGCCTCCAGCGCGTCGACGTCAGCCTGGCATGCCGCGAGTTCGAACTTCGTGTTCTGGAACGCGGCGACGGGCTTGCCGAAGACCGTACGGTCCTTGGTGTACTGGACGGCGAACCGCACCGCGGCCTTGGCCTGCGCGTAGGCGCCGACGGCGATTCCGAGACGTTCGCGCGGCAGGTTCTGGCCCAGGTAGGAGAAGCCCATGTTGACCTCGCCGAGCACGTCCTCGGCGGGCACGACCACGTCGGTGAAGTTGAGTTCGGCGGTGTCGGACACCCGCAGGCCCAGCTTGTCGAGCTTGCGGCCGACCTGGTAACCCTCGGACTTGGTGTCCACGACCAGCAGGGTGATCCCGAAGCGGCGGTCATCCTCGCGAGGCGGGGCGGTGCGGGCGCACACGATGACACGATCGGCGTGCACGCCGCCGGTGATGAAGGTCTTCGACCCGTTCAGCATGTAGTGCGTGCCGTCGCCGGAGGGCTTCGCCGTGGTGCGCATCCCGGCCAGATCCGAACCCGTTCCCGGCTCGGTCATCGCGATGGCGAACATGGTCTCACCGCTCATCATGCCGGGATACCAACGCTGCTTCTGCTCCTCGGTGGCCAGCGCCTTCAGGTACGGCAGGCACAAGCCGACGTGCACGCTGGAGCCGCCGAAGGACACCGCCGCGCGTGCGCACTCTTCGGTGATGACTGCCTGGAATTTGTAGGAATCGAGGCCGGCCCCGCCGTACTCGGTCGGGATCTCGATGCCGAAGATGCCCAGCTCGCCGAGCTTGTAGTAGAAGTCGCGCGGGGCGATGCCCTCTTCGAACCACTTGTCGTAGACCGGCGCGACCTCGGCTTCGATGAACGCGCGGATCATGGCGCGGAAGTCCTCGTGCTCCTGGTTGAAAACGGTCCTGCGCATCGATGTCTCCTCGGGGCGTAGCGCCCAATAGCGAACAGTGTTAGCTTATGGGTTCCATACTAAGCTAACATCGTTAGCTAAGGCAAGTGTCCGGAAGGCGAGGTACGTCATGGGCCGTCCTCGTGTCCCACTGCTCAGCAGGGACCGCATCCGTGACGCAGCGCTGGAGATGATCGATGGCGACGGCCTGGAGGGGCTGTCGATGCGTAAGCTCGCCACCGCACTCGGTGTGCAGGCGGCCTCGCTCTACAAGCACTACCCCACCAAGGACGACGTCCTCGACGACGTCGCCAGCCGCGTCATCAGCGACGTCGAAACCAAAGCCTTCGACGACGGCGCGGACTGGCCTGCCGGGCTGGCCGACTGGGCGCGCTCCTACCGGGCCGCGCTGGCCGCACACCCCAACCTGGTGCCCTACCTGGCCGGCGGGATCGGGCAGCGCGACGCGAGCCTGCGCATCGCCGATGTTGTACACGGTGGGCTGGTGCGGGCCGGGTGGCCTCCGCGGGACGCGACGCTGATCGGTGCGGCGACCAGGTCGCTGGTGCTCGGCTCCACCGTCGGGTCGTTCTCCCGGGGATTCGCCGACGATGTGCAGGTCTACCGCGACCGCTATCCACACATGAACCAGGCCCACCTGCTCCGGGGAAAGGCCGATGAAATCGACACGGCGAGTTTCGAATTGGCGCTGACGTCATTCATCGACGGATTGACGACCCGGTTCGCGGCCATCGGCGAGCGCAGGCGCAAGCGGCGCGTGGCACCATGGGCGCCATGACCACGGTGACCGATCGCAGCGCCAGTGAGCACGGAAAGGTGCTGGCCGACCCGTCTGCCTATGCCGATGATCAACGACTGCACACCAACCTGAGCTGGTTGCGTGCCAACGAGCCGGTGGCCTGGGTGGACAACCCGCCGTACCGGCCGTTCTGGGCGATCACCAAGCACGCGGACATCATGGCCATCGAACGCGACAACGCATTGTTCGTCAGCGGTCCGCGTCCGTTGCTGATGCCGGCGGGCAGTGACGACGCGCTCAAGGCGCAGCAGGAAGCGGGCATCGGGCTGCGCACCCTGGTGCACATGGACGACCCGCACCACCGCGACATCCGTAAGGTCGGTGCGGACTGGTTCCGGCCGAAAGCCATGCGGGATCTCAAGATTCGCGTCGACGAGTTGGCCAAGCGATACGTCGACCTGATGCGCGATACCGGCCCCGAGTGCGACTTCGTCACCGATGTCGCGGTCAACTACCCGCTGTATGTGATCCTGTCGCTGCTGGGGTTGCCCGAGGATGACTTCCCGCGGATGCTCAAACTCACCCAGGAGCTGTTCGGAGGTGACGACGCCGAACACAAGCGCGGCGCGGGCGGCAGCGATGAGATCCTGGCCGTGCTCATGGATTTCTTCACCTACTTCGCGGCGTTGACGGCATCGCGGCGCGCCCATCCCACCGATGACCTGGCCTCGGCGATCGCCAACGGCACCATCGACGGCGAACCGCTCTCGGACATGGACACCGTGTCCTACTACGTCATCATCGCCAGCGCCGGACACGACACCACCAAGGATGCGATCTCCGGCGGCCTTCGTGCGCTGATCGACCATCCGGCCGAGCTGGCCCGGCTGAACGCAGACCCCGGCCTGCTGCCGACGGCGATCGAGGAGATGATCCGGTGGACCACGCCGGTCAAGGAGTTCATGCGGACCGCGACCGCTGACACCGAGGTGCGTGGTGTACCCATAGCCGCCGGCGAATCGGTGTATCTGGCCTATGCGTCGGGAAACCGGGACGAGGAGATCTTCGACGATCCCTTCCGGTTCGACATCGGCCGTGAGCCGAACAAACATGTGTCGTTCGGCTACGGCGTGCACTATTGCCTGGGTGCGGCGCTGGCCCGGATGGAGATGACCAGCCTTTTCAGTGAACTACTCCCCCGGCTCGATTCGATCGAACTGGCCGGCGAACCCGAATTGTCGGCCACCACGTTCGTCGGCGGCCTCAAGCACCTGCCGATCCGGTATTCGCTGCGATGAGGCCCGGCTCAGCTGCGCTCGTCTGACCCCCTGCCGGTGAACTTGCCCAACCTGGACACCCCCGGAATGCTCGACAACATCCGGAACACGTCGTTTCCGGTCGCGACAAGCGCCTCGAGCTGCGGCAACAGCCGGTCCAGGGTGCGGAACATGGGATCGGCCATCGCCAGATAGCGCTCGGTTCGGTCGATCGTCGTATTGAGCCGTTCGGTTGCGGTGGCCAGATTCTCGATGAGATCCGGTAGTTGCGCGGCCAGCTGGACCGAGGCCGGCGGGATGCGCATCGCACCGTTGGCCACCGCCTGCGCCGCTTCGACCGCCGATTGGGCCGAGTCGACGGCAGCCTGCGCAGCGGCCCTCAGATCACCAGGCTTCGGTACCTTCTGACTGCTCATAGAAACAACTGTGCCGCAGGTGAGGCCCGGTGTCACCCGTATCGCCCGGCGCCGGTCATCCCGAGTCGCTAAGCTGGCGCCTTCCCTGCTGGGGTTCCAGTGAGCAAAGGAGCGGCGATGGCAGACACGGTCACACCCAAGCCCGGCCATATCCGCCTGACCTCGCACAGCGGCGGCTCCGGTGCGCTGCCGATCCGCTGGGGCGCGGCCACCGCTGCGGAGCGCGGACCGGTGGTCGGCACCACCAGCACCCGCGCGCACCGCAACGTCGTCGGTACGCACAGCGGCTCCTACAGCGTCTACCGCGCGCTGGCGGTGGCAGCGGGCGCACTGTCCCGTGCGCACCGGGCGGATCTGACCAACACCGCCCCCACCGACACGATCGGCCCGTACCCGCAGTGGGGTGATGCGTCCAAGATCGTCAGTCTGGATCCGTGGGGGGCCACGGTCGCCGAGGCTTTCGCGACCGAACTGTCCGCCGGCCACGACATCCGCCCCACCATCGCGATCACCAAGGCGCACGTGATCCTGCCCGAGATCGCCGAGGCCATCGCCAAGGGCAGATTGCGCCCGGACGGCCAGTACCTGTTCGACGGCGGCGCGGCACTGGTGACGAAGGCGGCGCTCGAGCCGGTGTGGTACCTGCCGGGCGTGGCGGCCCGATTCGGTTGCAGCGAAACCGATCTGCGCCGGGTGCTGTTCGAGGAGACCGGGGGGATGTACCCGGAACTGGTCACCCGCAGCGACCTCGAGGTGTTCCTGCCGCCGATCGGCGGACAGACCGTCTACATCTTCGGCGACGCCCAGGATCTCGCCGATCCGTCGGTCGAACTGACGGCTCGTGTGCACGACGAGTGCAACGGGTCGGATGTGTTCGGGTCCGACATCTGCACCTGCCGGCCCTATCTGACGCACGCCATCGAGGAATGCATTCTGGGTGCCCAGCGCGGCGGTGTCGGTCTGGTCGCGTACTCGCGCAAGGAAGGTCGCGCGCTGGGCGAGGTCACCAAATTCCTGGTCTACAACGCACGCAAGCGGCAAGAGGGCGGGGACACCGCCGACCAGTATTTTGCACGGACGGAATGTGTTGCGGGAGTGCAGGATATGCGATTCCAGGAACTGATGCCCGATGTGCTGCACTGGCTGGGTATCCGGAAGATCCATCGCCTGGTGTCGATGAGCAACATGAAGTACGACGCGATCACCGGTTCTGGCATCGAGGTCGGCGAGCGCGTCAACATCCCCGACGACCTGGTACCAGCCGACGCCCGGGTGGAGATCGATGCCAAGATGGCCGCGGGTTACTTCACCCCGGGTGAAATCCCCGACCTCGAAGCGCTCAAGAACGTCAAAGGCCGGGGCCTGGACACGTGAGCGAAGCTTGCGAGCGAACCATCGGCCGCAGTAGCGAAGCTTGCGAGCGAACCATCGGCCGCAGTAGCGGAGCCGGCGAGCGAACCAACGGCCGCAGTACGGATCCCGTTACCGAGCTCCGCACCACAGCTGCGATCCGGGAACGCGCGCGTTTCCTGCTGGATCGCGCCCGCGCCGGGGAATCAGCATGGTTCACCGTCGACGACGGGCTGCTGCCGGCCACCGCCGGCGAGGTAGCCGCGGTGACCCGCAGTCGTTATCCCGATCTGGACGTGCCATTCCACAGTCGGTGGCGGCACTTCGAGGCCGGTGGTGTGGTCCGCGGAGCCGAGATGGACGCTCACGCCATGATCGACCTCACGGTGGTCAGCGTGCTGCTCGACGCCGGGGCCGGTCCGCAGTGGCGCTACGCCGAGGCGGCCAGCGGGCTGTCCTTCACCCGTTCGGAAGGTCTCGGCGTGGCCAGCTGGCATGCCTTCACCGAGGGCCTGTTCTCCACCGATCCCGACCAGCCGCTTCGTGTGGATGCCGCGGGTCTGCGCGCGGTGACGCCCGAGCTGCTCGCCGGTGCGTTCCAGGTCACCGCCGACAATCCGCTGGTCGGGCTCGAGGGGCGGGCCCAATTGCTGTGCCGGCTCGGCGATACCCTCGCCGCGAATCCGGCAATATTCGGAGCGACCGGCCGGCCGGGCGGGATCTTCGACGTGCTGGTCGGTCCGGAGCGCGCGGTATCGGCGCACGCCATCCTGTCCCTGCTGCTGTCGTCACTGTCGGGTATCTGGTTGACCGGCAGCATGATCGGCGACGAGGCACTCGGCGATGTCTGGCACCACAGTGCGGTGCCGGGGACCGGGGCGAGTGCCGGGTGGATGCCGTTTCACAAGCTGTCCCAGTGGCTGACCTACTCACTGTTGGAGCCGTTCGGGTGGGCGGGTGTCACGGTCACCGGAATAGACGAGCTGACCGGGTTGCCCGAGTACCGCAACGGCGGGCTGTTGCTCGATACCGGTCTGCTGAGACTGCGTGACCCGGATGCGGCGCAACGACATTGGTCGGTCGGTGACGAACTGGTGGTGGAATGGCGGGCATTGACGATCGCCTTGCTCGATGAGCTCGCGCCGTTGGTGCGCGTCGATTTGGGGGCCGACGTGCCGCTGGCGTGCGTGCTGGAAGGTGGTACCTGGCAGGCCGGCCGAGCCACCGCACATCGTCTGCGCGACGGGCTGCCACCCTTGACCATCATCAGCGACGGGACGGTGTTCTGAAACATGAGCGATGTGCACGTGATCGACCATCCGCTGGTTCAGCACAAGCTGACCCTGCTGCGCAACAAAGACGCGTCCACCAAGAGTTTTCGTGCGCTGCTACACGAAATTTCGACCCTGATGACCTACGAGGTGCTGCGCGACATCCCCACCCACGAAGTCGAAGTGCAGACACCGCTGGAGGCCACGACCGGACACGTCATCGACGGTAAGAAGCTGGTGTTCGTTTCGATCTTGCGGGCCGGAAGCGGGATCCTCGACGGCATGCTGGCGGTCGTGCCGGGCGCCCGCGTCGGGCACATCGGGCTGTATCGCGACCCGAAAACCCATATCGCCGTGGAGTATTACTTCAAGATGCCGCACGACCTGCATGAGCGCGACGTCGTGTTGGTCGACCCGATGCTGGCCACCGGGAACTCGGCGGTGGCAGCCGTGGAGCGGCTCAAGGAGCACTCCCCCAGATCCATCAAGTTCGTCTGCCTGCTGACGTGTCCCGAGGGCGTCGCCGCGTTGCATGCGGCGCACCCCGATGTCGAGATCTTCACCGCGGCCGTCGACCGTGCGCTCGACGAGCACGGCTACATCGTGCCCGGGGTCGGCGATGCCGGCGACCGCATCTTCGGGACGAAGTAGGCGTCCTCAGCCGCCGATGGATTGCGGGTCGGCATCGACATAGCGCGCCAATGCCGCGCGCAGATCTGTCACACAGTGTCCCGCATCGAATTCCAGCAACGCTGCCTCGGCGGCCATGCCCACCCAGAGCTGGGCCGAGGCATGCGGCTGTGCCCAGCCCATCGCGGCGAAATCGGCTTCGCAGATGTCGGCGTTCTGGGCGTTGCGGGCTCGCACCTCGGCGGCCGTCACCGGTTCGGCACGCGCCTCCAGCAGCAGGGCCCGCACGCCCCGTTCGCGTAGGCAGGCATCGAGGTAGGTGCGCGTGGATCGCAGCAGTCGTTCGGCCCCGGGAGGTACCTCGTCGAGGACGGATCTTGCCTCGGCGAGGATGCGATCGTGGAAATCCCGGTGCAACACCAGCAGATAGCTCGCCCGGTCCGGGAAATGATGGAAGAAGGCACCTTTGGAGACACCAGCCTCCTCGACGATGCGGTTGACGCTCAATCCGGCAAGTCCGGTGGTCTTGGCGAGGCGCACACCGGCGTCGAGCAGTGATTCGCGGGTGCGGGCCGCGGCTTCCTGCCGAGTCACCGCCGCACCATCGGAGTATTCGTGTGCACGCTGCAATATAGCGCCGTTCACGCCGCCGCCCCCAGAACTCGCTGTAGGTCGGGTTTCATCTGCTGCAGTTGCTGGCCCCAGTACGCCCAGGTGTGGGTGCCCCCGTCGGGGAAGTTGAACACCGCGTTGCGCCCGCCCGCGGCGAGGTAGAGATCCTTGAACGTGATACTGGTCCGGGCCAGGAACTTCTCCAAGAACTTCGCGGCGGCCAGATTGCCTGCGCCGGACCCGGCGTCGACATCGGTGGGTACCCCGGTGCCCGAGTAGATCCAGAGCCGGGTGTTATTCGCGACCAGCTTGGCGACGTTGACCGTGGGGTCGTTGCGTTTCCACGCCGGATCGCTGGATGGCCCCCACATGCTCTCGGCGCTGTAACCACCGGCGTCGTTCATCGCGATCCCGATGAGCGTCGGCCACCAACCCTCCGAGGGGTTCAGTGCAGCCGACAGCGCCCCGGCGTAGACGAACTGGGCCGGGTAGTACATGGCCAGCGACAACGCCGATGATCCCGCCATCGACAACCCGACCGCGGCATTGCCGGTGGTGGCCACGTTGCGATTGGTGGCCAGCCACTGGGGAAGTTCCCGGCTCAGGAAGGTCTCCCACTTGTAGGTGTAGCTCTGCCCGTTGCCCTTCGAAGGCTGGTACCAGTCGGTGTAGAAGCTGGACTGGCCGCCGACCGGCAAGGCGAGCGACAGACCGGATCCGTCGTACCACTCGAATACCGGTGTGTTGATATCCCACCCGCTGAAGTCGTCCTGGGCGCGCATCCCGTCGAGGAGATACACGACATGCGGTCCCCCGTATTCGAACTGCACCCGGATGTCGCGGCCCATGGACGTCGACGGCACATCGAGGTATTCGACCGGCAGGCCCGGCCGGGAGAATGCCGATGCCTGTGGACCGGCGAGAAGCATCGGAAATGCCGTCGCCAGCCAGATCCCGAGGACCGCGGCACTCCGCCCGATTCGCGTCATGTCATCGCCTCCGCCAGTTTCACCGACCGGGCGGTCGGTTTGTGAATGGAGTACACCACACGTCGCGGACCGCGTCCAGACGCCGCGACTGTGCTTACGATGACGGCGTGCACAGCACCTGGATCGGGCAAGACGGTGAACTTGCCGTCGCGGGCGCCTTCGGCGACATCGCCATGCACCACCATCCGGCCGTGCAGGTTGCCGTAGGCCTGGACGGGCCGCTGGAGCTGACCACCTCCGACGGTGTGACCAGGCAGTGCCGCGTGGTCGCGATCGCCAGCGGCACCCGCCACGCGCTCAGCTGTGCCGCGCGGGTGACGCCGATATCGCTCTATCTACGGCCCGAGACCGCTCCCGGTGCGGGAATCAACGCCCGTGCGCGGGGATGCGTCTGGGTTGTCGAAGAGGAGTTGTCCGACTGTCTGGCAACGCTATTCGCCGAGCGTGGCCTCGAGGCCGCGGTGCGTCGGCTGATTGCCGAGCTGACCGCGCACACTGCCGGTCAGAACATGCATCCGCAGCTGCGTCAGGCCGTCGATCTCGTTCGCGCGGACCCGGCCGGTCGCGCCGATCTGGCGTCGGTCGCCAAGGCGGTGGCCCTGTCCCCGGACTATCTGGGCCGGTTGTTCAAAAGACAGACAGGCACCTCATTTTCGGCCACCACGCGATGGTTGCGGCTCGTCTCGGGGCTGGCACATCTTCGCGACGGTGGGTCGGTGACCGACGCCGCCCACACCGCGGGGTTCACCGACAGCGCACACGCCAACCGCGCCTGCTGGGAGATGTTAGGTGGATCCCCGAGCCGATTTGCGCGGACACTCGCCGAATAGGACGGATCCGTACAAGCACACCCGCGCGCCAAACAGCAGGCTGAGAGCGTAGGCCTACGAAAGGGAGCAACACATGCCGGCGATGTCGAAAGTCGAACGGGCGTTCTGCTGTGGAGCGTTGTGGCGCACGAGCACGGGAGCGGTGGTGCGCTCACTGGCGGCCGAGACATTGGGGCGTGACGTGCTCGAAATCGGCAGTGGCGGCGGGGCCATCGCAGAACAGCTTGCACACGAGCACCCGGACATCTCCATGACGGCAACGGATCTGGACCCGATCATGGTCTCGGCGGCCACCGACCGGCTGCGCAACACACCGAACACCGCGGTGCGTACCGCGGACGCCACGTCGCTGCCCTTCCCCGACGGCTCGTTCGACTCGGTGGTGAGTTGCCTGATGCTGCATCACGTGATCGATTGGGAAGCAGCGCTGCGCGAGGTGTCCCGGGTGCTCCGCCCGGGTGGGGTGTTCGTCGGCTACGACCTGGTGCGCACCCCGCTGGCCACCGCGATTCACCGACTCGACCGATCGCCGTTCCGGTTGTTCGGGCCGGCCGAGTTCACCGGAGCAGGAGCCCGGGAGGGCTTTGCGACAGACGCGAGTACCGGCCTGCTCGGACACGTGCTTCGATTCGAAATGCGCACCGCGGCATGACCGTCCAGGTGTTGTGCATCGGTGACAGCAATACCCGCGGCGAATACGGGGTGGGTTACGCGGGGATGGTGGCGCAGCGGCTGCGCGATGACGACGTCACCGTGACCGCGGACGGGGTGAACGGGGAAGTGTCCTATGGATTGTTGCAACGCCTGGACCCGATCATCGAACAACGGCCCGCGGTCATCACGGTCCTGATCGGCACCAACGACGTGTGGGGCACCCTCAGCGACGCCAACGCGCGGCTGCTCGTCAAACGGTGTCAACTGCCCTATGTCCCCAGCGCGCCTTCCTTTCGAGAGCATCTCGACTCGATCGTGGCGCGCCTGCGAACCGAGACCGATGCGCGCATCGCTGTGCTCTCGCCCCCGGTGCTCGGGCAGGATCTGGACTCCGAGGCGGTGCGGACCGGGCGGCAGTTCGCCGAGATCGCCGCGGAGATCGCGCAGCAACACGACGTCGACTACCTACCGTTGTTCGAGCAACAGTATGACCATCTTCGCTCGAACGGCGCCACGCCCGTGCCACTGCCGTCCGGCGAGCGGGCGTGGTATTCGGCGATGGCACAGCACCTTCTGTTGCGCAGATCCTGGGATCGGATCGGCGAACGCCGCGGTCTGTTACTGACCACCGACCACGTGCATCAGAACAGCCGCGGCGCCACGATCATCGCCGACCTCGTCGAAGGCTATGTGCGCAACGGGATCAGAGACCGCTAGCCCGTGCCGGAAGCGTGGCGCGGCGATCGGGAACGCGTTCCAGCCCGAGGTGTCCGCGCAACGTGGTGTGCCGATATTCCCGGCGGAACAGACCCCGATCACGCAGGATCGGGATCACGTGATCGACGAAAAGCTCCAAGCCGGAGGGGAAGACGTCGGGCATCAGGTTGAAACCGTCCACCGCGCCCGCCACGAACCACTCCTCGATGGCGTCGGCGATCTGCTCCGGTGATCCCACCACCAGCCGATGCCAGGTGATCACCCGGTCGAGCAGCTGCCGCACCGTCAGGTTCTCCCGGCGGGCCAAGTTGACGACGATATCGCGGGCGCCCTGGGATCCTGCGGTGGCCTCGGCACCGTCGATCAGCCACTGCGGCAACGGTTTGTCCCACTCGAGTTCTGCGGGATCGACGCTGAGCTGACCGGCCAGATGTGCCAGCCGGCGCTCCCCCGCCAGGTCGTTGAGTTCCCGGTGCCGCCGGTGGGCTTCCTCCTCAGTGCTACCCAACACGTAGGACAATCCCGGCATGATCCTGACAGCGTCGCGCGGCCGCCCGTGAGCGACGGTGCGCGTCCTCAGTTCCTCGGCATTGCGCAACGCATCCGGCAGTGATGCCTGTGCGGCGAACACCCCGTCGGCGTAGCGGGCCGCGAGGTCCAGCCCGCCCGTGGACCCGCCGGCCTGAAACAGCACCGGATGCCCCTGTGGCGACCGTGGCAGGGTCAGTGGTCCGTCGACGCGGAAGAATTCGCCGCGATGGTCGATGGTGTTGATCGACCCCACGCGGCTGAACGCGCCGGTGGCCTTGTCGGCGAGCACCGCGTCGTCATCCCAGGAGTCCCACAGCGCGCGCACGACGTCGATGAATTCCGCTGCACGGCGGTACCTTTCGTCCCGCGGTGGCTGCGCCGACGGGTTCCCTGCGCGACCGAAGTTGTTCCAGGCATACGGATCGCTGCTCGTGACGACATTCCACGCCACGCGGCCGCGGCTCAGATGGTCCAGGGAAGCGAACCGCCGCGCCAGGTTGTAGGGCTCCTCGAACGAGGTCGACACCGTCCCGATGAGGCCCAGATGCGTGGTGGCCGAGGCCAAGGTCGACAGCAACACGATCGGATCGAGGGCCAGCGGAGGGGCCACCAGCGGCTCGCCGGGCGGCTGGAACAGCGACGGACTGTCGGCAAGGAACAACGCGTCCAGGGTGCCGCGTTCGGCGATGTTCGCCAACGAGATCCAATAGGCCGGGTCGGTGAACCAGGTGGGATCGGCCGAGGGATGCTGCCAAGCTGCCGGGTGCATGCCGTCCGACAACACGTTGAGCCCGAAGTGCAGTTCCCGTTCTGTCATGCCGGATTGCCCGGCAGCGCCAGCTTCTTCACCTCGGGGTCATTGGCGATGAAGGTCTGTACCCGCGGGTCCTTGAATGCCTTGATCAGGTTCTTGATGTTCGGGGTATCGGCGTAGTTGCTGCCCACTGTCAACACCGATGCGAATTCATCGGGCGACTTCGGGGCGAAGATCAGCTTGTCCTCCGATACCCCGGCGGCGAGGAACGATTCGGCGTAGCCGACGATCGCGTCCAAGTCGGGAAGTGCGCGCGGCTGCGCGCCGAAGTCGAGCAGCGTGAACTTCAGGTTCTTGGGATTGGTCGCGATGTCCTTCTGCGTCAGCGCCGTGACATCGGCGTCCGGGCGCAGGGTGATCAGTCCGGCTTGGGCCAGGTACCAGATGCCCTGCGCATTGTTCGCCGGGTCGGCGAGCAACGACACCGTCGCGCCGTCGGGAAGATCCTGCACCGACTTGTACTTGTCCGACCAGATACCGAACACCCAGTGGAAGAACGGGCCTGTGGCCGCCTGCTCCTTGAAGCCGGGGTTGGCATCGAGCACCTGCTGCAGCCAGTGTCGATGCTGGAAAATGGTACCCGCGTACCGGCCGTCGTTGATGGCACTGTTGATCTGCGTGCTGTCACCCAACCCGACGGCGGCCACCTTCACGTCGTAATCGGAGGCGACGTGCTCCCCGATGTACTCGATGATCGCTTTCTCCGCGGGATTGGAGTCGAGGTATACCACCTGCAACGTGGCACCCGCCGTCTCGTTCGCCGACTGGGCTCCGTTGTCGCGGAACACCAGGAAGTAGCCGGCGACGGCCACCACCACCGCGACGACGATCGCGACGAGCGGCCACCTGCGGCGCTTCTGCAGGGTGAATCCGTGGGAACTGGTGTCGGCTTGCGACTCGTCGATACTCATAGCGGACTGAGTGTGGGCGTCGGCCGCCGTGCGCTCAATGCTTCTGCTCAGCCTGGAATCAATCAGGCCTGGTATGAATCCCCGGGTCGCTCCGCTCCTGCCCGCCGGCGCCTGCATTCACGGTGAGTGCAAAGGTGTCGCAGGGCATTCCGTTCTGAAAGCGTCGACGCCCATGATCGAACTCACCGACGTCACCAAGGCCTACGGCCAGGGTGCGCAGCGCACGGTGGTGCTGGATCGGATCAACTTCCGCGTGGACGCCGGCGAGATCCTCGCCGTGGTGGGTCCCAGCGGGGCCGGCAAAAGCACTCTGGCGCAATGTATCAACCTGCTGACACCGCCCAGTTCGGGCTCGGTGGTGGTCAACGGCGACGACCTGACCACCCTGTCCGCCCGCAAGCTGCGTGTCGCCCGCCGCCGGATCGGTACCGTGTTCCAGTCCTCCGGACTGCTGGAGCGACGCACCGCCGCCGAGAACGTCGCGCTGCCGCTGGAATACCTGGGCGTCACCGCGGCCGAGGCACAGAAGCGGGTCGCCGAACTGCTCGACCGGGTGGGGCTCTCACAACGCGCGCAGCACTACCCGTTCCAGCTGTCCGGCGGTCAGCGCCAGCGGGTGGGCATCGCACGCGCTCTTGCGCTGCGGCCGTCGGTGCTGCTCTCGGACGAAGCCACCGCAGGCCTCGATCCCACCACCACGACCTCGGTGGTCGACCTGTTGCGGGAACTGCGTGACGACCTGAACCTGTCGATCGTGTTCATCACCCATGAGATGGACACCGTGTTGAAGATCGCCGACTCCGTGGCCCGCCTCGACCACGGCACCATCGCCGAATCCGGCAAGCTGATCGATCTGCTCACCGATCCGCAATCGGGGCTGGGAGCCGAACTGCGCCCACACCGGGTGGACGCGACACCGGTTGCTGGACAACAGGTCTGGAAAGTCGTGTACGACGCCCCCGACGTGCCCGCGGACTGGATCGGGCGGGCTTCCGCCGAACTCGGAGTGCCGGTGGCGGTGCTCGGCGCCTCCGTGCAGGTGGTCGCCGGTGTCACGATCGGCGGTGCCACCCTGGGCATCCCGGCCGACCTCGGTGCCCGGGTGCCCGCGGTGCTGGCCCGGTTCGGACTGTCCGCCGAGACCAGCGAAGAGATCGATCGCCAGCTGGAGGTGGTGGCGTGACGGACTCAGTGCTCGCCAACAGCAAGGTTCCGTTCGACGAGTTGCCCGCCCTGCTCTTCCCAGCTCTGCTGGACACATTGATCATGGTCGGGATCGTGATGTCGATCGTGGTTCTTGTCGGGGTTCCGCTCGGTGCCCTGATCCACAATCTGGCCCAGGGTGGGCTGTTCGAGAATCCCGCCCTGCACACCACACTGAGCTGGGTGATCAGCATCGGCAGGTCGCTGCCGTTCCTGATTCTGATGGCGGCCATCATGCCGTTCACCCGGTTCATCACCGGTACCAATATCGGGATCGCCGCAGCCGTGGTGCCGATGTCGTTGGCCGGCATCGCCTTCTTCACCCGCATCGTGGAGAACGCACTGCGGTCCGTGCCGCCCGCCGTCGTCCAGGTGGCCAGGGCCTCGGGTGGATCCCGGCTGCAGATCATCCGCACCGCCCAGCTCAGCGAGGCCGTACCGTCCATCATCGGTGGCCTGACCATCAACATCATCGCGATGATCGAATACTCCGCGATCGCCGGGACCATCGGCGCCGGCGGAATCGGCTACGTCGCAGTCACTTACGGATATCAGCGGTTCGACCAAGGCGTGATGCTGGCCACCATCGTCATCCTGGTCATCACCGTCGCACTGGTCCAGCTCATCGGCGATGCCCTCGTCCGGTTCACCACCCCGCACCGCCGGGGTCATATCACGTCACCCCTGCGCCGAAAGGTCCCCGCATGACAACCACACCCACCGCCGACGCCGGCCCAGAACAGGACGACCACGGGTTCGAGCTCAAACGGAACCGGAAATGGGCGTGGGTCGCGCTCGGCCTCGCCGTCGTCATCGTCGGTGCGGTCATCGTGCGCTACGCGTTCTTCAACGAGACCAAGTCGGCCAACGAGATTGCCGGCGCAACGCTGGTGGTTGCCACCAACGAGGGCAATGCGGCCGAGCAGGCGCTGATCGAGTACATCGGCAAGGAAGTCGCACCCAGACACGGGATCAAGGTGGCTTTCCGCGGCCTGTCGGACAGCAACACGATCAACCGGGCCGTCAACGACGGCGAGGTGGCGGGCACGGTGTACCAGCACAAGCTGTGGCTGGGTCAGGTGCTGGAGGCCAATCCCGACTTCCGTGAGACCGCCGCCACCCCGGTGTTCCGTTGGGGTTTCGGAATCTGGTCGGACAAGTACACCGACGTGTCCCAACTGCCCGACGGTGCGAACGTCTCGCTCTATTCCGACCCCGCGAACGAGGCGCAGGGCCTCTGGCTGCTGGAGCGGGCCGGGTTGATCACGCTGAAGCCCGGGGTCGACAAGTGGCAGGCGACGCAGAAGGACATCGAGGGCAACCCCAAGCACCTCAAGTTCACCCTGCTCGACTTCGCCGCGCAGTCACGCTCACTACCGGATCTGGATGCCGCCGTCGGTTACACCGAGTACTACCTGGCCGCCAAGGTGCCGGTGAAGCAGCAGATCTTCGCTCCCCCGGCCCCCGACGAATTCGCGGGGCAGCTCACCATCGGCACCAAGTGGGCGGACACCGAGAACATCAAGAAGCTGGTCGAGACGTTCAAAGATCCAGCGGTGCAACAGTTCCTGGCAACCGATCCCAGCGTCAAGGACATCCTCCTCCCGCTGTAGGACGAGCCGACGCGTCAGATCAGCTTGCGGAAGTACACCCGGCGGAAGCCGTCCTCGGTCCGGCGGCCCGTCTCCTGATAACCTCGCCGCGGGTAGTACGTCAGATTCTCCGTCATGGCCTCGTTGGTGTAGAGACGCACCTCGGTGTGTCCGAGCGCGCGTGCGTCTTCCTCGGCCCGCTCCAGCAGCCGCGCGCCGTATCCGCGCCCCTGCGCACCAGGATCGACGGCGATGGTGTCGATCAGCACGTGGTCGGTGTGGTGTTCGAGCACCAGCACTGCTTCCACGCGGCCGTCGCGCTCGATCAGCCAAACCAGTGAATCATCTAGCGCCGCAGTGAAATCGGTGTCCATCGGTGCCGGGCGTCGGCCGATCCGGTCCACATACATGGCGAAGGCCTCGTCGACGAGACGCCGGATCGCGGCGTGATCGGCGCCGGTGGCCCGGCGGAGTCGTGAAGCATCCACCGGGCCAGCCTAGGCGCACCCTGGTGGTTACCTGCCCCGGGTCGGCTGGGAGGCCACCGATGCCGCCGAGGACGGAAGCGTCGAGGGCCGGTCGATGATCGTCGAATTCTTACCGCCGACACGGTAACTGGCACCGCGATGCTCATCCGGCAGCCGGTCCCCCTTGCCGAGCAGCTTGTTGCGCAGCGTCCCCGGGGTGTACTCGGGCTGATACGCGCCCCGCGCGGTGAGCTCGGGGATGACGTGGTCGACGATGTCGATGAACGACCCGGGGGTGATTGCGTAGGCGAAGTTGAAGCCGTCCACATCGGTCTCGTCTACCCACTCTTGGAGTGAATCCGCCACCTGCGCGCCTGATCCCACGAACCGTGGGCCGAGGCCGCCGATCTTGCCCCACTCCGCGATGTCCTTGATCTGCCACTCCCCGCCGTCGGGATCCGCGGACTGGAATGCGGCCACCGCGGACAGGATGGCGTTGGAGTCGACGTTGCCCACCGGCTCGTCGAACCCGTAACGCGCCAGGTCGACGCCCATCCAGCCCGACATGAACGTCAAGGCACCCTCGGGATCCCCGAACGACAGGTACTCGGTGTGCTTGGCATGCGCTTCTTCCTCGGTGGCCGCGGTGACCACGGTCGACAAGTTGAAGATCTTGACGGCGTATGGATCCCGGCCGGCGAGCTCCAGTTCGCGCCGGATGGTCGTCACCGTCTCCCTCAGAATGGCCTTGGTCGGTGCCGCGGTGAAGATGGCCTCGGCGTTCTCGGCCGCGAACCGCACCCCGCGTGGTGACGAGCCGGCCTGGTAGATGACCGGCGTACGTTGCGGTGACGGCTCGGAGAGATGGACCCCGGGAACGCTGAAATGCGTTCCCTCGTGCCCGATGTGGTGCACCTTGTCGGGGTCGGTGAACACGCCGCGGTCCTTGTCGCGGATGACGGCGTCGTCCTCCCACGATCCCTCCCACAACTTGTAGAGGACTTCGAGGTACTCATCGGCGTGGTCGTAACGGGCGTCGTGCGCGGGCTGGTCGGTCTGGCCCATATTGCGGGCGGCAGCGGGCAGGTAGCCGGTGACGACATTCCAGCCGACGCGACCCTTGGTGAGGTGATCGAGTGTCGAGAGGCGGCGAGCGAACGGGTAAGGGTGTTCGAAGCCGGTGCCGGTGGTGATGCCGAAGCCGAGGTGTTCGGTGACCAGTGCCATCGCCGACACCAGCAGCAGTGGGTCGTTGACGGGAATCTGGGCCGCCTGGCGGATGGCCGCCTCATCGCTGGCTCCGTAGACGTCGTAGGTGCCCAGTACGTCGGCGATGAACAGCCCGTCGAAACGGCCACGCTCCAGCAGTTTGGCCAGCTCGGTCCAGTACTCGAGGTCCTTGTACCGCGCCGATTGGTCCTCGGGGTGCTTCCACAGGCCCGGAGACTGGTGGGCGACGCAGTTCATGTCGAAGGCGTTGAATCGAATTACACGGGTCACCCCGGCAGCATTCCCGGCTCTTGCGGCGCCGTCACCGGTTGTGTTCAGCGTGCGTCAATGGCGTGAGCGGGTGATCCCCTACGCTGAGCCCATGGCACGCCGCAAAGACGCCACCTGCTGGTCCTGGCTGTTGCCGGTGGGGGCGATGCTCGCGATATCGGCGTGCAGTGGGCCCACTGTCATCAATACCGGCGAACCCCACACCCCGGTCGCCGCGCCCCCGGCGCAACCATCCCTTCCCCCATACGCCACCAATGCTCATCTGGCCACGGCAGGCGAGTTCTACGCCACCTCTGGCACGCAGCAGGCCTACTACTTCACCACCCCCAGCGGTCGCTGGCGTTGCGCGGTCATCCCGCACGCGCAGGCCGGCTGCCAGGCGGCCGGGTCCGCAACACTTCCGATCACCGGTGTCCCCACCGCGGTGCCCGGCGCCGACGGTGTCGCGGCCGCACCCAACGCCTTGGCGATCAACCGGGACGGTGACGCGCAATTCATTGCAGCAGAAGGTGACCCGTTCAGTCTGCAGCCCGGACCGGCGGCCACTCTGCCGTTCGGGACAGTGCTCGCGGTCGCCGGATTCCGGTGCAACGTGCAAGAGGCCTCCGGTGTCTCGTGCGGTAGCGAGGCCAGTGGCAAAGGGTTCACCTTCTCCTCCGACGGCTACAGCTTGGCCTACACCGATGTCCCTCAATAGGGCGACTCGTTTCACCGCCGGTCTGGTCTCCGCGCACCTCCTCACGTCCGCAGAGGTAGTCGCGGTCCTGGTTTCGCTGGGGCGCCAAAACTACGGTGGTGCGCAGTCTTTGGTGCCCAAGGCGGATCTCACGACCCTTCTGGTCGTGGTGCTCGTGGGAACAGTGCTGACGGCGGCAGGTGGTTACCGAATCATCGCGCCGTCCCTGCGTTGGTTCGAGGCCGGCATCGAACCCGGTGTGCGTCAGCGCCGCACGGCGATCAACACGATCAGGTCCCAATCGGTGCTGCTGCTGTCGATCTGGTTGCTCAGCGGCGCGATCTTCATCGTCATCAACGACGTGGCCGGCTGGCTGCCGATCCTGCTGATCGAAGTGTCGGTGCTGTTCGGCGGGATCTCCACCGCCAGCAGCAGTCTGCTGTTCACCCAGCGCGTCACCCGTCCCGTGGTGGCGGCCGCGACAAGGGATTTCGAGAGCCGTGTGACCGCACCCGGTGTCCAGGCGCGCCTGGTGCTGATGTGGACGCTCACCACGGCGCTGCCGAGCGCGACCATCGCGATCATGGTTGTGTGCCGGGCCAACGGCTGGCTGATCCCCGAGACCGCCTCGGTGGACGTCCCGGTGGTGTTGCTGTCGCTGGTGTCGGTGTTCCTGGGCTGGCGCACCCTGATGCTCGTCTCGATCTCCATCTCCGATCCACTGCACGAGATCATCGACGCGATGGCCGACGTCGAGAAGGGCCACATCGGCAAGCAGGTCGACGTTTATGAGCAATCCGAGATCGGGCGGCTGCAGAGCGGATTCAACCGGATGGTGGCCGGTCTGCAGGAACGTGACCGGCTGCGCGACCTGTTCGGCCGCCACGTCGGGCCCGATGTGGTCAGGTTGGCTGTACAGGCGGACGACGTGCTCTCCGGCGATGTCCGGGAGGTGGCCGTGCTGTTCGTCGACGTGACCGGTTCCACGGCGCTGGCCATGACCCGCACTCCGGCCGAAGTGGCCGAGGTGTTCAACGATTTCTTCCAGATCGTGGTGGCCGCCGTCGACGCCCACGACGGGCTGATCAACAAGTTCCAGGGCGACGCGGCCCTGGCCGTGTTCGGCGCGCCGATCGCGTCGGACACCGCGGCCACCTCGGCTCTGGCGGCGGCCCGGACCCTGGCGGCCGCGCTCGGCCGCCAAGAACTCGATTACGGCATCGGGGTCTCGGCGGGCCCAGCGTTCGCCGGCAATATCGGCGCCGAGAACCGCTACGAATACACCGTGATCGGAGACCCGGTGAACGAGGCCGCCAGGCTGGCGGACGCGGCGAAGACCACCGCGGCGCGTCTCGCCGGCTCGGGTGCCGCAGTCGATCGCGCCGACGACGGCGAACGTGCGTTCTGGTGCGCGCATCACGAGGAAGTACTGCGTGGGCGTTCCGAACCGACGCGGTTGTTCGTGCCACGATGACGACATGAGCGACATTGCGCCCTTCCGCATCGCGGTGACCGACGACGAACTGACCGACCTACGGCGCCGCCTTGCCGGAACCCGCTGGCCCGAGGCCGAATGCGTCGAGGACTGGAGCCAGGGAATCCCGCTGGCGTACACGCGTGAGCTGGCGCGGTACTGGGCGCAGGACTACGACTGGCGGGCCCGTGAAGCCGCGCTGAACCGCTTCCCGCAGTTCACCTCCGACATCGACGATCTGGACATCCACTTCATCCATCAGCGTTCGCCGCACGAGGACGCGCTGCCGCTGCTCATCACCCACGGCTGGCCCGGATCGATCGTCGAGTTCCACAAGGTGATCGACCCGCTCACCGATCCGACCGCACACGGCGGCCGGGCCGAGGACGCCTTCCACGTGGTGTGCCCGTCGCTGCCCGGCTACGGATTCTCCGGTAAGCCGACGTCCACCGGCTGGGGTGTGCAGCGCATCGCGCAGGCCTGGGACACGCTGATGCGACGGCTCGGTTATGAACGCTATGGCGCTCAGGGCGGTGATTGGGGCGCTGCGGTGACCACGCAGATCGGGCGCAACCGCGGGGGCTGCATCGGTATCCACACCAACATGCCGATCGGGCGTCCGTCGGCCGCTGTGCTCGCCTCGCCCACCGACGACGACCTTCGGGTGCTGGCGGCGATGAAAGACCATCGCACCTGGGGTACCGGCTACTCCAAACAGCAATCCACCCGGCCTCAGACGCTGGGCTACGGACTGGTGGATTCGCCTGTGGCGCAACTGGCTTGGATCGTGGAGAAGTTCTGGGCGTGGACCGACTGCGACGGGCACCCGGAGAACGTGCTGACGCGTGATGAACTGCTCGACAACGTGATGCTGTACTGGATCACCGGCAGCGGCGCCTCATCGGCGCGGCTGTACTGGGAGAGCTTCAACGGTTTCGGGGCGGGCGACCGTGTCGAACTCCCCACCGGTGTCGCGGCCTTCCCGAAGGAAATCCTGCAAGCCCGGCGCTCCTGGTGCGAGGACGCCTACAACATCACCCACTGGACGACGATGCCGCGTGGTGGGCATTTCGCCGCCTTCGAACAGCCCGAGCTGTTCGTCGAGGACGTCAGGACGTTTTTCTCGACCCTGCGCGGAGCCGGCGGGCGGGAGCGCAGCGACCGGGGAATGTGACGAGTCGGCTCATCTCCCCGGTCGCTTCGCTCCAGCCCACCGGTAGCCGCCGTAGAGCACGACGGCGACAACGAAGTTCACGAAGTAGGCGATATCGGCACCGTGCCATGCCACGGCCACCG
>JAHFVC010000030.1 GCA_023264765.1 Mycobacterium sp. | reverse complement strand
CGTCTCCGAGGAAGAACTGATCAGCGTCGCGCGGTTCGTCATCGGTCAGATGGATGTGAACCCGGCGGCCGAGCTGTCCATGGTGCTGCTGGACACCACGGCCATGGCAGACCTGCACATGCGCTGGATGGACCTGCCCGGTCCCACCGACGTGATGAGCTTCCCGATGGACGAGCTCGAGCCGGGCGGACGCCCGGATGCGGCCGAACCCGGCCCGTCCATGCTCGGCGATATCGTGCTGTGCCCCGAGTTCGCCGCCAAACAGGCCGAGCAGGCCGGGCATTCGCTGGGGCAGGAACTGGCGCTGCTGACGGTGCACGGTGTCTTGCACCTCCTCGGGTACGACCACGCCGAACCCGACGAGGAGAAGGAAATGTTCGCCCTGCAGCGGCGCCTGCTCGAAGAGTGGGTGGCCGATCAGGTGCAGACCTACCGTCAGGACGTACAGACGGAGAAGGATCGCCGACTGCTCGACAAGTCGCGATACTTCGATCAATCGTGACGGGCGATCAATCGTGACGGGCGATCAATCGTGACGGGCCTGGCAGCGCTGATCGGTGCGATCGTCCTGGTCGGTCTGGGTGGGCTGTTCGCCGCCGTCGACGCCGCGATCGGCACCGTGTCCATCGCCCGCGTCGACGAGATGGTGCGCGACGAGCGCCCCGGCGCAACACGTCTGGCCCAGGTCATCGGGGACCGGCCCCGTTTCATCAACCTCGTGGTGCTGTTGCGTATCGCCTGTGAGGTGAGCGCGACCGTCCTGCTCGTGTCCTATCTGGACGGTTACCTCGGCGTCGGATGGGGCCTGGTGGCCGCCGCCGCCATCATGGTTGTAGTCAGCTTCGTGGTCATTGGTGTCGGGCCACGGACGGTCGGGCGGCAGAACGCCTACAGCATCGCGCTGGCCGCGGCGGTTCCGCTGCAGGCGATCTCGGTGTTGCTGACCCCGATCAGCCGGCTGCTGGTGCTGATCGGTAACGCGCTGACACCGGGGCGGGGTTTCCGTAACGGCCCGTTCGCCTCGGAGATCGAGCTCCGCGAGGTCGTCGATTTGGCGCAGCAGCGCGGTGTCGTGGCCGACGACGAGCGCAGGATGATCCAGTCCGTCTTCGAATTGGGCGATACCCCGGCGCGTGAGGTCATGGTGCCCCGTACCGAGATGGTGTGGATCGAGGGCGACAAGACCACCACGCAGGCCACGTCGCTCGCGGTGCGCAGCGGGCACTCCCGGCTCCCGGTGATCGGTGAGAACGTCGATGACGTGCTGGGTGTGGTGTACCTGAAAGATCTGGTGCAGCACTCCTACACGGAGGCCGGCCGGCTCGACACCCGCGTGGGCGACCTGATGCGCCCTGCGGTGTTCGTCCCCGACTCCAAACCCTTGGACATGCTGCTGCGCGAAATGCAGCGCGACCGCAACCACATGGCGCTGCTGGTCGATGAATACGGCGCGATCGCCGCCCTGGGAAGATCTGGGCGACAAGCAGTTCCGGGTGTCAACCCGGCTTCCCATCGAAGACCTCGGTGAGCTCTACGAGGAGCTCGACATCGGCGAGGACCTCGAGGTGGACACCGTCGGCGGGCTGCTGGCCCACGAACTGGGCCGCGTGCCGCTGCCCGGGGCGGAAGTGACGTGGGACGGGCTGCGTTTGCGCGCCGAGGGCGGACCGGACCATCGTGGCCGGGTGCGGATCGGCACTGTGCTGATCAGCCCGGCGAAGACAGAGGAAGTGGAAACCGAATGAGCTTTCAGCGAGTAGCGGATGCGGATCGCGCATGAGCTTTCAGCGAGTAGCGGATGCGGATCGCGCATGAGCTTGAGCGAAGAGGACAACAAGCTGGTGGTGTTGGCCCGCGGCGCGATGGGCCGGGCCGAAGCGACCGAGGGTGCCGCGGTCCGCGATCTGGACGGCCGCACCTACGCCGGCGCCCCCGTCGGGCTGAGTGCCCTGACCTTGACGGCACTGCAGGCCGCGGTGGCCGCCGCGGTGTCCAGCGGCGCAGCCGGACTGGAGGCAGCGGTCCTGCTGGGCGGCTCCGCCGACGACGCCGGTGTCGCCGCGGTGCGTGAACTGTCGCCGGATGCGGCCGTCATCGTCACCGACCGGGCCGGGAATCCGGTGTGAGCCCCGTGGGTGACGAGTTCCGTTCCGGCTTCGTCTGTTTCGTCGGCCGGCCCAATACCGGCAAGTCCACGCTCACCAATGCCCTGGTGGGGCAGAAGGTGGCCATCACCTCGAACCGGCCGCAGACCACCCGCCACACCATCCGCGGCATCGTGCACCGGGAGAACTTCCAGATCATCCTGGTCGACACCCCCGGCCTGCACCGTCCCCGGACCTTGCTCGGGCAGCGACTCAACGAGCTGGTCAAGGACACCTACTCCGAAGTCGACGTGATCGGACTGTGCATCCCCGCAGACGAGAACATCGGGCCCGGCGACCGGTGGATCTACGACCAGATCCGGGCGGTGGCGCCCCGAACCAAACTGGTCGCCATCGTCACCAAGATCGACAAGGTCGCCAAGGAGCGCGTCGCCTCGCAGCTGATGGCGGTCAGCGAGCTGGTCGGACCGGACGCCGATATCGTGCCCGTGTCGGCCACCGCCGGTGAACAGCTCGACGTGCTGACCAATGTCTTTGTCGCGCAACTACCGCCCGGTCCGGCCTACTATCCCGACGGCGAGCTCACCGATGAGCCTGAGGAAGTCCTCATGGCCGAGCTCATCCGCGAGGCGGCGCTGGAAGGGGTGCGCGACGAGCTGCCGCACTCCCTGGCCGTGGTCATCGAGGACGTCGAAGAGCGTGAGGGTCGTGACGATCTGATCGATGTGCGCGCCATCCTGTACGTCGAGCGCGACAGTCAGAAGGGCATCGTGATCGGCAAGGGTGGCGCCCGGCTGCGTGAGGTCGGCACCGCGGCCCGCACCCAGATCGAAAAGCTGCTCGGCACCAAGGTGTACCTGGACCTGCGGGTCAAGATCGCCAAGAACTGGCAGCGTGACCCGAAACAGCTTGGGCGGCTGGGCTTTTAGGGCGTTACGCCGGAATGCCGTATACCGCGACGACGACGCTGCGGTCCAGGCTGTTGAGCGACCACACGCCCATCTGACTGTTGGCGCAGTTGCTCATGATCGCCATGTAGTCGGGGCGGTAGTACCACTGGTTCATGATCTCGACGCCGTTGATCGCCAGCGCGGGATTGATCGCCACGGTCTGCGTGACGGTGCCCTTGTAACCGGCGGCGTTGGCCCGCGACTGCGGGGTGGAGCCGTCCGAGCCGAGATCGCCGTCGAGCGCCCGGTTGTTGAGCACGTCGTTGGCGTGCCATTCGGCGGCCAGCTGCAGCTGCAGGTTCTTCTTCACATCGTTGGTGCAGCCCGCCTGGTGCTGGACGGTGTACACGTTGGCGATCACGCTGTTGTTCAGCCGGATGTTGTCGGCGTGGGCGGCCGGGGCCGTCAGCACCGAGCCGGCAGCGAGAACCAGCACGGGCAGGGCGCGGACACCACGAGCGAACATGGACACAGAGATTACTGCAGCGTGGGAGTCGCCCACCACGGATCAGGCTGCTTGGTCATCCAGCCGCTGATGGCTTCCAGCTCGGCGGCCAGCGAAATGAGCAGCGGTTCGCTGCCCTCGGGCCCCATGAGCTGCACGCCGATGGGTAGGCCGTCGGAGGTGAACCCGGCAGGCACGTTGATCGACGGCCAGCCGAGCACGTTCCACGGCCATGTCACCGGGCAGGCCGCGATCATCGCCCGGTCGGTCGCCAGGCTGCTGCGTTGGTCGTATTCGTGAATCCGTGGCGGGGGGAGCGCGGTGGTGGGCGCCAGCACCACGTCGGCGATGTTGAAGATCCACCCCACCCGTCGCTGCGCCTGCACCTCGGCGGCCCTGGCCTTGCGCAGCACATGTTCGGACAGCAGCCGGCCGGTGCGCATATTGCTCAGGGTGCGCTTATCCCACCGGATCCCAGGTCCGAGGCGGTGGCCCCAGTCCAGCAGCCCGGAGGTGGATCGGGACAAGAAGTTCCACGACATCTTCAGCCCGTAGTTCGGGTCGGCCTCAGCGACGGTGTGCCCGAGCTGTTCCAGGTGGGTGGCCACATCGCGCAGGGCGGCGTCGATCTCCGGATGCAGCTGGGCGCGAAAGAAGGTGAACGGGAACTTCGTCGACAGCGCGATCCGCAACGATCCGGGGGCCTGACCGATGTGCTCCGCCGCTCTGATGGGTTCGGGTTTGTGCAGGTCGCCGTCGGCATTGCCGGAGGCGGCATCGAGCACGATCGCGGCGTCGGTGACCGTGCGGGCCAGCACGCCGTTGACGGTGATGCCGTTGAACGCCTCGGGCAGCGGCCAGGTGGAGATGCGGCCGCGCTGCGGCTTGATGCCGACCAGGTGCGTCCACGCGGCCGGGATGCGGACACTGCCCGCACCGTCGGACCCGATGGCGGCGGTCACCAGGCCCGCGGCCACGGCGGCCGCACTGCCACCCGAGGAACCGCCGGGGCTGTGCTCGCGTGACCACGGATTGCGGGTGTGCCCGAAGCCTGGTCCACTGGTGAACGGCCACTGGCCGAGCTCGCAGGTGTTGGTCTTGCCGACGATCACCGCGCCCGCCGCGCGCAACCGGCGCACCACCTCGGCGTCTGCGGTGGCTTCGGGTACCTCGCCGCGGGTGCCGAACCGGGTCGGGACGCCGGCGACGTCCACATCGTCCTTGACCGCGATGGGCACGCCGAGGAGCGGAAGTTGCTGTCCCGCAGCGCGTTTACGATCGGCGGCGGCGGCCTCGGCGACCGCGCTCTCGGCCAGTACCACCCGGAACGCATTCAGCGTGGGCTGGCTGGCCTCGATCGCATCCAGGGACTGGCGTACCAGTTCTTCCGATGTCGTGGCGCCGCTGGCGAGGCGGTAGAGCTGCTGGGTGAGGGTGGGAAGTTTCGGGGTGGGTGACATGGCGAAATCGACAATATCCGGCGTTGCGTCGCTGCCGGTGTCGGCACGCGATGAGAGACTGTGCCGATGCGGTTGTACCGGGATCGAGCTGTCGTGCTGCGCCAGCACAAGCTCGGCGAGGCCGACCGGATCGTCACGCTGCTCACCCGCGAGCACGGTGTGGTCCGCGCCGTCGCCAAAGGGGTCCGGCGTACCCGCAGCAAGTTCGGGGCCCGGCTGGAACCGTTCGCGCACATCGACGTTCAACTGCACCCCGGCCGCAACCTCGACATCGTCACCCAGGTGCAGTCCATCGACGCGTTCGCCACCGACATCGTCAACGACTACGGCCGCTACACATGTGCCTGCGCGGTGCTGGAGACCGCCGAGCGGCTCGCCGGTGAGGAACACGCCCCGGTGCCGGAGCTGCACAGCCTGACGGTGGCCGCGCTGCGGGCGGTCGCGGCGGGCAGACGGCCGCGGGAGCTGGTGCTGGATTCCTACCTGCTGCGGGCCATGGGTATCGCCGGCTGGGCCCCGGCGCTGTCCGAGTGCGCGCGCTGTGCGGCTCCCGGGCCGCATCGGGCGTTCCACATCGGCGCAGGCGGCAGCGTGTGCGTGCACTGCCGGCCGTCGGGCTCGGCGACGCCGGCGCAGGCCGTGCTGGACCTGCTGGTCGCTCTGCACGACGGGGACTGGGAGTTCGCCGAGTCGTCCACCTCGTCTCATCGCAGCCAGGCCAGCGGGCTGGTGGCCGCTCATCTGCAGTGGCATCTGGAACGTCAGCTGCGGACGTTGCCACTGGTGGAGCGCGGCGATGAGCGCTGGCGCGAAGAGCAGATGGCCCGGTTACGGATAGATACCGCGGGCCTCGAACGCCGCCGGGATGCGTTCGGGCAGGATATGGCGCATGGCAACCAAACGGGCCAAGACCACCTTCCCGCAGCTCGCCCCGGCGCCTGACGACTATCCGGTCTTCCCGGACACGTCGAGCTGGCCCGTGGTGTTCCCGGAGCTGCCGCCTCGCACCAACGGCAGGTTCTCCCGTCCGCCGCAGCACCCGTCGAAGGCCGTCGCGCCGCAGATCCCCGCCGACCAGGTACCCAATCACGTCGCCGTGGTGATGGACGGCAACGGCCGGTGGGCCACCCAGCGCGGGCTCGGCCGGACCGAGGGGCACAAGATGGGTGAGGCGGTGCTCATCGACATCACCTGCGGTGCCATCGAACTCGGCATCAAACATCTGTCCGTGTACGCCTTCTCCACGGAGAACTGGAAGCGCAGCACCGAAGAGGTGCGGTTCCTGATGGGGTTCAATCGTGAGGTGGTGCGCCGCCGCCGGGAGAATCTCGACGCCATGGGCGTGAACATGCGCTGGGTGGGCTCGCGGCCGCGGATGTGGAGCAGCGTCATCAAGGAATTCGACATCGCCGAGCAGATGACGGTCGGCAACGACGTCATCACCGTCAACTACTGCGTGAACTACGGCGGACGTACCGAGATCGTCGAAGCGGCCAAGGCCATCGCCGAACAGGCCGTCGAGGGCAAGCTGAACCCGTCGCGCATCTCCGAGGCCACCCTGGCCAAGCACCTGCACCGCCCCGACATCCCCGATGTGGACCTGTTCATCCGGACCTCGGGGGAACAGCGGGCCAGCAACTTCATGATCTGGCAGGCGGCGTACGCCGAATACGTCTTCCAGGACAAACTGTGGCCGGACTACGACCGGCGCGACCTGTGGGCCGCGTGCGAGGAGTACGTCAACCGCAACCGGCGCTTCGGCCGGGCATGATGGCCGGCGGGCAGGAGCGAAGCGACCGGGGAATGTCATTGCCCGAGCGGTTGGCCGCCGTCGCTGAGGCGATCCTGCCCACCACCCACGAGGACGACGGTTCGATCACCGTGCAGCACGACGGCACGTTCTCGTCGCTGCGGGTGGTGAGCATCGCCGAAGGCCTCGACATGGTGGCGCTGACCCAGATGCTGGCCTGGGACCTGCCGTTGGACGCGGCGCTGCGGGCCACGGTCGGCGAGCACGCGCACCACACCCTGCTCGGCACGGTGTCGCTGACCGAGAAGGACAAAGATGCGGCGGATGTGTTGCTGCGCTACAACTTTCCCGCGGCCGGCCTGACGGACGAAGCGCTCGGCACGCTCATCCTGATGGTGCTGTCCACCGGTGCCGACGTGCGCCGAGCGTTGTTGGCATGAGCGGCGTCATCCGGATCGTCGCTGCGGTGATCCTCGATGACCGCAACCATGTGCTCGTCGTCCGCAAACGCGGCACGACGGCGTTCATGCAGCCCGGCGGCAAGCTCGAACCGGGGGAGACGCCGATCGAAGCGTTGTGCCGGGAGGTCCGCGAGGAACTCAGCGTCGACGTCGTCGAGGGATCCATCCGGTCGCTGGGGCACCATGACGCGGCCGCGGCCAACGAACCCGGTCACCGGGTGGCGGCCGACCTCTTCGTCGTCAGCCTGGACGGGACGCCGCAGCCGGGTGCCGAGATCGTCGAGATGATCTGGGTGGACCCGCACGCGCCGGGCGAGATCGAACTCGCCCCGCTGACCCTCGGTGCGGTGCTGGAGTACGCGCGGGTCAGCTGACCCCGCAGGACCCGCACACCCCGAAGATCTCGATGGTGTGGCTGACGTCGGTGAAACCGTGCTCGGCCGCGACCTCCTCGGCCCACACTTCCGCCGCGCCGCCCTCGACCTCGACCGTCGACCCGCACGCCCGGCACACCAGGTGGTGGTGGTGATGTTCGGAGCAGCGCCGGTACACCGATTCGCCGGTGTCGGTGCGCAGCGTGTCGACCAGTCCGGAGGTGGCCATCGACTGCAGGGTCCGGTAGACCGTGGTCAGCCCGATGTTCTCGCCGCGCTGCCGGAGTTCGTCGTGCAACTCCTGCGCCGACCGGAAGTCCTCGATGTTCTCCAGCAGCGCCGAGATGGCAGCCCGCTGCCGGGTGGCCCGTACTGGGGTGGTCACGAGACGTCCTCCCCGGCGTGCGTGACCGCGGCCAGCACGATCTCGGCGAGGTGCTGATCGACCAGGCGGTACATCACCTCGCGGCCGCTGCGCTCACCGGCGACGACGCCTGCGGATTTGAGTATCCGCAGGTGCTGACTGACCAGGGGCTGGGGTACGTCGAGGGCATCGACGAGTTCGTGCACGCAGCGTGCCGACTCGCGCAGTTGCAGCACCAGGGCGATGCGCACCGGCGCGGCGAGCGCGCGCAGCAGATCACCGGCGGTGTCCAGGATTTCCCGGGGCGGTAGCTCGGGTAGGGGGCTGCCGTCGTGCTCGTGCTCGTGAGCAGTAGTGGAAACGGTTTTCATTATGGCTCCAGATTACATGCGTGACTGCGCATGTCAACGCTTTACGGGGCCTCCCGCGGCGTGGCGCGCCCAGCCGGATCGCTACGCTGTCAACCCGTGGCATCCATCATCGACACCGTCGCGAACCTGGCGAAACGCCGTGGCCTGGTCTTCCAATCCGGCGAGATCTACGGCGGCACGAAGTCCGCATGGGACTACGGGCCATTGGGTGTCGAGCTCAAGGAGAACATCAAGAAGCAGTGGTGGCGGTCCGTCGTCACCGGCCGCGACGACGTCGTCGGCCTGGACAGCGCGATCATCCTGCCGCGCCAGGTGTGGGTGGCCTCGGGCCACGTCGCGGTGTTCAACGACCCGCTGGTGGAGTGCCTGAACTGCCACAAGCGGCACCGCCAGGACCATCTTCAGGAGGCCTACGCCCTGAAGAAGGGGGGCGAGCCCGATGACGTGCCGATGAGCGAGATCGTCTGCCCCGACTGCGGCACCAAGGGGCAGTGGACCGAGCCGCGCGACTTCAACATGATGCTCAAGACCTACCTTGGGCCGATCGAGTCCGAGGAAGGCCTGCACTATCTGCGGCCCGAGACCGCGCAGGGCATCTTCGTGAACTTCGCCAACGTGGTCACCACCGCGCGGCGCAAGCCGCCGTTCGGTATCGGTCAGATCGGCAAGAGCTTCCGCAACGAGATCACCCCGGGCAACTTCATCTTCCGGACTCGCGAGTTCGAGCAGATGGAGATGGAGTTCTTCGTCGAGCCGTCCACCGCGCCGGAGTGGCACAAGTACTGGATCGAGACCCGGCTGAAGTGGTATACCGACCTCGGCATCAACCCGGAGAACCTGCGCCTCTACGTTCACCCGAAGGAAAAGCTGTCGCATTACAGTGCCGGCACCACCGACATCGAGTACAAGTTCGGCTTCGCGGGCAACCCGTGGGGTGAGCTCGAAGGCATCGCGAATCGCACCGACCACGACTTGTCCAGCCACGCAAAGGCTTCCGGTGTCGACCTGACGTACTACGACCAGGGCACCGAGACGCGTTACACGCCGTATGTCATCGAACCGGCGGCGGGCCTGACGCGTTCGCTGATGGCCTTCCTGGTCGACGCCTATCACGAGGACGAGGCCCCCAACGCCAAGGGCGGGGTGGACAAGCGGACCGTGCTGCGGCTCGACCCCCGGCTGGCGCCGGTCAAGGCCGCCGTACTTCCGTTGTCGCGCAACGCCGATCTGTCGCCGAAGGCCCGTGACCTCGCGGCCGAGCTGCGTCAGTTGTGGAACATCGAGTTCGACGACGCGGGCGCCATCGGCCGGCGCTACCGGCGCCAGGACGAGATCGGCACGCCGTTCTGCATCACGCTGGACTTCGACTCGCTGGAGGATCAGGCGGTCACCATCCGTGAGCGTGACACGATGGCCCAGGAACGGGTGGCCATCTCCGAGGTGTCGAACTACCTCGCGGTCCGGCTGAAGGGCGCCTAGTCGCGGGCTCGGAATTACTGCTCCGACGGCACTGCGGGCTCACCTAGGATTTGAGTCACAGGATCGAAGGGGCGGTGATCAGCGTTCTGGGGGCATTTCTTTCGACGTGGGACGACGCCCGCGCGACACTCGGCGCCGGTGCTCCGGTGGACGGATCCCGATTCGACCGGGGCGCTCAGCTCGACGACGCCCGCGGTGCGGTCCTGTCGGCCGCACCGGGTGAATGGACGGGCTCGAGCGCCGAGGCCTACGCCGATCGCAACCATCAACTGGCCGGCACCATCGGTCGGCTCGCCGAACTGGACCGGCGCCTGGGTGCCGAGATGGACCGGTCCGCCTCGGTGGTGGCGGCGGGCCGCCGGGATCTGGACTCGGTCAGGCAATGGGTGATGAGCGCCGCCGCGAGCGTGCCACCCAACGCGGCGGGCGAACGCTTCCTGATGCCGGTGGTGTCCAAAGGTGTCGCGGACATCGCCGACATCGTGGCGCGGTCCAACGCCGATATGAACGGCATCGCCGCGCGGATCCGCGAGATCGGCCACGGGTATCAGGCGCTCGGCGTCGGTCACCCGGGAACTCATCGTCGACCAGAGGGCACCCGATGAGGCGTACGTGCACCTGTCGCTTTACGCGACCTGATCACCGCAGCGCCGCAGGCACATCCCCGTCGAGCAGTTCGATCAGCGTCGCCAACAGCCCGTCGAGTTCCACACCCACGGCGGCGATCTCGGGACTTCCGTAGCTGCCGAACAGCAGGCTGGGCTGATCGACGGCCAGCACGGTGCCGTCGGCTCCGTCGTAGAGCAGGGTCCGCAGCGGCGCGTGCAGCATCACGGCCGTGTCGTGCCGGTACATGCGTTCGGCGATGGTGTGGTTGCCCATCAGGTACTCGGTGGCGGGCCTGCCCGAATTCGAGATCACCATCGTGGGAGCCACGTCGATCTGGGCGTAGCGCAGGAAGCCGTGCGGTGCTTGCGCTTTCACCTTGTCGACCATGTCTGCCCAGTCGGCGACGTCCCCGTAGGCGGCGAGGTCGGCTGCCGGGACGAGTTTTTCGTAGCGTGCGCGGGCCTGCTCGTAGCTGTCGGGTAGTGCGATCAGCAGCCGCCGGTTCTGATGCTCGACGGCGGTACTGCGCCGCGTCATCGGTCGGCCCCTGCAATGTCCAGCACCACGCGGAAGCGCGCTTGACCGGACATCATCCGCTCATAGGCTTGGGGTGCCTGCTCGAACGGCATCACCTCGATCAGCGGGGCTATCCCGTTGGCTGCGCTGAACGCCAAGTTGTCCTCGTTCTCGATGGCCGAGCCGGTGAGGCTGCCGACCACGCTGCGCCCACCGAAGATCAGGTCGGTCGTGTTCACCTCGATCGGGTCGAATGCGGCACCCACCACGACCAGTTGTCCACGCGGCCGCAATCCGGCGACCAACGGTCCCATCGACGCTCCGCTGGCGGCGGTGGCGACGATGACGGCCGCCCCGCCGAGCGCGGTCAGCGCCGTGCCGGGATTCTCCGCGGCGCTGTCGATGTAGTGGTCGGCGCCCAGTTGTTTTGCCAGATCTGCCTTGTCGGATCCGCGGGCGATCGCCGCCACCCGGTAGCCGAGCGCCTTGGCGTACTGCACGCCGAGATGGCCCAGACCGCCGATGCCCTGGATGCCCACCAGTGCACCGGGTGCGGCGTTCGCCGCGCGCAGGGCGTTGAAGGTGGTCACGCCTGCGCAGAGCAGGGGAGCGGCCAGGTGGGCGTCGAGCCCGTCGGGAATCCGCACCAGGCCGGTGGCGCGGGCGTACACGATCTCGGCGTACCCGCCGTCGGTGCTGGTGCCCGGTGTCGGCTGATCGACACAGTTCACGAAATCGCCGCGACGACAGAACTCGCACTCATTGCACTGGCCACCGAGGAAGCCGATGCCGACCCGGTCGCCGGGCGCCCAAGCGTGCACCCCGGCGCCGACGGCGTCCACCACCCCGACGATCTCGTGGCCGGGGACGACCGGCTGCTGTGGGTCGGGTCGCTGGCCCTCGACGGCGAGGACGTCGCTGTGACAGACCCCGCAGCTGAGCACCCGAACCCGGACCTCGCCGGGGCGCGGCGCCACGACCTCTCGTTCGACGAGAGCGAACTGGCGCTCGCCCATGACCTGGAAAGCCTTGTAGGTAACCATGATCGGGAAGTCCTAGGCGATCGAGAAGAGGGGGGCGTGCACCTGGCGGGTCAGGTCGTCGGCGAGGACTTCCGGCGCACCGGCGATGACCCCCTCGACGATCTGGCGGGCCACGTCGGCCGGATCGTTCTTCGCCACGTCGAGATCGGCGGTCATATCGGTGTCGGTATAGCCCAGGTAGGCGCCCACGACATTGGTGCCCTGTTCGGCCAGTTCGAGACGCAGCGAATTCGTCGCCGACCACAGCGCCGCTTTGGAGACGCCGTAGGAGCCGTAGCCGGGCAACCAGCTCAGCACGGACGCGATGTTGACGATGGTGCCCTGGTGGCCGGCGAGCAGCGGCGCGAACGCACGCGTGACCCGCAGTGCGCCATAGAGATTGGTCTCCAGGACGGCGCGCACGTCGTCGAGGTCGTCTTCCAGCAACGACTTGCCGCCGAGTACGCCGGCGTTGTTGACCACGACGGTGGCGTCGGATGCGGCCTGTGCCAGCTGCGCAACTGATTCGGCGTCGGTGACATCGGCCTGAAGCACCTCCACGCGCGGATCATCGGATGTGCCCCCGCGCCGGCTCGTCGAATACACCTTGGTGGCGCCGGCCTCCAGCAGCGCGGCGACGATCGCCTTGCCCAGTCCCTGCTGGCCGCCTGTCACCAGTGCCGTCGCACCGGCTACGTGAGTTCCTGTCATGGTCGTCTCCTTCGCTCGTGTCCCGCTTGCGTCAGGGTCAACGTAACAGTGCTGGGTTGGTATTTCCAACGTAGGTAGAATATGACGATGCGCACTGATTCGTGGATCGACAATCCCTGTCCCATCGCACGCACCATGTCCGTCCTGGGGCAGCGGTGGGCGGTGCTGATCATCCGCGAGGCGCTGCTGGGCCGGTCCCGTTTCTCCGAGTTCAGGGAGCGCCTCGGGGTCGCATCCGACGTGCTCAGCACCCGGCTCACCGAACTGGTCGAGGCCGGCATCCTGGAGGTCGTCGACTACCAGGAACCCGGTGACCGCACCCGCAGCCGGTACGTGCTCACCGACGCCGGGCACGACCTGGTCCCGGTCCTGGCCGCCATCGGTCAGTGGGGCCACCGTCATCTGGCGCGCGAGTACAGCAGCAGTTACCGGTTCGTCGAATCCGGCACCGGCGACTCGGTCTCCATCGGCTTTCGCCGACCCGACGGCAGCAAGGTGCCCACCCGCCAGGTCTCGCTGGTGGCGCCCAAGGGTTAGAAGCGGCCGCCGCCTCCGCCGAAGGACCCGCCCGAGCCACCCGATCCGCCGAACGACGTCGAACTCCAGCCGCCACCGCCGCCGACGCTGCCCCCGAGCCCGCCGCGCAGGGCGCCGGACAGGATGTTGCCGATGATGATGCCGCCGAGCACGGCACCGGAATTCGAGCTGCCGCCGCCGTATCCGCTGTAGTGGCGCTGCGCGGCGGCGACATCGCCATTGGCCAGCGACTGAGCTTGGGCAGCCAGGTTCGCCGCTCCGTTCGCGTACTGGATCGCTTCGGAGATGTTGGTCGCCTGCCGATCCTGGGCCGCCTGTAGCTGACGCACCGCCTCGGCGAGCTTGGTGCGGGCCTCCGGGCCGATGCTGCCGCGACGGGTGTCGATGAAATCCGAGACGCCCCGAACCCGGGACTGCGCGCTGAACAGGGCCTGGTCGTAAGCCCGGCGCAGCCGTTCGGTGGTCTCCCGCTCCTCGGTCACGGCGGCCAGCAGCCGGTCCAACTCGGCATCGGCGGCACTGAGATCCGTGAACGCGCCCAGCGGGTCGGTGTTCCCGCTGCCCTGCGCGGTCGCGACGGCCTTCACCGCGGCGTCCCGCGCGGCGCTCAACGCGGCGGCCTGGGTCAAGTTGCCCTGCGCCAGCTGTGCGCCCGCGGCGCTGACGCCGTTCTGGATGTCGGTGATCGCCGCTGGCAAGGCCGCGATGGCACGGTTGATGTCGGTGGCGGCGCTGTCCACGGCGTCCAGCAGGGTGCGGGCTTGACCCAGCGCGGACTCCGCGGCGCGTACGGCATCCACCAGGCCCGCCTGGCTTCCGACCGGCCGGGCGACCAGATTGCGGGCGTTGGTGATGTTGTGATCGGCGAAAGCCACTCGCTGCTTGGCGGTTTCGACATTGCCGGCCACCGACGCCAGAGCGGCGTCGGCGAACTGCTGGTGCAAGCCGGTCAGCGTCTGCTCCGACGGCGCCAGACGTGCGGTGATGTCGACCATTTGCTGGGTCAGGGTGTCCAGGCGTGTGGGCGCGTTGATCACCAGATCCCGCAATTGGGCGAACGCGGCGCGCTGCGTTTCCAGTTCGCGATCGGCCTTCGCCGCGGCCACCACCACCCTGGTCAGCAGGTCACGGCGCTGCGCGGCCGTCTCGGGCACCGTGTCGTCCAGTATCTGGCGCACGTTGAACGCTTGCCCCAGTGTGGTTTTCGCAGCCTCGACTGCCGACACGAACGGTGCGGTGTCCCTCTCGCCGAATTCCTCGATCGCCAGGGACAATTCGTTGTCGCTGGTGCGCACCGCGTTGTCGACTTCGACGACGATCGAGCGGGACAAGTCGTCGAGCGTCTCCAGCGGCATCGCGGCCAGCGCGCCGGGGTCGGTCGGATCGGCACGCTGGGCGGCCGCCAGATCCGCCTCGCGACGCTTGCGCCGACGGTGCCGCATCCACAGCACCACGATCACCACCGCGAGCAGGATCACCGCCAGGATGGCCAGCAGCCCCACCCAGTTCATCTCGGCATCCGAGGACGACGGCGAGGACCCGGCATTCGTATTGAGCCCGTCGGCGGCGCCGATCGCGGCCTGGGCCCAATTCCCCTGACGCAAGGCAGGTTCGATCTGGTTGCGGCGCAAGGTGTTCGCCTCGGAGTTGCTGGCCGCGACGCCACCGGCCAGGAAGGCGTACGCCCGATCGGTGGTGGCGACGGCCAGCAGCGCGTCATAGGTATCCAGATCGCTGGCCTGCAGCGTGGCCCGGGCCCACGGTTGGGCGTCCTGGCCGGAGAAGGTGTCCACGAACACCACCCACAGCCGGACGTGCCGGTCGTTGTACAGCTTGTCGATGGCCTGGGTGACGTTGTCCTTGTCCGGCCCGCTCAGCGCGTTGGCGTTGTCCACGATCTGGGTGGACAACCGGAACGGCGGCTGCGCCGATGCCGCGGGTGTGACGAGAAGGGCGATGGACAACACGGTGAGTAGCACGCTGAGCAGGCGGGCGAGGCGCATGCTCGCAAATCTAGCTGGCAGACTGTCCGCCAGTGGCCAACGTGACGGATACCTATGACGACCTCGACAGGCAACGCCTGGTGAACGAGGCGCCCAAGGGTGCCGCGCTGCCCGGAACCGGTGCCGAGCACCGCACCGACTTCGCCAGGGACCGGGCCCGGGTGCTGCACTGCGCCGCGCTGCGCCGGCTGGCCGACAAGACCCAGGTGGTCGGCCCCCGGCAGGGGGACACCCCGCGGACTCGGCTGACCCATTCGCTGGAGGTGGCCCAGATCGGCCGTGGCATGGCCGTCGGGCTGGGCTGCGACCCCGATCTGGTGGACCTGGCCGGCCTGGCCCACGACATCGGCCATCCGCCCTACGGGCACAACGGCGAACGCGCGCTCAACGACATCGCCAAGGCGTTCGGCGGGTTCGAGGGCAATGCCCAGAACTTCCGCATCCTCACCCGGCTGGAGCCCAAAATTCTTGCCCCCGACGGCCGTTCCGCGGGGCTGAACCTGACCCGGGCGGCGCTCGACGCGGTGATGAAGTACCCCTGGTACCGCGAGGGCGACCGCAAGAAGTTCGGTTTCTACGACGACGACGCCGACGCCGCGACCTGGATGCGCGCCGGCGCCCCGGCCGAGCAGACCTGTCTGGAAGCCCAGGTCATGGACTGGGCCGACGACGTCGCGTACTCGGTGCACGATGTCGAGGACGGCGTCATCTCGGGCCGCATCGACCTTCGGGTGCTCGCCGACGACGACGCGGCCGACGGCCTGGCGCGCCTGGGCGCCGACGCCTTCCCGACGGTCACCCACGATGACCTGCTGGCCGCCGCGCGGCGACTCTCGGAGATGCCCGTGGTGAATGCGGTGGGCAAGTTCGACGGCACCGTCGCCGCCTCGGTCGCGTTGAAGCAGTTGACCAGTGAACTCGTCGGCCGGTTCGCCAACGCGGCGATCACCGAAACCCAGGCGGTGGCAGGTCCCGGCCCGCTGCGCCGCTATGACACCGAACTCGCGGTACCTGCCCTGGTGCGCGCCGAGGTGGCGGTGCTCAAGATGCTGGCGTTGCAGTTCATCATGTCCGATCACCAGCACCTGCAGATCCAGCTCGATCAGCGCACGCTCATCGAGGAGGTCGCGCTGGTGCTGTGGGCGCAGGCGCCCAGCAGCCTGGACGCGCAGTTCGCGCCCGAATTCGAGGCCGCCGTCGACGACGGCGCACGGCTGCGCGTGGTGATCGACCAGATCGCCTCGTACACCGAGAGCCGGCTGGAACGAGTGCACGAGGCACGCTCGCCTCGCCCTCTAGACTGACGCGATGGCTTCGGGGCGTATTCCAGATCGCGATATCGCGGCCATCCGTGACCGCGTCCGCATCGAGGAAGTCGTCGGCGACTATGTGCAGCTTCGCCGCGCCGGAGTGGATTCGCTCAAGGGCCTGTGCCCGTTCCATGACGAGAAGTCGCCGTCGTTCCACGTGCGGCCCAATCACGGTCACTTCCACTGTTTCGGATGCGGAGAGGGCGGCGACGTCTACGCCTTCCTGCAGAAGATCGAACACGTCACGTTCGTCGAGGCCGTCGAACTGCTCGCCGACAAGGTCGGCTACACCGTCACCTACACCGGTGGGACCACCACCAACGTGCAGCGCGACCGCGGCAGTCGCAGCAGGCTGATCGCCGCCAACGCCGCCGCGCAGGAGTTCTACGCCGAGGCCCTACAGTCCGACGAGGCCGCCCCGGCGCGGCAATATCTGATCGAGCGCAACTTCGACGCCGAAGCGGCCAAGCGGTTCGGCTGCGGCTATGCGCCGTCGGGCTGGGAGACCTTGACAAAGCACTTGCTGCGCAAGGGATTCGAGTTCAAGGAGTTGGAGGCCGCCGGGCTGTCCCGCGAGGGCAAGCGCGGGCCGATGGACCGATTCCACCGGCGGCTGCTGTGGCCCATCCGGGTGTCGTCGGGGGAGACCATCGGCTTCGGTGCCCGGCGCCTGTTCGACGACGACCACATCGAGGCCAAGTACGTCAACACCTCCGAGACGACGCTGTACAAGAAGTCGAACGTGCTGTTCGGGCTGGATCTGGCCAAACGCGATATCGCCAAGGGGCATCAGGCGGTCGTGGTCGAGGGCTACACCGACGTGATGGCGATGCACATGGCCGGGGTGACCACCGCGGTCGCCGCGTGCGGTACCGCCTTCGGCGATGACCACCTGTCCATGCTGCGCCGACTCATGATGGACGACAACTTCTTTCGCGGTGAGCTCATCTACGTCTTCGACGGTGACGCGGCCGGGCGGGCCGCCGCCGTGAAGGCGTTCGAGGGGGAGCAGAACCTGGCGGGCCAATCGTTCGTGGCGGTGGCCGCCGATGGGATGGACCCATGCGATCTGCGGCTGCGTTCCGGTGACGCTGCGCTGCGCGATCTGGTGGCCCGCCGGGCCCCGTTGTTCGAGTTCGCCATCCGCACCGCGCTGACCGACCACAACCTGGACAGCGCCGAGGGCCGGGTGGCGGCGTTGCGCCGGTGCGTGCCGATGGTGGCCGGCATCAAGGATCCGACGCTGCGCGACGAGTACGCCCGACAGTTGGCCGGCTGGGTCGGCTGGGACAACGTGGCCCAGGTGCTCGCCCGGGTTCGGGAGGAAGCCGGCCGCAAGGCGCCCGCCAAGGGGCGCACGCGTCCGGGTGCCGCCCCGGCGCGGCCCACCACGCCACGGCCCGCGGTCACGGTCACCCGGCCCGATCCGCGCGATCCGACGCTGCGCCCGCAGCGCGAGGCGCTCAAGGCGGCACTGCAGTACCCCGGCCTGGCCGGTCCGGTCTTCGACTCCCTGGCCGCCGAGAGTTTCACCCACGTCGGGTACGCGGCGGTCCGGGCGTCCATCGCCGCCGCGGGCGGGATGTCGGCCGGTCTGTCCGGCGCGCAGTGGATCGACGCGGTCCGCGATCTCCAGGATTCGCCGGAGGGCAAGAACCTGGTCAACGAACTCGGCGTCGAGGCCATCCGCATCGAGGATGATGAGAAGCTGGTCCGCTACGTCTCCGGTGTGCTGGCCCGCCTGCAAGAGGTGTCGGTGGGACGGCAGATCGCCGAGGTCAAGTCCAAGCTGCAGCGGATGTCGCCGGTGGAGCACAGCGACGAATACCACGCGTTGTTCGGTGACCTGGTGGCCATGGAGACCTATCGCCGCAGCCTGTTGGAGCAGGCCAGCGGTGATGACATGACTGCGTGAACCGAAGCCGCACGCTATGGTGAGCCAATGAACATCTCAGCTCGGCGTGCCGTGATGGTGGGCGCTTTCGCGGTGGCCGCCGCTGCGGGCCCGCTGGTGGCGTTCTCGGTCGACAGCTCGCAGGATGCGGTGCAGGCAGCTCCGTGCCTGGCCTGGTTCGGCAACAAAGAGGACGGCAAGTGCCTGTCCTACTCCAACGGTGGCGGCGCCAACTTCGGCAGCCCTGGCTTCTCCGTCGGCAGCAACGGCGTCAACTCCGGCCCCCTGCTTCCAGGCCAGTCCTGGAACACCCCGTTGCGCTAGTGCTTGGTGGCGGACTCGTCCGCCAATGGCTCCAGCACCGTCGTCTCGGCGTCGATCGCCGTCAATTTCACCAGAGCCGGGTCGGGGGACACCCGATCGGCGAGCTTGCGCCGCCCCGCGTCCAGCACGGCCTTGGTGGCCGGGTTCTCGGTGACGGCCTTGTACGTGCCGGCGATCTGTTCGAACCGGTGCCGACCGGCTTTTGCGCCCAGCACGTAGCCGACCCCCAGCACGAACACGAACCGGAACACACGCACTCCCTCCCCGATCAAGCAAGACGCTCACCATCCTGCCTCACGCGGCTGTGTGTTCGCGATCGCGGCTGGTGAAAATGGTTCTGACGTGCCGATTCGAACCGCGTGCCCCACATGCGCTAGAGTCTGTTTTCGGTTCAATCCCCTGTAGCTCAATTGGCAGAGCTTCCGACTGTTAATCGGACGGTTGATGGTTCGAGTCCATCCGGGGGAGCCACAACATCCAGCACAATAGTGCTGGTGAGAGAAGGTTCCGAGTCCGCGGAACCGAGGGCTGAGAGTAGTTCCGCCCACATTTTGCCCACACTGTCCTCTAGCCTGTCGGCAACTGCCGTTAACTCGTCGTCGAAGAGGTCGGCATACACGTCGAGTGTCATCGCCGCGGATTTGTGGCCCAGCATCCGTTGAACGACCTTGACGTTCCCGCCGCTGGCGACAGCCAACGACGCTGCCGTGTGGCGGAGATCGTGTGCTGTGACTCTCGGGAAGGCGGGCTCGTAAGGACCGGTGAGGGCGTCCGCTGTGGCCTCAGGCAAGCGGATCAACGAGCTCGCTGCCTGACACCGAGCCACCGCTCCAGAAAGCCACGAGTCATGTGTGGACGGGGGATTCAGGTACCCACCGCTCTGTGACGGCCAGATCAGCGAATCGTGGCTCTTGCCCTGCACGGTCGCAGCGAGTTCCTTCAGCACGAATGGAGCTACGGCCACCGTGCGGTGTTCACCGCCCTTGAGCGTCTGGATGATCCCACCCGTGGCGTTCCGATGGATCCGAATGGTTCCGTGGCGGAAGTCGATGTCCCCAACCTGGAGTCCAGCGGCCTCACCCCATCGAAGCCCGGCGGTGCCCAGTAGGAGGACCAAAGTTTGGTACCTTCCAGCCTCGCGGGCGAGTTGGATGAGCTGACCCTGTGTGAGGTACCGATGGGGCTTTCTCACTACCGGCGGTAGCTTCACTCCTCGTGCGGGGTTTGACGCAATCCGGCGGTCCCGCACTGCATCTTCGAGGATTCGAGACAGAACGCCGTGGGCTGCCCTCACGACCTTCGGACCGCGCTCCTGGCTGAGGTTGGACACCCACGCCTGGACGTCTGTATGCCGGACGTCGCTCAGCCGGACGTGCTTCCACTTCGGCTCTACATGGACGCGCCATGACACCTCTGCTGCCCGCTGCGTATGCGGCTTCTGATGGCCACGCTGCCGAGCTAGCCAGGCCGGGCCGCATTCACCGATAGTGGCCTTACCCAGAGCGGGTGCCACGTACGCCCCGTGCCGTATGGAGGTCTCCGTTTCGTCAGCGAACTGCTTGGCGTCCCGCTTCGTTTTGAAGCCTTTCTTGTCTGTCTGTCTGCGATCTGGTGTCCGATAGCGGACGCGCCATCTGATGCCTCCGTTCTTCAATAGATAGGGCTCAATAGAGGCCATAGGTGTCCTTTCTGGTAGTCGAATACGGCCTGTCAGGCAGTCGGTATCGTTGCAGTTCAGAGGGTGTTACCTGCTAATGGAGAGCGGGGTCGTGGAGTTGTGGATGGAGTGGCTCCCTGGGGCCGTCTCTACTGACAGTGGTCCTTCCTCTTGATAGAGATGGCCAGGCCGTGGTCCCTGGCTACCTTGTCCATCACGGAGTGGAGCAGGTCGGCATCCTCCTCGATGACGAGGAAGGAGTCATGGAGTGGCAGTGGGCACCGCCCGGTCTTCTCGATCATGGTGGTCATGATCTCGATGGCCATGTCTGAGTCGGTCTTCTGGAACTGGACTCCGCAGTCGCTGTGGAAGTAGTCGGTGATCTGGGAGTGCTTCTCCTCTATGGCTGTAACCAAGGCCATAGCAGCGGGACGTGTCAGCGTCCTCCAGGGCATATCGATACCAAGGAGGTGGATAAGGTTTGGGTCGTCTTTGATTCCTTCGGTGAGAGCACGCATCGACCTGGAGCGAGTGGAGCAGTTCAGCATGATGTTGACCCCCAGCTTGACCAGGTCCCGCTCGGAACCTTCTATCTCATAAGGATCCCCCTCTGGTATGCATCCAGCTGCGGCGTAGGCCATGTTGGCGTGCAGAGCCGAATAGTCCAGTTCAATAAGGGGTTTGGCTACACCATCAATCAGGATCGTTAAGGAGGACCGGCGGATCCTCGGCAGATTCTGGAATGAATTTCCTCCTCGACAATAAGGCCGTCCACCTTTGGTGAAATCATCGGTAAAGATCCGGCTCACAAGGGGTATAGGGAAGGTTTCCCCGCTCCTGCGGAGGTCAGTGGATGCTAGATGGCGATTGACGATCGCCAACTCTGCACGCATCCGCACCGTCTCTACAGTGTCGACGTAGTCAATAGGCCTCTTGCTATAGCGATCTCGGAGGACGACAGTTTCAACCCGCTCTGGTATGCCTGGCTCTTCGTCAATGTCCAACAGCGGGATAATGAGTTCAACCAGGTCATCAGTTGCCATCACCACCGACTGGAGGCCTGGCCGCTGACGACCACGTCCATTGGTTCCGCCCCAGTAACCTGGATGGCTGGTGACCAGCCCGAGCCCTACGAGATAGTCGATAGTTCGTGTGAAGTGGTGCCAGGATCTGTTCTTGCTGCCGTCGCGGTATCGGTCGGGAAGGACTGAGTAAGCGTCCTTCGCGCGCGGGTAGTACAGACCCCATCCAGACCGACTCTTTTCCACTACGACCGACCTGGCGATAGCAGCGCAGGAAAATCGGTGATCAGGAGTCCAGTTCGGAGGTAGGAATGGTGCGAGAGCTGCCAACACTGGTTCGATCTGTTCTGGTGTCCACCGTGTAGACAAAGGGCGAGAGGACCGATATAGGGGGTCGTTGAACATGTTCATCTCGGTCATAGCTGACCTCGGTGAAGGTCGCGAGGTGCCCGTTCATCGGTGCGGATGTAGACCGAACTGTCAAGCCAGTCAAAGACATCGGACCATCGGTACCTAACGCTTCTGCCCATGCGGATGAACTTGGGGCCGGTCCCCAAATACCGGTGTTGCGCCAGTGCGGCCACTGTCGTGCGCAGGTATTCAGCAACCTCTGCTGGTGTGCCTAGGCCTGGGATCTTCAGTTCGGATCTATCGAACTCTTCCTTCTTCATTCCGCAAGGTCTACAGATGGATTCATGAAAGTTCAATGGGGACAATAGATTACGCACAATTAGTAAGTACGGAAGCGCTACCGCACTTCGTGGTCATCTGGATGATGCACCAATTAATACGTACAACGTTGTACGCACGGCAAAGTGTGCAAGATTGAGTTTCAGTGGCGCTGCTCTATCGCACGCCACCGCCGATGGCCTGCATGGATTGTGGAAGGGGTCTGTAGTAGAGCTGTAGGTCGGCTATAGCTGAAATCGAAACAGCTCCAGCCACGGAGGCTTCTCGTAGCCTGCCGAGGATCGGTGTTACGCCAGCAGCTGAATTACGTGATCGAGGGTTTCGTCCAGCGCTGACGCGACGTGGCGCAGTTCGATGACGTCCAGTCGCCGTTCGCCGGATTCGTACTTGCTGACGAAGGATTGCGGCATATTTAGCCGTTCGGCCACCTGCACCTGGGTCAGCCCGGCATCCTGTCGGATCTGGCGCAGCAGCGCACACAACTGCTGATACTCCGCCGACCAGATGGACTTCTCCACGAAGAAGACCGCACCGTCTGACCACGGTATATCCCAAAATCGGATATCGTCGGCCGTGTCGTATCCCGTACTAGGAGGCACATGAGCGCACCGAATCCTGCGCCCAAGTGGTATCGGAGGCCGCACGTGGGTAGAGCGGGTGTCCTCGCCGCATTGATGGCATTCGCAGCTGCTGGCCTGATTGGCACGGGAATAGCCTCTGCCGACGACGGGCAACATCAGGAGGAAGATGTTGGATCGCAAGCCTTCCCAACCGGATATCCACTGCCCAGTGCCGTAGACCGCTGGTTGACCCAACACTTCGTTCAGGAAGGCTACGAAGTGGAGTATCCGAACTGCCAGTACTTCGCCCCAGCACTGGGGCCTCCTCCGGTATACGACTGCTCATTCAAGCTCTCTGGGGTCTGGCACGACGATATCCAGGCCACGGGCCACCCTGACGGCTCATTCCGTTGGCAGGACTACACCTCAGGGGTCCGGCCTGTCCGGTAGCGGCAGCGGCCACCGCCCGTGCAGCGTGACCTCTGGTGCCGGTAGCTGTCCGCCGTTCAACTGAAACCCTCCCGCTTTGCACGAACAGCCTGACGGCGACGGCAATTATTTGCTATAACCGTTCCAGCGATTCCACAGCGCTCCGGGGTGTGTGGTCACAAGCAACAAAGGAGTGGCGACGGTGGGGTCAGCCAGGTATGTCGGTCGTGTCGGCGCATTGGCAATCGCGTTAGGAATTGGGTCTGCGGTCGCATCCGTCCCAGCCTGGGCAGAAACCGGCACTCCCGATCCGTCATCGTCCACGTCGTCATCGTCGACGGACAAGCCCGGCGTGACCTCGGATGCAGTGTCTACGCCCGGCGCGCACGTCGACAAACCTACCTCGGCAACCCAGACAACAGGTGCGGTCGTAACGACCGATTCGACGGACACTACGCCGAAAACGACTGCCTCACACCAGACGACCGCAACGCACCCAGCCAAGCGGAAGCCCGCTCGCAAGACCACAACGACGGCCTCCCCGACGTCAGCACCGACCGCGGAATCGACGCCATCGCCCAAGCAGGGCAGCGACGATGTTGAGGCCAAAAGGGCGACAGTTCGCAAACCGTCGATCCGCACCGTACTCCCGACCATTGATACCTCCACGAGCGCAGCATCCCCCGAACCCGTTGCTCCAGACCCTGCCCCCAAAGTGGCAACATCCGCCACGGGCACGGCAACAGCTGAGATCGTGGCCGCAGTCGCTGCGCCGTCAGTAACGCCAGGGACCGATGTGCCGGTGCAATCTCCAGCAGAATGGGTGATGTTAGCGGCAGCACGGCGACAGATCGGTGATGTCGACGGCGAACTGATCGACACCACCGAACTGCAGACGAGCAGCAAGGTCCTAGATCCCTCGCCGTCGGCCACACCACGCGCAGCGGCTGCTACGCCGGCAACTACCACCAGCGCAGCCACGGCCAGTCCTACCGTTGTCACGCCCCCTATCCAAATCGGGACCGGTGCGTTCGGAGTGGCCGTCAGCCCGAACGGCACGCGCGCCTACGTCACCGACGAGAACGCCAACACGGTGTCGGTTATCGACACCGCCACCAACACCATCATCGGAACACCCATCAGGGTCGGATCCAGCCCGTCAGCGGTCGCTGTCAGCCCCAACGGTTCCCGCGTATACGTCACCAACATGGGCGACGGCACCGTCTCGGTGATCGACACCGCGACCAACGCGCTCACCGGCACCCCCATCAAGGTCGGCACGTATCCCATGGGAGTGGCCGTCAGCCCGGACAACAAACGTGTCTACGTCACCAACTACGGCAGCAACACGGCATCGGCGATCAACACCGCCACGAATGCCGTTATCGGCAACCCGATTCCGGTCGGGCATGTTCCGTGGGGGGTGACGGTCAGCCCCGACGGTGCGCACGTCTACGTAGCGAACTTCGGCGACGGCACCGTCTCCGTCATCACCACCAAGACCAACACCGTGACCGAGGCACCCATTCACGTCGGGCGCAATCCCAACGGAGTGGCTCTCAGTCCTGACGGCACCCGCTTGTACGTCGCCAACGAAACCGACAGCACCGTGTCAGTGATCGACACCGCCACCAACACAGCGGTCGGGAATCCCATCCGGGTGATTGGCGCAGGCATGCTGGCGGTCAGCCCGACCGGTACGACTCTGTACGTCACCAGTTACGGTGACGATACGGTCTCGGTGATCGATACCGCAACGAATGCGGTGATCGGCTCGCCTATCTCGGTGGGTGATGCCCCGGTTGGGGTAGCGGTGAGCGCGAATGGCACGCGGGTCTATGTGGCCAATGACGGCGATGGCTCGGTCTCGGTGCTCAATATCGGCATCTCGAACCCTGCTGTGTCGGTGGGCATCCCGAATGCCAAGACCGGTGCGGTGACCGGTGTGATCACCATCAGCAATCCAACTACCAGCTCACTGACCTACGCCGTGAGCACTCCGGTTAAAGGCAAGGTGACCATCACCAGCAGCGGTGCCTTTACCTATACCCCTACTGCTGCGGCCCGTCACACTGCCTCCGCTGCAGACGCATCGGCAACAGACAGGGCAGACACCTTCACGATCACGGTCAACGGCGGGGCGAGTGGGACGATCACGCAGACCGTCACCGTGCCAGTCAGCCCGGCAGATGCGATCCCGACGCTGGGCACCCCGTCGGTAGGCAAGCCGAACGCGATCACCGGCATGGTGACCGGCAAGGTGACCGGCAAGGACGCCGACAAGGATCCGCTGACCTACAGCACATCAGCTACCAGCGCCAAAGGTGGCTCGGTGACGGTAGACCCATCCACCGGTGCCTTCACCTACACCCCAACGGCAGTAGCTCGGCACGCGGCGTCCGCCACCGGTGCCACCACATCGGCCAAGACAGATACCTTCACCGTCGCGGTGTCCGACGGATTCGGAGGCACAACGAACAAACTCGTCACAGTGACCGTGTCCCCGACAAACACTGCGCCCACCGTCGCGACATCGCCCACCGTCAATGCTCCGGGCACATCGGGTGCTGTCACCGGCACTCTGGAGGCTGCCGACAATGACGCAGATGGCTTGGCGTTCAACGCCACCCCGAAAAAGGGGACGGTGACTTTCGGCACGGGCGGATCGTTCACCTACACCCCAACAGTCGCGGCCCAGCACGCAGCCGCAGTACCTGGGGCATCCGCATCAGTGACATCGGAGACCTTCACGGTCACGGTGACCGATGGCCACGGTGGGACAGTGTCCAAGGCGGTCACAGTGGCTATTTCACCGGTCAACGCCACCCCACTAGTGGTCACAGCCACGGCAGGGACACCGAATACCAAGGCCGGCGTCGTGTCCGGCAAGGTCACCGCCATCGACTCCGACAATGACAAACTCACCTACACCGCAGCTGGCACCGCCAAAGGCAAAGTCACCATCAACGCCAATACCGGAGCCTTCACCTACACCCCGACTGCTGCGGCCCGGCATGCGGCTGCATCGGTCAGTGCCACCGACGCAGACACCCACGACGCACTGACCCTCAACGTCTCTGACGGACACGGTGGCACTGCCACCCAAACCATCACCGTCAGCGTCTTGCCGAACAACACCCCGCCAGCACTCACCGCCAAGGTCGGAAAGCCAAACTCAGGAACCGGGATCGTCACGGCCACAGTCAAAGCCACCGATGCCGACAGTGACTCCGTCACGTACATAACGACGCCGACTGCCGCAAAAGGAACGGTCAGCTTCGATGCCACGACCGGCGTCTTCACCTACACCCCAACGGATGCTGCCCGGCACGCCGCGTCCCGGGTCGGCGCGTCCACGGCGGATAAGCAAGACAGCTTCACCGTCACGGTGGTGGACGGCCACGGAGGCGTGGCTACTAAACTGGTGATGGTCACGATTCAGCCAAAGAATAATGCTTCAACTGTGGCTGTGAACCCGACGGTCGGGACGCCCGATGCCAGTTCTGGAGTAGTGACCGGCACTCTTCAGGCATTCGATCCCGATGGCGACACGTTGTCCTTTAAGGCTGCGCCTGCCAAAGGCACCGTTTTGTTTGATAGCGACGGTTCATTTGCGTACACCCCTACAACCGCCGCTCGCATTGCCGCTGCCAACCCTAAAGCGTCCTCTACTGCAAGGACCGAGACATTCGCGGTGACTGTTACTGACGGATTTGGTTTCACCACAACGCGGTTGGTGAATGTCACCATTGGGGCGATCGGACTGAAAGCTTCGGCGAGTTCCCCCAACCCGACAACCGGGGTAGTCACCGGCACGGTCAACTCCACCGACCCCAACATCGCGCTGACGTTCAGTGGGCCTGCACGCAGCGCCGGAGGTGGCACTGTCGCAATACAATTCGATGGTTCATTCGTTTACACCCCGACAAACGCCCAGCGCCAAACAGCTACATCATCGACTACCGACACCTTCACTGTGACTACAAAAGGCGCGCTCAACCTCACCCAGTCCGTCACTGTGCCGGTTGATGCTGGGACCCCGATCGTTGGAACTCCGGTGGTAATAGTCCCGAGTTGGGCCGCGACTACGGGACAGGTTGATGTGACGGCAGTCTTCACTGATCCGGCGGGTCGCGACCTGACCTACAGCGCGCCAGCGACCAGCCTCGGTGGAGGCAGCATCGAGTACAACAGCTCTACCCCAGGATTGCCGTACTTTAAATACACGCCTAGCGCCGCACAGATAGAATCCGCGACGCCGACGAGTACCGATACCTTTACGATCACCGCCACAAATGGTGTGCACTCTGCTGTCCAGACTTTCACTGTCCCTGTCATCCAGGATATTCCGGCCCGGACCGACAACAGTGGTGTAAACGGTGTTGAAGGCAACGGAGTGGTTTGGGGGCAGGTTCAGTTTCGCGATCCTGCTGGCAAGCCGTTGACCTTTACAGTTCCCACCACCAGCGTGGGCGGGGGGACCATTTCGTTTGTTCGCTTCTCCGACAGCCCTGCTTTGGGGGGAAGCTTCCGGTACACACCCACCGCAATCCAACGCTATGCCGCTCAGATCGCCGGCAGCCCCATAACCGATACGTTCACGGTCGTCGTATCCAATGGCGTCCACAGCGTTACCCAGACCTTCACAGTTCCGGTTCTGCCCAGCACCATCAGCGTCACCGGCACTGTGCCTGTCGGCCGCTCTCCGGGCGGTGTTGCGTTTAGCCCCGACAGCAGCAAGCTCTACGTCACCAACATGAGCGATAACACCCTTTCTGTCATCGACACTGCAACCAACACTGTGACTGCGACGATCCGGGTCGGGCATGCGCCGGATGCGGTGGCGGTCAGCCCAAACGGCACTGTATTCGTCACCAATATCAGCGACGGCACGATATCGGTCTTCAATGGGGGAAACGCGATCTCTCAGACCATTTCGGTTCCGGGGTGCGGAGGTTGCGCAGGCGGACCTGGACCTAATGCTCTCGCGTTCAGCTCCGACGGGCGGTACGCGTTCGTGGTGAAGGTCCCACCCAACAGCAGCCGGTATGGGACTGTCTCAGTCATTGATACTCTGACCTCCACTGTGGTTACAGGCGTCGCCATCGGCACCGCCGGGACCTATCCCCAATCAGTCGCATACAGCTACAGCAGCAGCGGGGAACGACTGTATGTCGCGAGCGCAGGTCAGCCAGGGTCGTATGGCACCGTGTCCGTAATTAAGGTCGCCTACAACGGCAGCACCACACCGACCCTCACTACTACCGCAACCATAAATGTTGGAACCAAAGGCAATTACCCAGTTGCACTGACAGTGAGCGCCGATGGCCGTCAGGTTTACGTCGTCAACGGCACCGACGGAACGGTGTCGGTGGTTAGCACGGTTACTAACACGGTAACTGCGACCATCCCTGTCGGGTCCGGTCCACAGCAGATCGCCGCAAGCCGAGATGGCGCTCGCCTATATGTAACCAACGGCGCAGACAACACGGTGTCGGTGATCGACACCGCCACCAATACTGTTGTCAACACGCTTCACGTCGGTGCTACCCCGGACGGTATTTCTGTCAGTTCGGATGGATTGCTCATCTACGTTGTCAACTCGGGTAGTAACACGGTGTCGGTCATCAAGACGTAAAGCAAATGTAAACACGAACACCTTCAGCAAGAGTGCACTGGGCGTGCAGTGAGCTGCCAAGCCCGTCTTGAAATAGACCACATATGAGACAGTCAACGGATCCACCTCGGTATCCCGGCTTGCCCAGGTCGCGGTGTCTCGATAGTTGGTCTCGGAACTATCCGTCTCATTTCTGACGTTAAGTGATTTATGGAACAGGAAACGGTCAACCAGGCCGCTAATCGATCGAGTGGGGCCCGAATCGGATACACCAGGGTCAGCACGGTGGCCCAAACTCTCGAACAACAGGAATGTGCCCTAAAGGCTGCCGGCATTACGAAGACCTTCTCCGATACCATGTCGGGTGCCCGCGATGACCGACCAGGGTTGGCAGCCCTGATGGAGTACGTACGTGATGGTGACACCGTCGTTGTGTGGAAATTGGATCGCCTGGGCCGCAACACCCTCCACATCCTCGAAACGGTCCGAGAGTTGACGAGCAGGGGCGTGACTCTGGTATCGATCACGGACGGCATTGACTCATCCACTGCGGCAGGTCGGATGATGATCGGCGTCCTAGGGTCGCTCGCCGAGTACGAGAGGGAGTTGACGAAGGAGCGGACGGCGTTGCAGAGGGCCAACTCCCGGGCCAACGGCACTCGGTTCGGTCGCCCCCGAAAGGTCAA
>JAHFVC010000260.1 GCA_023264765.1 Mycobacterium sp. | reverse complement strand
GCGGGTCCTCCTGACGCCACGGAAGTGGGTCCAGATCAAGCCGTCACGACGCCACGCCGAAGCCCGGGTGGGTCCCGAATCAGACCGTCACACTGGTCCCGAATCAGACTGTCACCGCCACTCCAGGAGCGCGACGTCCTCAGGGCTGAGGTCACTCACACGACGGCCCTCACCCGCGGGGTCGCCGCCGCACGGTGAAGCTGGTCCAGTCGCTGAATTCGCGCATGACGACGGGCTCGCCACCGGCCTGGGTGCAGAGCACCTGCAGTACGCCGCTGCCGCTGACGACGGCGACCACCTCGACGTCGGCCGGCAGGTAGCGAGTGCCGGCGAAGATCTCGGTGCTGTAGGCGTCGAGCTGGACCTCGACGCTGCCGGCGCCGGTGATCTGGCACTCGCGGTAGTAGTCGACGGGCATCTCCTCCAGCAGCTCGGCCGCGGGATGGTTGAAGATGAACAGCTTCGCCGTGGTGCTTGCGGTGCTGGTTGTCATCGGGGGTAGTCCTTTCATGTGTCCGGCGACGAGATTCGCGCGGATGGTCCTACCGTAGGAAATGACCGTGCAGACATTGCGGCGGAAACGCTCTGAGCTGCGGTTATAGCGCGCGGTGGCGATTGTCGGGGCCTACTGTTGTTTTGGGCTGGCGAACATTTCCAACGTCGAGACCACGCGTTCTGACACGCACCACAGGCCCCAGAGGTGGGGCTGTACGTGCAACGTGGTGCTGTCCACCAGGTTGGGAAAGCGCACTTCGACGTCGACGAACTCCCCCGGCTTCGCCGCCTTCAGAGCAGCTTCTGCGCTCTTCGCGCCGTCTTCGGTGTTGTCGGCCAGTGCGTACAAGAGGAACTCGTTCGGCCTGGCGGTGGTGCCCTGCAACGCCAAGAACCACACGTTCATCGTCTCGGGAAAGCTCTGTGTCATGACATCTCCGATGCGCTGGCTGCTTCGACGACCTCGAATTTATTGGCCCGAGTGATCACCGTCTGGTCGACGTCCCGGTAGGTCTCGTGGGCCTTGACGGTGGCAGCGGCGATGGTGAACCGCTGGCCGGACTCGATATCCAGCGCGCGGTGCGCTTTCCACACAAGCATGTGGCCGTCGTCGGCGATCGCCACCAGGAAGGTGGTCGTGCCCCAATTACCTTCGTCGTACTTGACGGTCTTGGCGGTGGCCGCGATGTCCTTGATGCGTTCACCGACCTCTCCGAGGTAACCGGCGACGACGGGGTGGGCTTTACGTTCGGCCTCGATCTGCTGCTGCCGCGCGTAGACCTTGACCAGGGATCCGAGGATGCCGACGTTCTTGCCGGTGACGCTCTCACCAGCGAGCAGGATGCGCAGGTTGCGGCCGTAGTCGCTGTCTTCGGAGGTCTCGACCACGGACGCCTTGATGGCGGCGATGAGGTCGGTGTCGGCCAGGTGGCCGGCCGCTTCGACGGCCTTGTCGCGGTAGTAGCTGCGGTCGGGATCCTTGAGCTTGTTGATGTCGAAGAACAGGCTGGTACGGACCATGCTGACGGTGGAGGTCTCGGAGTACATGCCGGACGGGACGTAGGCGCGGCCCTTGTCAGAGTGGGCGAACGCGTAGGCCAGCACGATGTCGACCGATGCACCGTAGTGCCGCGGCCCGAACCCACCCTCGACGTCGTTGCGAGTGAAGGCTTCCAACTCCTCGTCGAATGTCAGCGACCACAACCCCTTGGGGCTGACGCCGGTGTAGAGCTCGATGCACGAGTGCCCGAGCTGGATGATGGTGCCGTCGCGATCGTCGCGGACGAGGTAGAGCCGAGACCGGCTGCGCTCGACCTGGCAGTGGTCGCAGGCGTTGTCGCCGCGGGGGCTGTAGCCGCCGAGTTCTTGTCCGGGGGCCGAGTGCACCGTGATGCCGGCTTCCTCGGGGACCAGGCGGGCAACGAACGTGAAGTGGCCATGGCGCAGGGTCAGTGGGCCGGTGAGCGTCGCGCGGATCCACGGTTCGTAGACGTAGACCGGGGCGTGGTTGCTCACCACCGCCTGATCGGCCTGGGTCACGTTCTTCTGGCGCTCGAACTCTTCGTAAGCAACGTCGAACCGGGCGTCGAGGCCCGCTCGCGCCAGCCGCTTGTTGGCCTGGGCGATCTTGGCTTTGAAGGCGTCGAGTTTATAGGCCGGAATCTCCCACTCGTGGGTCTCAACGGTCTGCAGCTCCATGGCGATCATGCTGTCCCCCTAGGGGATTGGGTGACCTGACGCGCACGCCCGGCCGGCTTGTCTGTTGTAAACCACTTTACACTTTCGGCCACGGTTTGGCTAGCGCTTGATGCACCTCTCCCCCGATTCTTCTGGAAGAACGCACGAGCTGCGGCCCGAGTAGCTGCACTCGCCGGTACCACCACCTCGACATCGAGTTTGGGCGCCGCCGGCTGCACCGAGCGCACCACCACTGGCCGCTGAGGCAACCGGCGAAGCCGAGATGCCAGGAAAGCACCTGGACGGTCGATGCGGTTCGGCCAGGACCACCCGCGTTGGCGCATATCGGCGTTGAGCGCCGCGGCGATCTGCTGGGCTGTCCAGGCATCGAGGTCCAGGCCCGATCGGGTCAGCGCATCGCAGATGTGCCCGATGTGCCCACGGGCGAGACCTCCGCAGAGCCCCCGCCGGCCGTACTCGTTGCCCACCAGCTCGTCGGCGAGCTTCTGCACATGCAGGGCCCGCGGCGCGAAGCGCCGGGCCCGCTGTGCGGGTCGTTTCGAAGGAGATCTCCGTGACTGCGGCGCGCGCTTGCGCGTGCTTGGTGAGTTCTTACCAACGGGAGTTACCCGCCTATCCCTTCGGGATGGCGGTAGGTCGCAAACGGCCGAGTTATCCACAGGCTCCTTCCGGCTCACCAGATGCCAGACCGAGGGCCGCCGCAGGTCGATCGGCGCGTGGGCCGAACCGGTGCCGCGGCGGATCTCGACGGCCAGTCCGGCTTCGGCGAGCAGCCTGCGCACCGTCGTTACTGTGCGCGCCGAGCAGCCGGCGGCCGCGGCGGCAGCAGCATTGGTCACGGCGCAGTGCCGGCCGCTGCCGTGATCGGCGTGGGCCGCCAGGACCTCGGCAACCCTCAGCAGCAACGCCGGCCGCAGATGTGCGCGGCCGCGCGCGGCATCGCCCTCATCAGTAGCCAGCCACCGCTCGAGTTCGTCGAGCCAGCCGGCCCGGCTGACCCACACCGGCATCGAGGCCGGCGCCTGCCCTATTTCAACGATCCAACGCCGCCGTGCACGACCCTGCTTCGCGCGTAATGAACGCGGGGTGTGCGGCAGCGGAATATCACGATTTAGCTCACGAAGTAGCGCGTCCTGTAGCCCTGATTTTGGGTGTGCGCTACCGTGGCACCTGTCCGCCAAGACAAGTCCCCTTCGGGATAGGGCGCAAGCCCACGAGACGAGTTCGTAGCTCGGCTCGACAACTTCAGATCGAAGCCCTTAGCCCTGCCAGGCTGGGGGCTTCGATGTTTCTCAGACCCTCCGTTGAACGTGTGGGGTCTTGCGCCGCGTATTCAGATGTTCGTTTGGCCCCTCTGCCAGGAAGGGCCCCACCTTCTACATCGCCAGCGGCAAGCCCTCCTTGCGCCCGAGTTCGACTACGAGATCCTCGCGACCGACATGCATGGCCAGGACGTCAGCGACGTACTGGCTGACCGAGGACACCCCTGCACTCTTTTGGCGTTCGTGAACCGCGGTCCACACCTCGCGGTGCGGGCGCGTCTGCACCAGAGTGCGCCGACCCGGGTACGGGCCCGCCTGGGTCTCGGTGTCCTGATCGAGCGGTAGAGACTGCGTGTGCCCGAGTTCGGTCACCAGATCCTCGCGGCCCACGTGAATCGCCAGGACGTCGGCGAGATACGGGCTCAGCTCCTTGATGCCGGCAGCGTGCTGCCGACCGATGACGAGGTGAAGCACCTCGTCGTACGGGCGAGTCTGAATGAGCGCCCGGTCTCCCTTGTGTCGTCGGCCAGCCATGGCGTTCACCCTCTCACTCAAGATCGCAAATCTGATTCGGACACGCCGGAGATGAACCCTGCAATCCGTAACATCGCGCACTCCCCCTCGGCACATTCGTTCTCCTGCGAAATCGACCAGGAGTTGCCCTCTGGCGGGAAACGCGACTCTCCCCCGGGTTGCTCTGCACTCCCACCCTGTAGGAATCGGCGCGAACTTCTCGAAGACGTGTCACCTTGCAAATCGCACGGTGACCGCAGAGCCCGAACGGGACTCCGCGCGAACCGACCTCACAGGAGGATCTCGTGGCTAAGACCTTGAAGCCTCGACCGCTGTTCACCGTGCGGACCGCCGTGGTGCTGCTGACTGCTCTTCTGCTCGCCGCAGTTGCCGGCGGTCTTACGTTCGCCGGCACCGGGAACCCCTCCTTCGCGGTGCTCGCCGCCGTCAGCGGGTTCCTGGGCGGGACGCGGTGGGCCCACCGCCTCATCGAGTGACGCCGATCGGGCGGGCCCCCTGCGCGGTTACTGAGCGTTGGGGCAGCCACTGTTGGCATGCTGCAGCGCGGTGCCGGCCTGTCCGTACCCGCCGGGTGGGCTGATCTGTGCATGGCATCCGGGACAGAACACCGACCACGTGTGCAGCCCGCGGTATCGCGTGGGCAGGACGCGGGGTTTGTGCACGCCGGCGGCGTGCTCCTTCGCCATCTGGTCGGCCTCGGCGGTCGACATCGGGGCGTAGGGCTCGTCAGCGCCAATGCCGGCCAAGGCCGTTTGATCTGGTGCGCAATCTGAAGCCGCGTAGGCCTGCGCCCACTGGTGAGCATCGGCGGGACTGGTGAAGCCACCCTCGGGAGTCACGAACCCGTCGCACCCGCCGCAGTGCGCGCCGAATGTACGCAACCCGTACCACCTGGTCTTCAGGACCTGCAGGGTGTGCCCCGCGGCGGATGTCATCGGCTCGAACAGCGACTCGTCGGCTTCCACCCGCAGCGCGGCTTCCACGCGCTCCAGCGCTGATAAGTCGGCCGTCGATCGCTCCAGCGTCGCGCGAGCATCGCCGCTGCACCGCTTCGGGCCGCCTGTTTCATGGGCTGCCTTGCACATCAGTACTTCCCCTTCCCGCTACGTCCGCCCCCCAGCAAGGAAGGTGTCGAACAGGAAGTACCTGCCGATGGCGCCGATTCCGTCAGCAGAACCAGCCGGGAGTGGTGTCCCGCGCCTACGCGCTGGTCCCGAGGAGTGGATGGCCGAGACAACTAATCTCGGAGATCGACGTCGACGCATACTCGCGCAGTGCCGCGCGGCCGTGCGCGGCGGCTTCTGACAAGTCCACTGCGTCCCGGTCAGCGCCTGCGACGGCCGCAGCAAGCCAGCCGCGGTAGAGGGCAGCCGGCTCTTGGACCTGTTCCCGAACACTCTCGTATGCAGTGGCCCACCGTGCGACGCTGGAGTTCAGTTGTGCGGCTGCGCCGGCGGCGTCCGTCTCCAGCCACCCCCCGAAGCGATCCAGCATCGCCGCGGGCCGGTCCCCGCTGCTCATCGCCGCGCGTAGAGTGCGCGCGCTGGCGTGTAGTGCGGTGGCTGCGGCGCGCAGCTGTGTGACATCGACGGGTGACTGTGCGCGAAGGTCCGCCCCCTGCGCGAGAAGCAACGCCTGGCTCAGCGCGCCATGGAGGTCGTCGGCCACACCCGGGGGTGGGGTAGGGGTGCCAGCGGTGCGCGGCGATCGCCTGATGCTGGGCTCGCTGGACGGTTCGAATTCGCCGATCTCAAGGCCCATGAGGGCCAGCTCAGTCCGCCGAGCGAGGGCGGCGCCGTCGTGGGCATAGGCGAGGATGGCCTCCAGCGCCCGGCCCAGCTCGTCGGCCGCCGCCTCCAGCAGGTAAGCGAGCCGACGTGATTCCACGCTGACGCCGCGGCTCAGACGAATCGTCAGAGCGTCTGTAGCTGGCGGCATCGTTGGTAGTCGCAGGCGAATCGACTGAAGTGTCAGGAGGCCAACGACGTCAACGACTCGGTTTGCGACATCGCGTACCGCAGCCATGTCGAGCTGTAGCGTGGTGGGCATGAGCCCTATCTTGCCCCTGAAAGGGTCACGGATTGGGCTCCGGCGACTCATCAAGCTGCATGAACGCTTGCTCACGACGCATTCACAAACATTGTGAATCGTACGTGCGGAGCCATTCACAACTCCCGAATATGAGGCTCACGTGCGTATCACGTCGAAGCATTATCGGCGTATTGATAGTTCTTTGTCTGCTTCATCACCCGATCATGTCGTCATCACAATTACTTGGCGTGCGATAAATATGGACATGATGACGAGATCGCATGACGGCAATGAATGCCTCATGTAGGTCGGTGATGATGAACACATTGTCGGAACCTCCTTCGCACGTACAGTTCACCAACTAGCTATATGACAACGACATGCACAATATGTGGCACTTACAAGAGGCCGTGGTGAGCAGTACGCAGGACTCACGTTCATCGCACAGCACATTCACCTAACGAGCGCCCAATGACGGGATCACACTCACGACAGGTTCATGTCAGAATCGCATTACATCCACATCAGATAATCACGGCACGATCCGTCACTGTGACATATCAGCACCGTTCACACTTCATATGAGACTTACGCAGACTGGGCGATCGCTTCACGGAAATCTGATGTTGAGCACGAATGCGCCGTGCGCAGATTGATCGCACGGCACGCTCACAATCTGCGCACAATTCATGTGTGCTGCAGAACGACCGTTAACAGGCCTGAACTGCGCAGATCACTTCACGGCGAGTTAGCTCGCTGGATTGCGCAGGCCCGTAACGCCGCCTCGCGAGGCCGCTGTGGGGCGCCAGGGCGGTAGGGGGTGTCGTTACATGCGGATGGCCGTTCTAGGCCCGCTACGGGCTTCTCAGGGCCGATTTTCTTCGGCGTCGAAGGTTGCCGTCCCGAGCCCATGCCGCTTCGCCGGCCTATGTCCGTTCTTTGGACACGACCGCAGAAGCCCGTCTAGCAGGTCGAACGTCGAAAGTCAGGCTCTGGCGTTACGCCGTAACGCGCGTGCCAGGGTCTCCCGGATGCTGCGTTGTGCTTCTAGGCGCGCCGGGGAGGGCTCCAACGGCGGGCGCGGTGCGGGGGAGTGGCAGGGGTCGCCGCCCTTGCCGGTCGTAGTCACCGGGCGGGGCCGATCAGCCGGTGGCCGCGCGGGGAGATGGCGAAGACGCTGCGCGAGGAACGGGCCAGGACGCGTGATCTGATCCGGCCAAGTGAACCCGCGCTGCCGCATGTCCTCGTTGAGCGCCTGGACGAGCTGGGGCCCGGTCCATGCAGGCAGATCCAGGTGGCTGGCTTGCAGTGCGTCGCAGAGTTGTCCTACGACGTGGTGCCCATTGCGTGCTCCGAGGCCGGTCGCGGTCGATGCAAGCCAACCGGCGAGCCGCTGAGTGTGTAGGGGCCGTGGTGCGCGGCGCTGTCGGTGTTGCTTTTTGGGAGATTGATTTCGCCGCGGGGCGCTGTGCGCCTCGCTTGGAGTCTTCGAACTCACAGGACTAGACCCCGTAACCCTCCGGGAACGGGGTAGGTCGCAAAATTCTGCTTTATCCACAGGCTGCCGGCGCGAGGTGAGGTGCCATACCGAGGGCCGCCGCTGGTGAACGGGGGTGCTGGCCGATCCGGTGCCGCGCCGCACTTCGACGGCGAAGTCCGCGGCGGCGAGCACCCCCCGCACGGTGGTCACGGTGCGCGGGCTGCAGCCGGCCGCCCGGGCGACGCGCGCGTTGGTGACGGCACAGTGACGGCCGCTTGTGCCGTCGGCGAAGCGTGCCAGGGTTGCGGTGACGCGGCTGAACAGCCGCTGGGTGAGGTGGACGTGGCGCAGCATCTGACGTCCAGCAGTACTGGCGGCCCAGGCAGCGACTTCGCAGGTCCACGAGGTTCGAGAGGTCCACATCGGTGTGCTGGGGGAGACGGCACCGGCGGCCCGAATCCACTCGCGTCGCCGGATCCGGTAATCGGCCTGTTCAAAGCGGGTGCTGCGGGCCTTCGGAGACTGCGTGGCGAAGTTCGATCCGTGACGGTCCTGTGACCGCGCGGACGCATTTTCGTCGCATCCAACGTTTGCCAAACGTGCTGGTAGCACGCTAAAATGGCGGTGTCGCCAAGACATCCGCTTCCCTCCGGGGGAGCCCGCCGGTTGGTAGTGCCAGCTACCAACCGGTTTTTGGTTTTCTGGGTGAGGTATTCAGTTGTCCGAGCGCTGCCAGGCGCCCGATGAACGCAAATCGTGCCATGAGTTACCACCAGCGGCAATGTTCGTCGATGCAACCCCAATCCGTTCAGGGTGCCTCGTGAAGCAAATCTGATATGCCTGACCAGCACTTTTGGCTGCCTGTGACAGGAGTGAAATTACCCCGTGTCGGCGTGTTGCGCCGTCTCGGTACCTGTGCCGGGAACATTGCGGCGGTTATAGTCAACGTGCCAGTAACAGATCGTCGGGTCAGGGAAGGGAGACGCGCTTATGCGTTCCACGCCGGCAGCCATGCCCGGGGTCTTTAAGTACCGCAAAATGCAGGACCTGGCCAAGAAGCAGGGGTTGACCAATCGCGCCCTCGCGGCCGCGGTTGACGTCAACCAGGGCACAGTTACTCGGTGGGTCAAGGGGGAGGCGGCGCCGTCGCCGAAGTACATCGCACGGCTCGCGGAGCTTCTCGGTGTTGAGGCCAGCGAGCTGTACGTCGTCACCGAAACAGCCCGCAATCTCGCCTACTACCGCATCCTGGCTGGTTACAGCCTCGCGCAGCTCGCACCGCTGATCGGCACCAGCCCGGTGCACCTGGGGCGGATGGAAGCCGGCCGCAGCTCGATCCCCCCGCAGGTGCGGGACAAGCTCAAAGAGCATCTCAACATCGACGAGGATCGGTTAGCAAAGGCGATTCGCCGATCGCAGACCCGCCGCCGCGCACCGGTCGCCCGCCCGTTGGAGCCGTACGAGTTCGTGCCGGCCGTTCAGCCGACCAGGCGCGAGTTGATCGGCGCCTAACGCCACGTCCGTCTCTCGCGCGGAGCCTGTTGAGGCTCCGCGCAACTTTGTCGTGCCGCGCCGCAACCGTGTCGAGGCATGACGGACAGGCTCTTTCACTTTCCCAACTTCCCCGTCACGGGGAAATCTCACCGGCGACTGAATCCGCAGCGGGGTAGTCGATGGCCGTCAGGCGGAAAGCTGACCCGGGACGTCTAGGCCTGACCGCCAGGCTGGCCCCTCAACGGGGTGAGCGCCTGCGGCTCCACCCACAGCTGCATCCGCAGACGAGATTGACCGTTGGCGCTCCCCGGCCAGCAAACACAGTTCGCTAGCCATCCCCCGTCCGCTCGGCGGACCCACGCGAGCTGGCGGCCGGGGATCTGCAACTCCAGGCGCAGACCGCACGCCCGTACCCACAGCGGCAGCTCGTCCTGGCGCCGCGTGACGTCTCCCAGGCCGGGGAACACTCGGGTGAGGTCGACGTACACCTGTCGGTCCGCCTTGAACAGCGTGGGATACGTGTCCGAGGAGACCCACTGATCAAAGGTCGGGTCCATCACGCTTCCGGATGGCGTCGTCCGGCTGCTCCATGGGCCGCTGATCCATCTCGCGCAGTTCGCACCGCCTACCAAGCGGCGGGAAATAGGCCACGAAGTCGCACG
>JAHFVC010000530.1:1829-3347 GCA_023264765.1 Mycobacterium sp. | reverse complement strand
TCTCCCAGTCCTACCGGCGCAGCTTCCACACCGCCGCCGTCGCGATCATGCAGGCCGCCGAAGAAGCACCCGAGGAATACCTGTTCGAGCACATGCTCGAACACGGCCGCCGCCAACGCGCCGCCTACGAACGACTCAACCAGTTCCGAAGCGCAGACACCGACACCGACGTCGACCCGGCATGACAAGCTCGACAACGATGACCGACGAACACGACACCGACACCGACACCGACGACTTGCTCCCGGCGCAGGTTCGCGACACGATCACCGCCGTCCACGGAGCCGCAGGCGACCTTGAGCCTGCCTCCACTGGGCCGGATGCTCTGACCGTGCAAGTCTGCTCCGCATCCGAGCTGGCCTACGACCCCGCCACGTGGACGACTGTCGGTACCTACCTCGCCGCCGACGCCGCCGTGCTCGCCGACCGTCTCGTCGACGCACTCGGAGACAGTGCCAACCTGCACACCGACACCGGCGTCCTCGTCGTCACCCACACCTACACCGAGACAGCGGAGGACCCGGCCATGAACACCCTCGACATCACAGTCGAACCGCCGCTACTGACACTGCACGCAGACCGTGTCCACGATCTCGACGACAACATGAAAGACCCCGCAGGGAACGACTCGCTTCTGCTGCTGCAGCAACACTGGCTCCTGCAAGCCGCGCTCGACAGCGGTGTCATCACCTACGACCGGCAGAAGTGGGGCGACCTCATGCTCGCCGCCACGTTCGAAGAACCCAACCAGCACGAGATCGTCTTCCGGATCACCTACGACATCGCCGGTGCCCCGAACGTCGTCGACGGCGCGGCCACCGACTACCCGGCCGACTTCAACGAGCTCGACGACGACGCCCAAAACCAGGTTCCGTCGACACTCGTCCCGAACCCGCCCACCGCGGCCGGGTGGCTGAGCTTCATCGTCGACGGCCTCAACGACCTACACCGCGGCACCGCCATGCTCGTCCGCGGCTGGCCACAGTAAGAGACCACTGCAGCACCACCACATACGTCCAGGGGGGACACCATGATCATCACGCCGACAGTGCGTTTCGCAATGAACCTGACCATGATCGCGCTCGCGATCACCATGACCGCACTCTCATTCGCACTGGCTTTCGGTGCATTCGACACCGACGCAACCAAAGTCGGCGCCGCGGTGATCGTGGCGACACTGCTCGGATTCAATCTCGCTCTCCTGGCCGTCTCGTTCACTGAACGGAGTACCAGTCGGCGACAGCATCAGCGCACAGCCCCCTCGTCCGTCTGACGCCACCGCCCGCGCAGCGGAACACCACAGCACGATGCCCCGCTCACCAATTCAGTGAGCGGGGCATCGACGTGTCGAGGCCGATCGACTTGTGCGATCTAGTCGCCGGTGTAGTGATACGTCCGCAGCAGCTGCGCAAGAGCGAGCGCACCAACGGGATCGTCCAGCGAAGGCGCGAACATTTCGACCAGTTCGAGATCCCCGGAATCGTGGACCGCATCTAGCAGCTCCAACGATGCCCGCAC
>JAHFVC010000530.1:0-1819 GCA_023264765.1 Mycobacterium sp. | reverse complement strand
GACAACCGGTTGATCGTTGTCAGCAGTTCGACGAAGCGCGGCGCAGTCTCGAGCTGCAGAGTGTGCCGCATCAGCTCGAACGCCGTCACCGCCTCCGGCGATCCGAGTTCGGCAAGTACCGCCACCTCCGCAAGGTCGGACTCGGACAGAGCGCCGCCGCGATCGCGGTCGCCGATGGTCACGACCACGTCCCATCTGCCGCGTCGGTATCGACGGTGCGGCGAACATTGTGCGCGAGCAGCCGGTAGAGCTGCGCAGTCAATTCGATGACATCGCTTGCGTCGACGACCGAATCGAGTGCTGTGAGGTTCGTTTGCAGCCGGGTGATCTGCCTGTACCGCTGCACTGCGGCAGTGTCGGTATCGGAGAGTGCGACGCTGTGCGCGACGAGGACGATCGCCCGTGCGTCGATCTCGGTGACCGCGCCCTCCATCCGGCCCGGCGCGGCCGCGGTGAGTTGGTCGACGAGTTCGTCGGCTACCTGCCGCGCCACCGGCGTGGGATAGTCGCCGAGGACCGTTGTCGAGTCAGGCAGCGGATCCGGGCGCACCGACCGGACCTGAACCTCGAGCACATCGACCCGCTCATGCCCGTCGGGGAGCGGCGCCCGCGTAGAGAGCACCGCCGCGGCGGCCGCGCGGACGTAGTCCGGTGGCGAGAGTTCGGCGCCGCGGACACCAGCGGCATAGTTCGGGATGGCCGCCAACGCGCACGCGATCTCACCGGTCGACCCGACCACGAGGACATCGGTCTCGGTGTAGCCCTCGCCCTCTCGGTTGATGGTGACCGCGAGCTCGTCGGCCTCGCGCAGTGCGGTCACTGCCTCGGCTTGCGTGATCGCGAACCGGGCAGCGGTGGAATGCGTGTAGAAGTGGCCGCGGGTGTGCACGAACCCGGGATCGCCGTGCTGATCGAGAGTGGCGATCTCAACAGAGAGCAGCGCGGCCGATCCCGGTGATGTCGGAGGTGGTCGGTGGGCGGAAGTGGAGTGTTCGGATGTGGTCATGGGGAAGGCCTTCGGGTCGAGGTTGGTTGCGCAAGGCACGAAGCGGTGAGCCCGGCGGTCAGAACGCAGCATCGAGAGGCGACAGTCGGATGGCGGCGACCGCGATCGTGCACACACCGCCGATCACGTACAGGGTCTTCGCAGTTCGGTCCATCGGGCCGAAGCACACCGGCGGTACCACAGCCAAACGGATACCGGCCGCGCCGAAAGCGAACACCGCGACGAACACCAACAGCCAGACACTGGTGTTGCCGACAACCATCGGGTCAGCTCGCATTCGCGTAGCTGTCAGCAGGCGCGCGCTGCGAATCCGACTGTCGATCGGCATCCGAGGAGCCCGGCGCAGACTCCGACTGCGGCACAGACACCGGTGGCCGCGGACGTGGAGTGCGCGTGCTGTTTCGCGTGGACGCCGGGGCGTTGCTGCTCTTCTTGTTCACCGACTGCGGCACTTTCAGGCCCGCAGCGCGGAGCTCCGCTGCGGACCAGCCGCCGTCGAGCGCAGCTTTGATCGCGGCGAGTTCCTTCGCCGCGGCCGCGCGCTCGGCAGCTTCCGCTTCGGTCACCTTGGTCAAGGCAAGGGTGCGTTCGTTCTGCGCAGCGACGATCGTGTCGATAAGACCGAGCCGGTCATCGAGCGCGGCCTGAGCGGCAGCGCGAACAGTGGACGGATCGAGTGGAGACAAAGACATATGCAGGCCCTTCGGAGACGGCGTGAAGCGCACACAGTTTTAATGTGTGGCGCTGCTTCTGACGCGGTCTCGGGCGGCCCGCACGGCTGCCCGATATCCACCAGCAACGCTATCGAATCTA
>JAHFVC010000529.1 GCA_023264765.1 Mycobacterium sp. | reverse complement strand
CCCGGTGGCGCGCCAGTTGGAGGCCCGCGGCGACGGGTCGCGCACGGCGTAGCCGGCGACCCAGATCTTGTCGCCGCGGCTCTCGGCGTCCTCGCCGTTCCAGCCGGTGTTGCCGATCTGGGGGGCGGTGGCCACCACGATCTGCCGGTGATAGCTCGGGTCGGTCAGTGTCTCCTGATAACCCGACATCCCGGTGGAGAACACCGCTTCGCCGAGCGTCTGCCCGAGCGCGCCGAACGGCGTGCCGGTGAACACCCGGCCGTCCTCCAGTACCAGCAGAGCTTTGCTCACGCTGCTTCCTCCTTGACCCATTTGGTGTTCTCGTTGCGGTCGTCGGCCCGGAAGCCGGTATCGATCTCGGTGCCCGACGGCAGGCGCCAGCGGATGGCCAGGATGCCGTCGTGGGTGAGCGCCTTGCCCGTCATCGCACGTTCGGTGCGGATCACCACGATCGACTCATCGGGGATCCAGATGGGCCCGGTGCCGCTGCGCTGCACCATGATTCCCTCGGGGTAGCGGGTCAGCACACCCTTGGCGCGGAAGCCGAGCATTCCGGCGGCGATCCGGTCGTTCCAGTGCGGCGCGAGGGTGCTGCCGACGTAGAGCCCCTTGGTGGGTCCGATCAGCGCCGGTCCCACGCTGTCCGGCAAGGACGGCAGTGTCCCGATCTTGTCCGCCTGCCGCTGCGCGCGGTGCAACCAGCCGCGCAGCATCTGCCGAATCAGGAAACCGATCAGCACCGCGAGCAGCGCGGCCATGATCAGCGAGGCGATCAGTGTGGGGGTGTTCACGATAGTGCTGATCCCCCGGTCGCTTCGCTCTCCCCCGCAAGCGGGAGGTGCCCCCAGCCCGCCGGCACCTGCCCGTCCCGCGCGGTGACCTTGCCGCGCAGCATGGTCAGACTCACCGTGGCGGGCAGCGTCATCGCCTCGTACGGGGTGTTGTCCGACCGGCTGGCCAGGGCCGGTCCGCTGACCGTCCAGGTGGCCTCGGGGTCGACGACGGTCAGGTTGGCGGGCTCCCCGACCTCCAGCGGCCGGCCCTGATCGGGCAGACCCACGATGCCCGCCGGCGCCTCACTCATCACCCGGGCCACGTCACGCCAGCTCAGCAGGCCCGGCTCGACCAGCGTCTGCACGACGACCGACAGCGCGGTCTGCAGACCCAGCATGCCGGGCCTGGCGTGGGAGAACTCGCAGCACTTCTCGTGTTCCGCGTGGGGCGCATGGTCGGTGGCCACACAGTCGATGACGCCGTCGGCCAGGGCCTGGCGCAGCGCCAGCACGTCACTGGCCTCACGCAGCGGCGGGTTCACCCGGTTGCGGCCGTCATAGTCGGCCAGCACCCCGTCGTCGAGCAACAGGTGGTGCGGGGTGACCTCGGCGGTGATCGAGATGCCCTGCGCTTTCGCCCATTTGAGTAGTTCGACGGTGCCGGCGGTGGAGGCGTGGCAGATGTGTACCCGGGCGCCGGCGTCGCGGGCGAGGATCGCGTCGCGGGCGACGATCGACTCCTCGGCCGAGCGCGGCCAGCCCGCCAGTCCCAGCTTCGCCGCGTTGGGGCCCTCGTGTGCCACCGCTCCGACGGTCAGCCGCGGTTCTTCGGCGTGCTGGGCGATCAGCACCCCCAGTCCACTGGCGTACTCCAGGGCGCGGCGCATCACCAGCGGGTCGTCGACGCACACTCCGTCGTCAGAGAACATCCGGACCTGGCCCACGCCGGCGGCCATCAGTCCCATCTCGGTGAGTTGCTTGCCCGCCAAACCGACGGTGACGGCGCCGACGGGGTGCACGTCGACCAGGCCGACCTGCTGCCCGCGGTGCCACACGTGGTCGGTGACCACCGCACTGTCGGCGACCGGATCGGTGTTGGCCATCGCGAACACCGCGGTGTAGCCGCCCAGAGCCGCTGCGGCCGAACCGGTTTCGATGTCCTCGGCGTACTCGCGGCCGGGCTCGCGCAGATGGGTGTGCAGGTCCACGAAACCGGGAAGCAGGATCTTCCCGGTCGCCTCCACCACCTCGACACCGTCAGCCGCCAGCCCGGAGCCGATCGCGGCGATCTGCCCGTCGGCGACCAGCACGTCCACCGGGTCACCCTGACCGTAGAGGCGCACACCTCGAATCAACACACTCACGAAATCACCTCAGCTTCGGCACCCACCAGCAGATGGAACAGCACCGCCATCCGTACGTGCACACCATTGGAAACCTGTTGCAGCACCGCCGATTGCGGAGCATCGGCCACCGAATGCGCGATCTCCATGCCGCGCAGCATCGGGCCGGGGTGCAGTACCACCACGTCCTCGGACAGTCGGGCCAGCCGCTTCTCCGACAGCCCGTAACGCACCGAATACTCACGGGTGGACGGGAAGAATCCGCCGTTCATCCGCTCGGCCTGCACCCGCAGCATCAGTACGGCATCCGCGGCGGGCAGTTCGGCATCCAGTTCGTGAGACACACTGACCGGCCAGTCGGCAACCCCCACCGGTAGCAGCGTCGGCGGGGCGACCAGCACCACCTCGGCGCCCAGCGTGGCCAGCAGTTCGACGTTGGAGCGGGCCACCCGGCTGTGCAGGATGTCGCCGACGATCACGACGCGCTTGCCCTCGATCGAGCCGAGGCGCTTCCGGATGGTCAGCGCGTCCAGCAGTGCCTGGGTGGGGTGCTGGTGGGTGCCGTCCCCCGCGTTGATGACGCTCGGACCGGTCCCGTCGGCCTCCAGCGTCCACTTCGAGAGCTGTTGTGCCGCACCGGACGCCGGATGCCGGATGATCAGCGCGTCGGCACCCGCGGCGCGCAGTGTCAGAGCGGTGTCGCGCAGCGATTCACCCTTGGAGACCGAGGAACCGGAGGCGCTGACGTTGATCACGTCGGCGCTCATCCACTTGCCCGCCACCTCGAAGGAGACCCGGGTGCGCGTGGAGTTCTCGTAGAACATGGTGATGACGGTGCGGCCGCGCAACGTCGGCAGCTTCTTCACCTCGCGCCCCAGCAGCGCCTCCCGGAACCGGTCGGCGTCGTCGAGGATGGCGGTGGCCTCGTCGCGGGACAGATCGGCGGCAGACAGCAGATGTCTCATGATCGGGTCGGTCCTCCGTGCGGGGCGATCTTCACGCCGTCATAACCATCGCTCTCCTGCAGACGCACCTTGACGTTCTCGCTGCGCGAGGTCGGCACGTTCTTGCCGACGTAGTCGGCACGAACCGGCAGTTCCCGATGGCCGCGGTCCACCAGCACCGCCAGTTGCACGGCCCGCGGCCTACCGATGTCGCGCAGCGCATCCAGCGCCGAGCGCACCGACCGGCCGGAATACAGCACATCGTCGACCAGGATCACCAGGGCACCGTCGATGCCGC
>JAHFVC010000259.1 GCA_023264765.1 Mycobacterium sp. | reverse complement strand
CCGAACCGGGTCCGCCACCGTCGCTGCCACGCAGCGGCGGTGGCGGACCTTTCCATTTCAAAAAGAAGGATGTCATGTCTCGACTCGAGGGCAAGGTCGCCCTGATCACCGGAGCCGCGCGCGGACAGGGTCGCTCGCACGCATTACGACTGGCCGACGAAGGTGCCGACATCATCGCGCTGGATGTCTGCGCACAGATCGATACGGTGCCGTACCCGATGTCTGATTCCGAGGACCTGATCACCACGGTGGATCTCGTGAAGAGCCGCGGACGGCGGGTGTTCGCAGCCGAGGTCGATGTGCGGGATCTGGCCGGACTCGAAAGAGCCGTCAGCGAAGGCATTTCAACGCTCGGCCGGCTCGACATCGTGGTGGCCAACGCCGGCACGCTCAATGACACCGCGCCCTTGTGGGAGCTGTCCGAGAAGCAGTTCCAGGATCAGATCGACGTCAACTTGACCGGTGTGTGGAAGACGATCAGGGCAACGGTGCCGACCATGCTTGCCCAGGGTGACGGCGGCGCGATCATTCTGATCAGCTCCATCTCGGGCCTGACGGTCGAGCTCAATGTCGGCCACTACGCAGCATCCAAGCATGGCGTCAACGGTCTGATGCGAACTCTCTCAGGCGAACTCGCTCCATACGGGATCCGGGTCAATTCCATCAATCCGACCAACGTGAACACCTTGATGATCAACAATCCACGCTACAACCGGTTGTTCGCCGGCGGTCTGGACGGCGCCACCCAGGACGAGGCGCTGCCCGCGCTCACCGCGATGCACGCGTTGGAGGTCCCGTTCCTCGACCCGGTTGATGTGAGCAACGCCGTGGTCTACCTCGCCAGCGAGGACGGGCGGTACGTCACGGGCGCCACCCAGGTGATCGACGCCGGTGCCATGAATCCGTTCAAGGCCCCCCACCTGCACTCGTCCTGATCCGCACGATCGCCGGCGCCGTCCCTCACGACGGCGTCGGCGCGTCCTCCCGGATCAGACCGTCAGCCCGCAGGTCGGACCATACCTCCGGCGGCACCGCAGCTTCGAATAGTGACGCATTGCGCTGCTGCTGTTCGGCATTACGAGCACCGACGCAGACGCTGACGACGGCCGGGTGGGCGAAGGCGAACTGCAGGGCCACGGCGGGCAATGCTGCGCCGTGGCGCCTGCAGATCTCCTCGATGCGACTCGCTTTCACCAATACATCTTTGGGCGCCGGTCCGTAGTTGAACCGGGCACCTTTGATCGGCCCGGTGGCCAGCACACCGCTGTTGTAGACGCCTCCGAGCACAATGCCGACGCCGCGCTCGGCGCAGATCGGGAGCAGTTCATCGAGGGGCTCCTGCTCCAGCAGTGTGTAGCGGCCTGCCAACAGGCAGAGATCGGAGTCGGTGGTCTTGACGGCCTCGGCCATGACATCCGTTTCGTTGACGCCGAAGCCGATCGCCTTGACCACCCCCTGCTCACGCAGCGACTCCAGCGCAGGAAAGGCGCTGACGATAGCCTGCCGGAAGTATTCGGCCTGCCCCGAGCCGTGCGTGAACCGGTCGCAGTCGTGAATGAACAAGGCATCGAAGCGGTCCGTCAGCATCCGCTGCATGCTCTGCTCGACCGCTCGCATCACGCCGTCGTAGCTGTAGTCGAACGACGCCACCAGCGGAGGGATGTTCTGGTATTGGCCGTCTTGCCTGGGCGCATCCAGGGTAGGTGCCAAAACCCGGCCCACTTTGGTCGACAGCACCAGTTCGGTGCGGTCGTAGTTGCGAATCGCGTGACCGAGGCGGTACTCACTGAGACCGTTGCCATAGCCGGGGGCAGTGTCGAAGTAGCGCACACCTTGACCCCAGGACTGCTGCACCATGAGGGCGGCTTCCGTCTCGGTGAACGTCCCGTTGAAATTGCCGATCGGCGCGCCACCGTAACCGACCGCGGTGAACGTCAGCTTCGACCGTTCGTGGACTGTTTCCTGCGTTATCTTCACGCCACTGCCTCGTTCGTGTCCGGCGTCAGCCACGGACGCCAAGGGTGTTGTCAGCCAGCAGAGTTGCTGTATCACTGAGGCTATTGGCGGCCCCAGCGCCGGGGACTACACAAAGAGCGCACTGTTTGGCGCACATCATTCACAAATTGAGACGGACCTGCGGCGTCTGCACATCTTTTCGGTGTCAGCAGCGACGGTCGAACGATCTGTGGCAGGCGGCACAGATTACTTCTGCCCCAAGTGGGTAATAAGACTCCCGTGACCGAGCTTGACAGTGCGAACAGGAGCAGCGCCCGCGGTGTGTACGGCATCTCGGTGGCCTCAGAACTGTCCGGGTTGGATCCCCAGACCCTGCGCCTCTATGACCAGCGCGGCCTGCTCACACCCGCGCGCACCGACGGCGGGACGCGCCGATACAGCGACGACGATCTGCACCGGATCCGGCGCATCACCACTCTCGTCGGCGAAGGAGTGAACCTCGCCGGCGTGGCCATGGTGCTGGCACTACAAGACAGCAACAACCGCCTGCAGGACGAAGTCTCACGGTTGCGCAAGGACAACACCCACCGACATCCAGGGAGGAATGTCTGATGGCTGGCTCCACCCGGGACGACTCCCTGCGCTCCGCGATGAACGAACTGACCCGTCAGCACCTGGACTCGGCGCCGGCCATCGAAGACACCCTGGCCGCGGTGACCGCCGCGGCCGTCGAATTCATCGACGGTGTGGACTACGCCGACGTGATGCTGGTGCGCGGCGAGGATTTCGTCTCAAGAGCACCGACGGCGCCACTCGTGGTCGATCTGGACGCCGAGCAACTGCGCCTCGGCGAGGGGCCGTGTCTACACGCCGCGACGACCGACACCGTGGTGACGTGCCCGGACCTGACGTCCGATTCGCGCTGGCCCGCCTTCGCGGCGGCTGCCGTCAAAGCCGGTGTACAACGGATGATGTCGTTTCCGTTGTACCGAGACCGCAATAGCGCCGGGGCACTGAACCTGATGGGGCGCGGCACGGTCCCGATAGACCGTGAAGGCCAGGCGATCGCCGCGATGCTGGCCACCCATGCCGCCGTCGCGCTGATCGCGGCCGATCGGTTACACCAGTTCGAAACCGCCTTGGCCAGCCGTGATCTCATCGGGCAAGCCAAGGGCATCGTGATGGAACGGTTCAACATCGACGCCGCCGACGCGTTCAGTCTGATCACCCGACTCTCGCAGGAGACCAACACCCCGGTGCGCACCGTCGCCGGCTCGATCGCCAGGGACCGCGAACGGTCGGCCGAGAAGGGGTGACGGTCGAATCCGATGGTCTGCGTCTATCCAGCGGTACCGGCCGTTGGGTACTGACCGCGACGGTCCTCGGGTCGGGGATGGCGATGATCGACGGCACCGTGGTCAATGTGGCACTCCCCCACATCAGCACCGATTTGGGAGGCGGGTTCGCGGCATTGCAATGGGTGATCAATGGCTACGCCCTGACGCTGGCGTCGCTCATATTGCTGGGCGGCTCACTCGGCGACAAGTTCGGCCGACGGCGCGTCTTTCTCATCGGAGTCGTCTGGTTCGCGCTGGCGTCGGTGGGCTGCGGCCTGGCGCCCAACATGGCAACGTTGATCGCGGCACGCGCACTCCAAGGCGTGGGAGGCGCATTGCTCACACCCGCCAGTCTGGCGCTGATCTCCAGTTCTTTCCGGCGCGAGGATCGCGGTGCCGCGATCGGCGCGTGGTCTGGACTGGGTGGACTGGCCGCGGCGCTCGGGCCACTGCTCGGCGGGTTCCTCGCCGAGCAGTCCTGGCGCGCAGTATTTCTCATCAACGTGCCCGTCGCGGTGCTCGTCGTCGTGATGACCATCGCGAAAGTCCCCGAAAGCCGCAACCAGTATGCCGCCCCGGGCCTGGACGTGATCGGTACGACCCTTGCCGTGACAGGGCTTGCCGCAGCGACCTTCGGCCTGACGGAGCTGAGCAACAACGGCGTGTCGCCTGGGCCGTTGATCGCCGTCGCAGGCGGCGCGGCGGCCTGCGCAGCGCTGGTCGCTGTCGAGCGGCGCTCGACGTCACCCCTTGTTCCGCCTTCGTTGTTCACCGACAACGTCTTTCGGGTTGCCAATGCGATCACCCTGCTCATCTACGGTGCGCTCGGCGTGACGTTCCTGTTGCTGGTGCTGCAACTACAGACCGTGGCGGGATTCAGCCCTGTCGCGGCCGGCAGCGCACTTCTTCCCTTCACCGCCGTCATGTTGCTGTTCTCGTCCAAGACGGGTGCGCTCGCCGGCCGACTCGGACCGCGACTACCCCTCGCCGCCGGAACAGCGATCGCCGCCGGTGGAGTCCTGTTGATGCTTCGAATCGGGGCCAACGCGTCCTGGTTCGCCGACGTGTTCCCGGCGGCGCTGACCTTCGGCGTGGGAATGACGCTCATCGTCGCGCCGCTGACGTCTGCGGTGCTCGGAGCGGCGCCTGATGATCTGGCGGGCGCGGCATCCGGCGTGAACAATGCAGTGGCCCGGGCGGGCGGGCTGGTCGCGGTGGCAGTGGTGCCCGGCCTGGCCGGGATCGGTCACACCGAACACGTCGATCCGGATGTGTTCGACGCGGGCTTCCGCGCGGCCGTCGTGATCGCCGCCGCGCTGCTGCTGGCGAGTTCGGCGCTCGCGATCGTGGGCCTTCGCAACCGCACGGAGCCCGCGCTGCGCTCGGACGTATTCCGCATCGAAGACTGCCCGCGTTGCGATGTCACCGCGCCGGCCTTGGCGCCTACCGAGACAGTTCTGCGGTCGCCTTGATTGAGGCAAGCGTGACAGCGGAACCGCTAACGCGCGGTGTGCCGATCCATCCGTCGTAGTTTCTCCACGATCAGCTCCTGCGCTCGCCGGCCTGCCGACGTGGGAAACAGCGGGTAGTCGTGGGCGAGGCGGTGCCCCTCGTGGTACTCGACCGTGACGCCGCTGCGGGTGGCTTTGTCCACGAGCTCGCGGGCGTCCGCATTGAGAATGTCGCGGGTGCCGCTGAAGACCGTCATGGGCCCGAGTCCCGCGAGGTCGGCGTGTAATGGGCTGACTCGAGGATCATCGTCGGCAAGCTCACCCTGCCACCACCGTCCGTACTCGCGCAGACTGTCACGGTCGATCCAGGGGTCGTCCACCGAAGCGATCGCCGGATTTCCCAGGGCGATGTCGAGTGCCGGTGAGATGAGAACGGTAGAGGCGATCCAGCCGTCGTCGCGCAGCGCCAGCGCCGTCGACAGCGCGATCTGACCGCCGGCGGAATCACCGACGAGGCCGTCGACCGACGACTCCATCGCGAGGTCGGTGACCTTCGGAACCACGTCGGCGGCGGTGCCGAACGGAACCAAGGGGTACAGCGGGACCACGACCCGAGCCCGGGCTTGGGCGGCGATCCGCTCGACAAGGCGCCAGTGCGGTTTCGCGATCTCGTGCACCCATGCACCACCGTGCAGGTAAAGCACCGTCGCCCGTGGGTCCGCGGCCGCCGGCTCGAAAGTGTAAACGGCCCACCCTTCCCATCGCCCGACCGAAACGGATACGTCGGACCGGATACGCCGAGGCGGACCGAACCGGACCGGTCGCAGCGCAATTTCACGGATATGCCCGTCGATGTCGGCGCGTGGCCGATCACGGCGCGCCATCCTGCGCGCCGACGTGAACCGTGCCAGCTTCATCGGTGCCGCGCATCGCGACATCGGGGGCTGCGCGAGGGCGGTGCCGACTCTGTCATCTGCGATGGTTACCCCGGCGTCAATAGGGCGAAACAGGACAACAGCCTCGCGAACCGCAATCAACGAAATATCATGTCAAGCAAAGCAAATCACGCAAGGTACGCGTCCCCGGTAGCGCGGTATGACGATCGGCGTTGCGCCTACCGAGAAAGTTCCGCTGTCGCCTTGATCGCGGCGAGCGTCAACGGAATCCCCGTCACGGCGGACCGGCTGCGCACGGCGATCTCATCGTCCGCACCGGCGCCGTAACGCTCGCCGAAGCCGGCGATCCCGGCGGGCAGGAACACCCATGACTGGGTCAGCTTGGTGGTGCCGTTCTCGTCGCCTGCCGCGAGCGTGAAGCCCCACCTGACCCAGCCGTTGTTGACCTCCCAGGCGAATGCGGAGCCGGGGTTGGCCTGCACCACCTGACTGCGGGTCTCCCAGGTTCGTTCGGCATTTTCGTTGCGGCCGGTGAACCACGCGCCAACCACCGGACCCGCATCGGGATCGTCCCACCAGCACGCGCGGCACTGCGGGCTCCACTGCCCCATGCGGGTCACGTCGGATACCAGCGCGTAGATCTCCTCGCGCCCCTTGTCGATCACAACTGAGTCGGAGAATTCCAGTGGGGTCACGGTTGGCGAGTCTAGCGGCGCATGGTTATATAACGATTGACACAGAATGGGGATTGTCGTGAAGTACGCCATCATCGGCTCGGGTGCCATCGGTTCCGCCCTGGCGCAACAATTCGCCCGCATCGACGTCGAAGTCGGGGTCGCCACCTCCAAGGGCCCCGACGCGGTGGCCGGCCTGGTCGAGCGGATCGGTTCCCAGGTCGTGCCGACGGAGGTCGCCGCCGCACTCCAGGCCGACGTCGTTCTTCTCGCCGTACCGTTCGAGGCAGTGCAGACGCTCGTCCAACAGATACCGGACTGGGCTGGTCGCATCATCATCGATGCCACCAATGCCATCGACTACACCGACTTCTCGCCGGCCGATCTGGGCGGGCGCGCCTCGACCGACCTCATTGCGGAATGGGCGAACAATGCCCGCGTCGTCAAGGCATTCGGCAACACCTGGGCCAAGGTGCTGGCACGCGATCCCGACGACGGCCGCGGCGGCCGTCGCATCGCGTTCCTCTCCGGCAACGACGCGGGCGCCAACGCCGAAGTAGCCACACTGGCAACGCAATTCGGTTTCGAGCCCATCGACCTCGGCCGAAACGACGCAGGCGGCCGATTGCTGTCCTTCGGCGGACCGCTGACGGGGCACAGCTTCGTCTCGCAGCGACTGGCCGGCGACAGCCCGCCGGAGATGGATCTGGCCGAGACCAACTGATGGCACGTCCGCGCGAATTCGACCGCGACCGGGCGCTCGACGCCGCCATGGTCGCGTTCTGGGAGCACGGCGGATACGAACAGACCTCCATCGCACAGTTGACGAAAGCGATGGGCATCGGATCTCCGAGCCTCTATGCGGCCTTCGGTAGCAAGCGCGATCTCTACACCGAAGCCGTCGAGCGTTACGCCCAGCGACCCGGAACTCCACTGACCTTGGCATTGGCCGAACCGACGGCCCACGCCTTCGCGCGATGCCTTCTCGAAGCGGCCATCTTGGACTGCACCAAGAAAGGGCAACCCAAGGGCTGCCTGGTGAATACCGACCCCCTTTTGGTCGATCGGCGCGACGGCGGACGCAACGTCATCGCTGCCCGACTGGTCCGGGCGAAAGCCGAAGGCGACCTTTCCGCAACTACAGACCCCGACACGCTGGCCGAATTCCTCATCATCGTCATCAACGGGCTGTCCACGCGCGCACGTGACGGAGCCTCCCGCCGTGACCTGCGCGCCGTCGCCGCCACCGTTGTCGGTTCGATGTTCCCGGACGTTCCGGATAAATCCCCTTAAGCTCCCTCAGCCTCGGTGAGGTCGCCGGAACCGGGCAGCGTCGAGAGGTAGTCCGCGAAGCCTGCGGGCGCCCGCCCCACCAGCCGGCTACTGGTCCATACCGGACCTTGCCCCGTGCGCAAGATGCGAACTGTCCCAGAGCTTTCGGCGCGTGCCACGAGTTCGGCATCCTCACCGGTTCGCAATGGACTCCAACCGCCGATCGCCTCGTAGACATCTGCGCGAATACCCAGGTTTGCGCCGTGCACATGTGGATGGCCGTCGACATACGGATGCCTTCTATGCCACGCGTGCAACTGAGACTGACTTAATTCACTTGACGGACATACCATTCCGAGAACCATATGATATCCGCGCTCCGCGGCCTCGACGAAATGCAACAGCCAGTCGCGCGGTACCCTGCAGTCCGCATCGGTGTTCGCCACCCAAATCTGTCGCAGCGGGGATCGGGAATGCGCAAGCGCGGCTTGTACCCCCGCGCGACGCGCGGCGCCCACATTGTGGTGCGCCACCGGCATGGCACTCACATTCATCCGGCAGGCGATGATGTCACTCTCGTCATCGCAGTCGTCCAGGACGACGACAACGTCGCAGGTGATCTGCGGAATGCGTTGGCTCAGCATGTCTTGCGCGTCGGCGAGCGACTGCAGGCAGTCGGCGATGAGGAGTTGTTCGTTGTGGGCTGGTACCACCACGACGACGCCGGTCACGGGCGAACTCTCCGCAGTGGTCATACGCAGCTGCCCGATTCGCTCCGACGTGGCCGCCCAGCGCGGTCGCGGGTGATCAGGCCGAGCGCCTCGAAGTCGCGCAGCCATCCACTCATCGGCCACCAACCCCACCGCTCATGAAAGACCTCGGCGTTGCGCAGGATGTCGTCGAGGTGCTCGACCGGCGGGTCCGATACGCGGTGGTACTGGTGGAATGCGTCCGCACCTCCGATCCACCGCAACGGTATCGAGCCCAGCTTCGCAAGCTGTCCGAAGTCGGTGTCCTCGCCGCCGTAACCGCGATAGCTCTCGCAGAAGCCGCCGAGGGCCGACCAGACGGGCGCACGAACGGCGAACGACAACGACCAGAACAGGTCATAGTCGAAGCCGACCTCGATGTCGTAACCGGCGGGGTGGGGACGGGCCGGATGAGGATCCGACAGTTCGTCCAGATGTCGCAGCGGATAGCCACGCGGCGGCGGAGGCGGCAGATAGGTGACCGGACCGCACAAAAGAGCGCCGGCGTGGGCAGGCTGCGCTGCGGCGAGGTGATATCGCTCGACCAGCGTCGCGCCCGGTAGGCAGTCCACGTCGAGAAAGATCAACAGTTCGGCGCCCAGGCGCAGGGCGGCGGCCGCGCCGAGATTGCGAGCTCCGGCCAGCGGCAGTCGACCGTCAGCGGCGCCGCACTCGACCAACTCCGTGGGCAGGTCGGCGTCTTCGAGACGACCTCGCACGGATGGATCGTCGAGGGCAACCACGACGTGGACGTCGGGCAGCGTGGTGCCCAGGCACATTGCGGCACGTTGGTTGTCCAGGTGAATGCCTCGGCCGTGCACGACGGTGACCACCGCCGTCTTCATCGGACGCCTTGCCGTGCGTCGCGGGCCACGGACTCGATCACCCGGGCCGCCCGCGTCGCCCCGCCGTCGACGCGCCACTGCCGCCATCGTTGCGGGTCGAGCGTTCTGGCGTGCTTCAACAGCGTGGCAATGGCGACAGGCCGCGGGCCGTCCGGCATCACCGCAGCCAATCCGTACCGCCGCAAGACGGCTGCGGTGGCGTACTGTTCACCGTACGGGCGCCGCTGTGGGATCACGATTGTCGGTCGCTGCGCCAGTGCGACATCGGCAATGCTGTTCTGCCCAGCGTGGGTGACGATCGCCGCTGCCTTCGTCAACTGCGGCCACGGGTCCTCGACCCAATCGGATGCAGAAGCCCCGAGCCGCGTGTAGGGCAGGCCCGCCCACCTGTTCTCGTCGATGGTGATGCCGTCGGCGCCTGAGAGGACCACAATCCCCGCGCCGCGACCATCTTCGTCCGGGTTGGCGCGACCCTCAAATCTGCTGATGCCTCCCACGTAGGCAACCTTCGGGTCGAACTGCCGCAGCCAGTCAGGCCTGCAGAGTTCCCGGGGCCAGG
>JAHFVC010000528.1 GCA_023264765.1 Mycobacterium sp. | reverse complement strand
GTGGTCCCCGGCATCTACCAGGTGCGCGGCCTGGACCTGTCGAACATCAGCTTCATCGAGGGCGACACCGGAATCATCGTCATCGACCCGTTGGTCTCCACCGAGACCGCTGCCGCCGCGCTGGCGCTGTACCGGGCGCACCGCGGCGAGCGCCCCGTCAAAGCGGTCATCTACACCCACAGCCACGTCGACCATTTCGGTGGTGTGCTCGGCGTGACATCCCAGGCGGACGTCGACGCCGGCGAGGTCGCCGTCATCGCACCGGAGGGATTCACCGAGCACGCCGTCCAGGAGAACGTCTACGCCGGAACGGCGATGGCCCGCCGTGCGGCGTACATGTACGGTGCGGTGCTGGCCCGTGGCCCACAGGGACAGGTCGGCTGCGGCCTGGGGCAGACGCCGTCGCTGGGCGAGGTGGCGCTGATCGTGCCGACCATCGACGTGCGCAGCACCGGCGAGACGCACACCATTGACGGCGTCGAGATCGAATTCCAGATGGCGCCGGGCACCGAGGCGCCCGCCGAGATGCATTTCTATTTCCCGAAATTCAGGGCGTTGTGCATGGCCGAGAACGCCACCCACAATCTGCACAACCTGTTGACGCTGCGCGGTGCGCTGGTCCGTGACCCGCACGGCTGGGCCGGTTACCTGACCGAGGCCATCGACACTTTCGCCGGCCGCGCCGACGTCGTGTTCGCCTCGCACCACTGGCCGACGTGGGGGCAGGACAGCATCGTCGAATACCTGTCCGTGCAGCGGGACCTGTACGCCTACCTGCACGACCAGACGCTGCGCCAACTCAACCAGGGCTTCACCGGTGTCGAGATCGCGGAGACGTTCCAGATGCCGCCGGCGCTGGAGAAGGCCTGGCACACCCACGGCTACTACGGATCGGTCAGCCACAACGTCAAAGCGGTGTACCAGCGCTACATGGGCTGGTTCGACGGCAACCCGGGCAGGCTGTGGCAGCATCCGCCGCAGGCGCTGGGCCCGCGCTATGTCGAGGCCATCGGCGGGCTCGACCGCGTCGTCGAATTGGCTCAGCAGGCGTTTGATGACGGCGATTTCCGCTGGGCGGCAACGCTGTTGGATCATGCGATCTTCACCGACGAGAAGCACGCGGGCGCCCGCAGTCTGTACGCCGACACCCTGGAGCAGCTGGCTTACGGCGCCGAGAACGCGGTGTGGCGCAACTTCTTCCTGTCCGGAGCCACCGAACTGCGCGAGGGCAACTTTGGCACTCCCACCCAGACGGCATCCCCGTCGCTGATGAGCCAGCTCACCCCGGAGCAGATGTTCGACACCTTCGCCATCAACGTCAACGGCCCGCGTGCATGGGATCTGGACCTCATCATCGACGTGATATTCGTGGACTTGGCCGCCGACTATCGGCTGTCACTGCGCAACGGCGTGCTGGTGCACCGGCGGGTCGCGGCCGACCCGGCCACCGCCACGGCCACGGTCACTTTCGCCACCAAAGGGCGACTGCTGGCCTTCGCCGGCGGCGACACCGACTCCCCCGGGGTGGAGATCACCGGTGACGCCGGCGCACTGGCCGCGCTGCTGGGTGCGTTGGACCGGCCCGACCCGGGCTTCGCCATCATCACACCCTGATGCCGCAGGTGCCCCGTTTCAGGGCAATCCGCCGTCCGCCCGCAGGATCGACCCGGTGGTGAAACTGGACGCGTCGGACATGAGAAACAATGCGGCGCCGACAATCTCGGGTGGGTTACCGGCGCGCTGCAACGGGAAGTTTGCGAACGGTTCGGCCGCACTGAAATCCCACGCCTTGCTCACGTCGGTCAGGAACGGCCCGGCCATCAAGGTGTTGACCCGCACCGACGGGCCGAACGCCTTCGCGAATCCCTCGGTGAGCACGTTCAACCCGGCCTTGGCGGCGGCGTAGGGCAGCATGTACTGGTCCGGGCGCAGTGACCCCGACGAGCTGACGTTGATGATCGACCCGCCGCCGTCGGCCACCATGCGTTCACCGATCAGGGCGGTCAACCGGAACGGCCCCTTGAAGTTCAGGTTCACCACCGAGTCGAACAACTTCTCGCTGACCGTGCCCAGCGACTCGTACAGCGGGGACATGCCGGCATTGTTCACCAGCACGTCCACCTTGCCGAATCGGGCGTAGGCGGCATCTGCCAAGGGCTCCAACTGATCCCACCGACCGATATGCACTTCGTGCGCCAGCGCCGCCCGGCCCGTGGTGGCAGTGATCTTCTCGGCCACCGCGACGCACGACTGCAGGTTGCGGCTGGCGATGACCACGTCGGCGCCGCACCGCGCGGCGGCGAACGCCATCTCCCGGCCCAGGCCGCGGCTGCCGCCGGTGATCAGCACCACCCGGTCGGTCAGGTCGAACAGGTCGTCGGCGTAGCCCACATCAACTCCTGGCGGTATCACGGATGACGCGGTGGACGAACGCGAGTTTGTCCACCACCGCGGGCGGGATCTCGAAGGGATACAACGGATTCTTACCCATCGCCGTGTTCACCCGGTTGAAGAACAGCGACATCCATTTCCAGTCGAACAGCATCCGCTCGATGGGTTCGTCGTCGTAACACTCCAGCGCCACGATGTCGCGCGGCGCGTTGAACCGCACCCGGTCGGCGTGCAGCACCATGCCCGCCTCCCGTGCCGTGTCGATCGTGTCGGCGATGTGCAGGTAATGAGCGAAACACTCGGCGAAGTCCTCCCACGGGTGCATCGTCGCGTATTCGGAGATGAAGGTCGCCGCCCAACCCTCGGGGGCGCCCAGCTTGTAGTGCCGGGCGATCGCCTCGCTGTAACCGGCCCGTTCGTCGCCGAACAGCGCGCGGCAGTCCTCGAGATAAACGGCTGCGCCGGAACCGTTCTCGACGAGCACGTTCTGGTAGTAGTGCCCCACCTCGTGACGGAAGTGGCCGAGCATGGTGCGGTACGGCTCGCCGAGACGCACCCGTAGCGACTCCCGGTAGTCGTCGAGGGACTCGACCACGTCGATGGTGATCACCCCGTTGGCGTGGCCGATGATCACCTTCTCGCCGGTGGTGTAGCTGGACAGCAGATCGAAGGCCAACCCGCCGTCGCGCATCCAGTACGGCTCGATCGGCAAGCCGATGTCCTGGAGCTGGAACACCAGCCGGCGCAGCGCCGCCGCGGTCGGCACCAGCTTCTCCCGGGCCAGGGTGTCGTCTGCCGCCGGTTCGCGGCGGATCAACGAACCCGACAGGCAGCGGCCGCGGGGGCCGGCAAGGGAATCCTCGTCCTGCTCCTCGGTGGCCAGCCAGTTGCACGCCAACGTCCGGTGTTGATTGCACCGGACCCACCGGGTGCCGTCGTGCACCGCCACCCCGTCGTCGAGGGCCAGCATGTTCAGCGATGGCAGG
>JAHFVC010000527.1 GCA_023264765.1 Mycobacterium sp. | reverse complement strand
TGCCCTGGGGTAGTTCGACTTCGTCATCTGCCACGGGGTCTACAGCTCGGTGCCCGAGCACGTCCGCGAGGCCGTCCTGGCGGCCATCCGGGCGACACTGAATCCCGACGGCGTGGCTTACGTGAGCTACAACGTCTACCCGGGGTGGAAATCCAAGGAGGTACTGCGCGACTTCCTCACCCGGTTCGACAATCCCGACGGACGACCCGCCGAACGGGCCCGGCGAGCCCGGACCCTCATCGACTTCCTCGGCGGGGTGGCGCCCGCCGGCAGTGAACTCGAACGGCTGGTGGCCACCTACCTGTCCACCAGCGGGCAGATCGGCGACAACTACCTGCTGCACGAAGAGCTCGAGAGATGCAACTTCCCTTGCTATTTCGTGGACTTTGTGGAGCGCCTCGACGCACACGATCTGACCTACCTCGCCGATTCCCAGACCGAGACGATGTACGCCGCCAACCACACCCCGGCAACGGCGCAGCGCCTCCTCGAGGAATGCGCCAGCCAGCTCGAACTGGAGCAGTGCCTGGACTTCGTGAGCAACCGCACTTTTCGGCAGTCACTGGTGGTGCACGCCGAGCGGGCGACGCACATCCGTTACGACGTCGGCCCGTCGCGGTTCCGTCGGCTGCATTTCGCCACCCGGTTACCGGTCACCGACGGATTCACCCGATTCGACCACACGAATCAGCACTACGGCGAGGCCGGTAACCGGCAGATCTACACCAACGACCACGGGGTGAAGGCCGCACTCGACGTGCTGACCGCCCGGTGGCCGCAGACGGTGGCGTGGCCCGACCTCGTCGAGGCGGCACACGAACGGCTCACCCGTGCCGGACTCGAGGCACCCGAGGACCTGCCGGCCCGCATCGACCTGTTGCTGCAGATGCTGATCGTGCGCGGCCTGGTCGGCTACCGGCTGGATCCCGTTGCGCCCGGGGATGATCCGATCGCACCGAGCATGTTCACCAGATAACCGATGGCGGCCGTCGCCGGTCGCGCCGGAACCGACGGATCGATGGCCCGCTGGATGCCCAAGCCGATACCGGCGCTGAGCAGCAGGTCACCCAGATCGTCCAAACTCGTTGTCAGTGCGCTGGACTCGTCGATCCCGAGGCCCGCAGACAGCGACCGCAACACTCCGGCCACCGACTGCGCGGCCTCGTTGCGCAGCCCGGTGATCATCTCGGTGAGTTCCGGGTTGTTGCGGGACAGCACCACGAATTCGAGTTCGAGCATGGTCCACCCGACATCGCCGACGGTGCCCTCGAACCAGGTGTTGACAGCGGCGATCCTGCTGTCCAGGTCGGTTTCGGCCATCGCCAGTTCGGCGATCTCGCCGAACTTCTCGCGGTGGATGAGCTCCAGGACGGCGCGGCACACGTTCTGCTTGCTGCCGAAGTTGGAGTAGACCGCGCCCTTGGAATAGCCGGCATCCTCGGCGATGTCGTCGAGGCTGGTGGCGGCGTACCCGTGGGCGAGAAAGCGCTGCCGGGCGGCCTCGAGCAAGTCGGCGCGGGTCTGTTCCTGGCGTTGCGCCCTGGTCAGCCGCGGCATCCCCAGATCATAAACCGGGGGTATTGATTTGACTCGCAGTATTCGGATACCGTCGGTATCTGGAAACGGGGAGGTTGGACATGCGAGCTACCAGAAGGCCCACGGTGGACGGGGCCATGGTCGTTGTCACCGGTGGGGCGCGCGGGATCGGCGCCACAACGGCCCAACTGTTCACGGCGCGCGGCGCCACGGTCTGGATCGGCGACGTCGACGCCGATGTCGCCGCCACCACCGCAGCAGAACTCGGCTGTCACAGCGGCCGCCTCGACGTCACCGACCGTGCTTCCTGGGACCGGTTCCTCGGCGACGTGACCACGACATCGGGCCCGGTGGACATCCTGGTCAACAACGCCGGGGTGATGCCACTGGGGGCGTTCGACGCCGAACCTCAGGCGACCACGGACCTGATTCTCGACGTCAACGTGCGCGGCATGCTGCACGGCATGCGGGCGGTCATTCCCACGATGGTGACGCGAGGCCGCGGTCACGTCGTCAACATCGCGTCGATGGCGGGCATGATCCCCATTCCGGGGATGGTGACCTACAACGCCAGCAAGTTCGCCGCACTCGGCGCCTCTCTGGCCGCACGGCGGGAGTACGCGGGGACAGGCGTCACAGTATCGGCGGTGCTGCCCGCCGCGGTGCGCACCGAACTTGCCTCCGGCGCCCCACTGGGTCGCGGCCTGCCCGCCGTCGAACCAGAAGCGGTGGCACAGGCCGTGTTACGGACCGTGCGCACCCGCGCAGCCCGAACCTCGGTGCCCGGCTGGGTCGCACCGTTGTGGTCATTGGTCGACGCATTCGTCCCGGATTTCGTGGAAAGCGCCGTGCGGGCCCGCATCGATGACCGCCGGGCGCTCACCGGCATCGACCCGGCCGCCCGGATGGCGTACGCGCACCGGCTGGAACGCCAGGCCAAGGATCATTCGGGAGCGGCGTCGTGACACGCACCGTCCGCATCGTCATCATCGGCGCGGGAATGGCCGGAATTGCTGCGGCGCATACCTTTCGTGAAGCCGGCTTCACCGACTTCACGATCGTGGAGAAGGGCTCGGACGTCGGCGGGGTCTGGCATTGGAATCGCTATCCTGGCCTCACGTGCGATGTGCCGTCGCAGATCTACCAATTCGGCTTCGCACCCAACCCGCAGTGGAGCCATCTCTGGGCATCGGGCGCCGACATCCAGCGCTATCACCGCGATGTCGTCGACCGTCTCGGGCTGGCACCGCATCTACGGCTGAACACCGAGATCACCGCCGCGCGGTATGACGACGGTGCCTGGATGCTCACCACGTCCGACGGTGACACCGTGGTTGCCGACTTCGTCGTCTGCGCGACCGGTGTGCTGCACCACCCGTTCATCCCGGACATTCCGGGTATGGACCGGTTCACCGGGCCGGTGGTACACACCGCGCGGTGGGATCCCGAGGTCGCGACCGACGGTAGGCGCATCGCGGTCATCGGGACGGGTTCCACAGGGGTGCAGGTGGTTTCGGCTCTGCAGCCGGATGCTCACACGGTGCTGCACTTCGCCCGGTCACCGCAGTGGATCCTGTGGGCGCCGATGTGGCTGCGCCAACCCGCCGTGTTGACCACGGCGCTGCGGCGCTGGCCGGCGCTGCACGCCTTCACCTTCGACAGGCTGCAGTGGATGTCGAACATCCTCGCCGACGTCGTGACCACACCGTCGTGGCGGCGCAGCCTGGTGCAGGCGTACGCGAGGCTGAGCCTGCGCGCCCAGATCCGCGACCCGCGGTTGCGTGCCGCGCTCACCCCCGACTACCAGCCGCTGTGCAAACGTCAAGTCGTGTCGGGCAGTTACT
>JAHFVC010000526.1 GCA_023264765.1 Mycobacterium sp. | reverse complement strand
ATCGAGAAAATTGTCAACGTGGCCGCCGCGACCCATTGGCATTCGGTAGACGAGACACTGGAACTCCAGCGGCGAGCCGACGAGGGTCGAGGCCCAGATGCCATCATCGGCGGGCTGCCGTTCACCGATTCCAGGTATGCAGCCGTGGCCGCCCTGGATCGCCAATGTTCGGCGAACCGATTTCGTGGTGTGCGGCCGATGGGCCCCTATCCTGGCCCGCTTCCCGACGATGACGTACTCCGGGTGCTCGCCGAGCGCGGTCTCGTGTACGAAATGATGACCCATCCCGACCAGTTGGTCACTGCGGCAAGAGGATTGCAGATCCACGACCAGCTGCTGGTCGTTGTCGAGCACACCGGTTGGCCGCGTGATGATTCCGCTGAAGAACGCAACATGTGGCGTCAGGGCATGTCGGCACTGGCCGACGCCGGGCCCAACGTCATGTGCAAGCTGTCCGGATTGGCGATGCCGCTGGGTTCGATGGATGCGGATGTGTTCGCACCTTGGCTGGAATTCGCCATCGAGACGTTCGGGGTGGATCGGTGCTGCTTTGGTAGCAACTTCCCGGTAGACGGCCTCCATGGCACGCTCTCGCAGCTCTGGCGGGCGTACTCGACCGTCACCGCAGGGCTGTCCGATGAGTCGCGCGACAAACTGTTCGCGACCAATGCCGAACGGATCTATCGTTGCTGAGCGCGAGCGAATGTCCCCGAGTCGCACTCATCACCGGCGGCAGCGGAGGAATCGGAAAGGCTTGCGGCAGTGAGCTTGTTGCACGGGGCTACGACGTCACCCTGACCGCGCGTAGCGAGTCTGCACTTCGATCTGCCGCGCAGGAGATCGGGGCGCGATGGATTGTCGGTGACGCGTCCTCGCCGTCGTCCTTCGGCGACGTCGTATCCGCTTTTCCCCGTATCGATCTGCTCGTGCATGCCGCCGGAATCCTCGACGGGACCTACGCGCGCAAGCAGACCTTCCAGCAATGGCGGGATACCTTGTCGGCCAACCTCGATTCCTGTTTCGTCGTCACTGCCGCGGCGCTTCCCCTGATGGTTCCGGGTTCGCGCCTGGTCTTCATCTCCTCCTCGTCGGCACACGAGCCGATGCCGGGGCGGACGGCCTACTCGGCCTCCAAGGCCGGAATGAACGCATTCGCCCGCGCTTTGGCGCTGGAGGTCGACCGGGACGGTATCAATGTCAACATCGTGACCCCGGGACCGGTGGAAACTGAGATGCTCCAGGAGGTTTCGTTCGAAATGTACGCGATCACAGCAGCAGACGTCGCGCAGACGGTGGCCTGGCTCGACACGCTGAACCCGGCGGTGGACCTGCCGGAGATTCGGCTGAATGCCATCACCCGGGGTCCGGGTGCCCGACCTCCGGTGAACTCGAAGGACAACCCGTGACCGAGATCCCGTACGGCCGTCAGCTCACCAACCTCGCGCAGGCCGACCCTGATGGCAACGCCTTGATATTGATGGCACGCGACGGGACGGAATCGGTACGGTCCTGGAGTCAACTCGAATCCGCGGCGAACTCGTGGGGCCGGGCACTGCGGGCCACCGGCGTCGAACTCGGGTCCTATGTTGCTTTGTGCGTACCGAATTCGATTCAGTTGGTGGTAGCCGCATTGGCCGCGTGGAAAATCGGCGCGGTCCCGGTTCCCATGCGCTGGGATCTTCCTGATTGGGAACTTCGCCGTCTGCTGGACGTCATCGACCCGGCCTTCGTGCTTGACGAGGCCACCGGGTCGGAGATGGAACGGCAGGCAGCCGGAGAGTCCGGCGATGCTCTGCCCGTCGTGGTGTCCCCCGCAGTAAACGGGATCTGTAGTTCCGGCTCCACCGGCCTGCCAAAGATCATCGTCAACACCGCACCGGGGGTGTGGACACCCGCGTCGAGTCGGCCTTTCATGGAGCACTGGGCACCGGTCAGCGCGCCGCAGACCATCCTGGTGCCCGCACCGATGTACCACACGAATGGTTTCATCCCACTGCGGTTCCTACTCGGCGGCGATCGGCTCGTGGTCTTGGAGAAGTTCAGTGCCCGCCTGTTTCTCGATGCGGTGGAACGCCACCGCATCACCACGTTCACCGCCACTCCGACCATGTTGTCCAGGGTCGCCGATCAGCCCGATATCGACTGCCGGGATCTTTCGAGCGTCGAGTGGATTCTGCAGGGCGCTGCCGCGATGCCGCCCGGCGTGTTGCACCGCTGGTTCGATCTCCTGAGCCCGGAGCGTGTGGTGCTGTCCTACGGCATGACCGAGAACCTGGGCCTTGCGGCACTGCGCGGGGACGATTGGCTGGCACATCCGGGCAGTGTGGGTCGCGGGTTCCGCGACACAGAGATCCGCATTCTCGATGACGACGGAGTTCCGTTGCGCGCCGGGGAGATTGGGGAAATCTATTTGCGGACGCCGACGACCGGACAGTACCGCTACATCGGAGGCGCACCACAGTTGTCCACCACTGCGGACGGATTCGCCTCAGCGGGAGATCTCGGCCACGTGGATTCCGACGGATACCTTTACATCGCCGACCGGCGCACCGACATGATCGTGACCGGAGGCGCCAACGTGTTTCCCGCGGAGATCGAATCCGCGCTCATCGAGCATCCAGCGATCACCGACATTGTGGTAATCGGCCTGGCCGACGCTCAGTGGGGCCGGCGCATCCATGCAGTGGTGCAGGCCTCGGATCGCAACAATCCGCCGAAAGCCGACGACGTGATGAAATTTGCTCGGAGTCGCCTGGCGGCGTACAAGGTACCCAAATCGGTGGAGTTCGTCGACGAGATCCCACGGACCGCAGCGACAAAGGTCAGCCGGTCGGCGATGGTCCTGGCCCGCGGCGGCTGAAGACCGATCACGGACGGGGAGGCAAGGCCTTCAGCCAGTCGGTGGTCAGCAGTTCCAACAGTTGCCCGTCGGGGTCGCGCACCATCGCCGACCTCGCGGTGACGGTGTCCCGCTCCACCGATCCACCGAAGTCGGGAATCGATGCCAACACCGCCGGCAGGTCAGGCACCGACAACGAGATGTGGGTCAGCCCGATGTTGTCCATCACCCGGGTTGTCTCTGAACTCGGTGTGCGGAGCGCATAGCTGAGCAACTCGAGGACAAAGCCATCCCGCACGAGGTAGGTGGCATGCAGGCCGATCGGCGGTCTCAGTTGGAGCAGTCGGTCGGTCCCGCTATCCGGCGGTTCAAGCTCCCACCAGAACTCGAACCCGAGCGCCCCCTCATAGAACCGCCTCGCAATGTGGCGGTCGCTCACACATAGTCCGACGTGGTTGAAAACTGGGCCGTCCCACATACGAATGAACTTACGTGCACCGGTGCGCCAATAGCGCAGGAACCGAACGAATCTGGCACGTATCCAATTCGT
>JAHFVC010000525.1 GCA_023264765.1 Mycobacterium sp. | reverse complement strand
CGTCGAGTGTTGACCGTCTCTCGGTATGACGACCACGGGGTAGTTATTCGTCATTGAGGTTGCCGATGTGAGGCGCCGGATTCTTGCGGAGTTGCTGGTGTTGGTGTGCACCATCAGGGTGAGGACGTACTGATGGGTCGCGCGGCACCCCGCTGAAGTCTTGGCGGGCTCGCAGGGTGCCGCGCTGTAGTGCACGGAGGCACTCATGGTGACGGTAGAGGTTGATCTCGTTCACGTCGAGTCCCGGCTGTCGGCCGGACAGATCGAGTGCCCGTCGTGCCCCGACGGTGTGCTGGGCGGCTGGGGATTTGCCCGGACCCGCCGCGTCCACGGCGTTGCCGGCCCGGTGCGTCCACGACGGGGGCGTTGCCGGTCGTGTCTGGTCACGCATGTCTTATTGCCGGTGATGACGCTGCAGCGCAGAGGTTATGCAGCAGAGTTGATTTGGAGAGCACTGTTGCTGCGGGGGCACGGCTGGGGACATCGCCGGATTGCGGAGAACCTGAGGGCACCGGCGACCACAGTGCGGGGTTGGTTGCGCCGCATCGGCACACGTCTGGAGTCGATCCGGTCGTGGTTCCTGCAGACCGCGGTGCGCACCGGAATCGATGTGCCGATCCCGGAAGGAGCTGACTGCCCGTGGCGTGACCTGGTGGCCGCGATCACCACTGCCGCTGCGGCGATCGGTCAGCGGTTCGGCCCGGCCGGTGTGCTGGGCGTGGTGACGCCGCCACTGGTGATGGTGGCGGTCAGCAGCGGGCGGCTGCTGGCGCCGGACTGGTCACCGGCATGACGTGGGGTGCACGCAACACCAGTTGCCCCTGACGCGACACGCCGTGATCGGTGATCCTCGCCAAGGCACCTGCCCGACAAACGGTTTCGGGCGGGGCCGCCGAGCAATGCGAGGAGGACACTGCGGTGTCGTTGGAGGACCACAAACGTCGGGAGCGGGCCCAGGCAATCGGCTTGTTCCGGTATCAGCTGATCTGTCCCGCGCTGGAGGCAGGGTTATCGACCAAGCAGCGCGGCAGGCTGGTTCGCGACATCGCGCAGCGCCGCCATATCGATCCGTTCGGTAGTCAGGTGCAGGTGGCGCGGGCCACGCTGGACCGTTGGATCCGCCACTACCGCGCTGGCGGCTTCGAAGCGCTGGTTCCTGAGCCGCGGCGGCTGGCCACCCGCACCGACATCGGAGTGTTGGAGCTGGCGGCGTCGCTGAAACGGGAAAACCCGGCCCGCACTGCGGCCCAGGTGGCCCGAATCCTGCGCACGGCGACGGGGTGGGCGCCCTCGGAATCGACCCTGCTGCGCCACTTCCACCGCTGCGAGTTGATGGGCCCGGTCGCCGGCGCGGCAGGTGAGGTGTTCGGCCGGTTCGAAGCCGCTGACCCGAATGAACTGTGGGTCGGCGACGCCCTGCACGGGCCGCGGGTCGGGGACCGCAAAACCTACCTCTTCGCCTTTCTCGACGACCATTCTCGGTTGGTGGTCGGGCACCGGTTCGGGTTCGCCGAAGACACCGTGCGCCTGGCCGCGGCGTTGAAGCCGGCGTTGGCGGCTCGCGGCGTCCCTGCTTCGATCTATGTCGATAACGGGTCGGCGTTCGTCGATGCGTGGTTGTTGCGGGCGTGCGCGAAACTCGGTATCCGGCTGGTTCATTCAGCGCCCGGGCGCCCGCAGGGCCGCGGCAAGATTGAACGGTTCTTCCGCACCGTGCGCGAGCAGTTCCTCGTCGAGGTCACCGACACCAGCAGCGAAAACCTTGCCGCGGCCGGGGTGGATCACCGCGGGGCGTTGTTGGAGCTCAACCGACTGTTCATGGCGTGGGTCGAGACCGAATACCACCGCCGCACCCACTCCGAGACCGGACAGTCCCCGCTGGCCCGGTGGGAAGCTGGCTGGGACCGGCGCGGGACGCTGCCGGGGTTACCGACGGCTGCGGATCTGACTGAGGCGTTCCTGTGGTCGGAGTTTCGGGTGGTCACCAAGACCGCCACCGTCTCCCTGCATGCCAACACCTACCGGGTCGATCCCGCCCTGGCCGGGCGCCGGGTGGAGCTGGTATTCAGTCCCTTCGATCTGGAGACTATCGAGGTCCGCTACCGCGAGCAGAGCTTCGGCGCGGCGATCGCCCACACCATCACCCGTCACACCCACCCGAAAGCCAGACCCGAAACCCACGACGGCCCGCCGCCGGCGGCGACGGGGATCGACTATCTGGCGTTGACTGCCGCCGCCCACCACGAGCAACTGCGTCACGATGAACGTATCGGCTATCACGCCCTCTACGGCACCGACCAGATTCCTGGTCAACTGTCGATCACCGACATCGACAACGTTGCTCATGAGGATGGGGTGTCGGCATGAGTATTGAACGGCTGCAGTCGCATTGGGGTTTCAGTCGGATGCCTTTTGGGCGGAACCTGGCGCCGTCGATGCTGCACCGCCATCCCGGCCACAGTGAAGCGATCGCCCGGATCGGCTGGTGCGTCGATCAGTGCGCCATCGGGGTCATCACCGGCGAAGTCGGCGCCGGCAAAACCGTCGCCATCCGCGCCGCCGCCACCTCCTTGGACCCCGCCCGGCACGTCATCATCTACCTGGCCAACCCCACCATCGGAGTCCGCGGCATGCTCACCCACATCGTGGCCGCCCTCGGACACACCCCGGTCTTTCACACCGCCCGCCTGGCACCACAAGCTGCCGACGCCCTGGCCGCTGAACACGCCGAACGCGGCCGCAACCCCGTGCTCGTCGTCGATGAAGCCCACCTCCTCGACAATCATCAACTCGAAGCAATCCGGCTCTTGACCAACCACGACATGGACTCCGGGTCACCGTTCGCGGTGGTGCTGGTCGGCCAACCCACCCTGCGGCACCGACTGCGCCTCGGGGTGCTGGCCGCATTGGACCAGCGCATCGCGGTCCGCTACACCCTGCCCGGGATGAGTCCGGCCGACACTGCCGACTACATCTCCCATCACACCAAGATCGCCGGCCGCTCCGACACCCTATTCGCCGACGATGCCGTCACGCTGATTCACAACGCCTCACGCGGACACCCCCGCGCGGTCAACAACCTCGCCCTGCACGCGTTGACCGCTGCGTTCGCTGCCGGTCACTCCATCGTCGGGGAGAAAGCCGCCCGCATCGCCATCAGCGAAACAGCCTCAGACTGAACCGGACTCCCACCACCACGACCACGACCACCACTGAATCACCGCGGCGACGATCCCGTCACCGAGACCACCACGGCCCCGCTCAAGACACCGAGCGGGGCCGTTCTCATCGATCCGTCATCATCACCGCCGATGACGCCAACATCCTCACGTTCAACCACGGGCAACACCAGGTCGACAACGGCAGTCGATCCGATTGGACGACTACGGCGTATC
>JAHFVC010000029.1 GCA_023264765.1 Mycobacterium sp. | reverse complement strand
CCTCCTTGTCCTCGTATTCATTGGTGAAGATGTGCCCCACCACGACCACCGGGTCGCCCTTGTACAACACACCGACCACGCCGTCGGCGACCTTTCCCCAGCAGTTGACGGTGAGGTAGAGCGAGTTACCCGCCTCCCAGGTGCCCTCGGCGGTGCGCCGCCGGGAATTGCTGGCCACCCGGAACCGGGTGAAGTCCTGCTCGCCGACGCGGCGTGCGATGGGGTCGGTGATCACGGTGCCGACCACGGAAAAAGGTGTCTCGAACATGGCGTTGCCTTTCGGTCGTTTCTTCTGTGCCGGCAGCGCAGGTGGGCGAAAACCGGCTTGTGTGTCCATTGACGCGCCGGCCACCGACAGGACGTCACGCGACGCCGCGCCCCGGGCCCTCGCCTGTGGATCAATGCGGCACTGTGGATAACCGGGCCCTAGGGTTTGGCCCATGACTGTGTGGATCAGCCGACGACCCGATGCCGATATCGACGCCGATCTGGCGGCCAGCCGGGCGACCGCGGGATCGCTGGCCGGGGTGCGATTGGCCGTCAAGGACAACGTCGACGCCGCCGGACTGCCGACCACGGCGGGCTGCCCCCAGTTCGCCTATGAACCCGCGTCCGACGCCCCGGCGGTCGCGGCCCTGCGTGCCGCCGGTGCCGTGGTCATCGGCAAGACCAACCTGGATCAGTTCGCCACCGGCCTGGTCGGCACCCGCTCGCCGTACGGCGCGGTGTCCGACACGCGCCGGCCCGGATATATAAGTGGGGGTTCGAGTTCGGGTTCGGCCGCGGCCGTCGCCTCCGGTGAGGCCGATATCGCGATCGGCACCGACACCGCGGGGTCGGGCCGGGTACCTGCCGGACTGCAGGGCATCGTCGGCATCAAACCGACCCTCGGGGTGATCAGCACCGAGGGCGTCGTGCCCGCGTGTGAATCCTATGACTGTGTCACGATTTTCGCCCGCGACCTGGCGCAGGCCAACTCGGCAATGGCGGCGATGTCCGCCGCCGGGGACCGCGCGTGGCCTGCCGACACCCGGCTGTCCGCCCCGCCGAATCCCGTTGTCGCCGTGCCGTCGACGCTGCCCGCGCTCGACGAGACGTGGCAGGCCGCATTCGAGGCGGCGGTGGGCATCCTGGAAAAGGCCGGGGTCCGCATCGTCCGCATCGACATCACCCCGTTCCTGGCCGCGGCCCGACTGCTCTACAACGGCGCATTGGTGTCCGAAAGATACGCCGCGGTAGGTGAATTCATCGACGGCAACCCCGACGCCGAGCTCGATCCGACCGTGACGCGCATCGTCACCGGGGCCCGGGACATCCCGGCGCACCGCCTGATCACCGACCGCCGCGAGGTGGCCCGGCTGCGGACGGAGGCGATGGCCGCACTGGACGGTGCCGATGCGCTCCTGGTGCCCACCGCGCCCCTGCACCCCACCCTGGCCGAGGTGGCGGCCGACCCTATCGGGGTGAACTCGGCCATGGGCACCTACACCAACTTCTGCAACCTGTTCGATCTGTGCGGTGTCGCCGTGCCCACCGGTACGGCCGGCGATGCACAGTTCGGGGTGACGGTGCTCGCGCGGGCGTTCGAGGATGCCGTCGCTCTGGACATTGCGGCGATGGCCGCAGACGTGCAAGCACCGCAACAGGTTTGGCCGCTGGCCGCGGCCGACCACACCGAGCTGGTGGTGTTCGGCGCACATCTGCGCGGCGGCCCGCTGGTGTCGCAGCTGACCGATCTGGGCGCCCGCTGGGACGGTGAGCTGACCACCGCGCCGCGGTACCGGATGACGGTGCTACCGACCACGCCGCCCAAACCGGCCATCACCCGCGTCGCCGCGGGCAGCGAGGGTGCCGCATTGCTGGGCCACCGGTGGCTGCTCTCCCCGGCCGCCCTCGGCCGGTTTCTGGCCGCGCTACCGGCACCCATGCAGCTAGGCAAGGTCGAATTCGACGACGGGACATGGCGCACCGCGTTCGCCGCGGACGCCTCGGCGGCGACGGGCGCGGACATCAGTGGTTACGGAAGCTGGCCCGCGGCGATCGCGGCCGGTGCGGTGCACTAGGCAGAGCCGCATCTACATCACACGAGGCATTCAACTACCCGACTTTCGAAGACACTGACAGCATATTGACAGCTACAAGCTGTGCTCCAGCTATCGATTAGATAAGCGTCGTGATATAGATACGTGGTGACTCCGCGCCCGTCCGACGATCACTCGAGGGAGTGCATCGGCCAGTTGCTGGACGATGCGACCGATCTGACCGCGCGTTTCCTGTCCGACCGCGCCGAGCTGAGCGCCTCGGCGGCCTACGCGATCAACCGGGTGTCTCGGGAGGGGCCGATCCGGCTCACCGCGCTGGCGGCCAAAGAAGGCGTCAGCCAACCCTCGATGACGCAGTTGATGCAGCGCCTCGAACGTGCCGATCTGGTCGCCAGGGTTTCCGACCCCGACGACGGTCGCGCCTGCCTCATCGGAATCACCGAGCAAGGTCAGGCGCTGCTCGACAACCGGAGGCGCACCCGCCGGGAGCGGCTCCATGAGCTGTTGGCGACCCTGACACCCGAAGAGGAACGCGCCTTGGCGCTGGCCGCCAGTGTCGCCGGCCCGATCCTGACCCGGCTCGCCGCCGACATGGATACCTCCGGCTAGAGCCACGCAGTCATGACTTCTCGGTCCGTATGACCGATCGAACGGGGAAAGAGGTTGGGGTGAAATCAGTTCCAGTCGGCAACTGGATGAAGAGGATCTGGATTCCGGTGGTGCTCATCGTCGTGCTGGCCATCTCGGGGCTGGTGGTCTCGCGCCTGCACAAGATGTTCGGATCGCAGGATCTGAACGCCAATGCGGGCGCCGGTATCGAGATCGTCCAGTTCAACCCGAAGACTGTGCTGTACGAGGTCTACGGGCCACCCGGAAGTTCCGCCGACATCAGCTATTTCGATCCAGACGCCAACGTGCACTCGGTCACCGCCCCCCTGCCGTGGTCGGTCAGCCTGACCACCACGCTGCCGACCGTCAGCGCGAACCTGATGGCCCGCAGCGACAGTGAGCAGAGCGGCGACCACATCGGTTGCCGCGTGACAGTCAATGGCGCCGTTCGTGAGGAGCAATCGGCCGATGGCATCAACGCCCAGACCTACTGCCTGGTGAAGTCCGCATGACCACGTCCACCACGACACCCGAAACCCCCGGCAAGCCGAAGCGGCCCGTCGTCCCGCACCTGCTGCGTATTCTCGCGTGGCCGATCATCCTGTTCTGGATCGTGATCGCCGTGCTGGTGAACGTGATCGCCCCTCAACTCGAGGTGGTCGGCGAAGAGCACGCCGCACCGATGGCGCCCGAGGACGCGCCGTCGATGCAGGCGATGAAGTTGATGGGCGGCAACTTCAAGGAGTTCAACTCCAACAGCACCGTCATGATCGTCGTCGAGGGCCAGCAGCCACTGGGCCCGGACGCCCACAAGTACTACGACGAGATCATCCACAAGCTGCAGCAGGATCCCGAGCACATCCAGCACATCCAGGACTTCTGGGGTGACACGCTGACCGCGGCCGGCGCACAGAGTGCCGACGGCAAGGCGTCCTACGTGATGATCAACCTCGCCGGCGAGCAGGGCATGACCCTGGCCAACGAGGGCGTCGAATCCGTTCGCAAAGCGATCGAGGACACCAAGGCTCCTGACGGGGTACAGGCCTATGTCGCCGGCCCCGCCGCGCTCACCCGCGACGAACACGTCATCGGTAACGCGAGCCTGGGCATGATCACCCTGATCACCCTCGTCGCGATCGCCGGCATGCTGCTGATCGTCTACCGCTCGATCATCACGACGCTGATCCAGCTGTTCCTGACGTTCCTCGCCCTGCTCACCGCGCGCGGTGTGGTGTCGACGCTGGCGTTGCACGGCGCGTTCGGGCTGACCACCTTCGCAGGCAGCATCCTGACGATGCTGGCGATCGCCGCCGCCACCGACTACGGAATCTTCCTGTTCGGCCGGTACCGCGAAGACCGCGGCATGGGGCTGGACAAGGACGACTCGTACTACGCCACGTTCAAGTCGGTCGCACCTGTCATCGTGGGATCAGGCCTGACGATCGCGGGCGCGACGTACTGCCTGAGCTTCTGCAGGCTGCCGTACTTCACCACGATGGGCGCGCCGGTCGCGATCGGCATGATCGTGGTGGTCCTGATCGCCGTCACGCTCGGTCCCGCCGTGCTGTTCCTCGGCAGCAGGGTCGGCCTCTACGAATCCAAGCGCCCTCCGCAGAGCAAGTTCTGGCGCAAGGTCGGTACCGCGGTGGTGCGCTGGCCCGCACCGATTTTCGTCGCGAGCCTTTTCGTCGTGCTGATCGGCATCGTGGCGATCCCCGGCTACAAGCCGGCCTACAACGACCGCTACTACCTGCCCACCGACGCTCCCGTGAACGTCGGCTTCGCCGCCGCGGACCGGCACTTCACCCAGGCCCGGATGAACCCGGACATCCTGATGGTCGAATCCGACCACGACATGCGCAATCCCGCCGACATGCTGGTGCTGAACAAGATTTCGAGCAATGTGATGCATTCCGAGGGCATCGCGATGGTGCAGAACATCACCCGTCCGCTGGGAATCCCCATCCAGCACAGCTCGATTCCGTTCCAGACGAGTATCTCCGGGCAGACGAGCAACATGAACCTGCCGTTCCAGCGCAAGCAGCTCGAAGACCAGCTGCGGATGATCGATGCGACCAACACCTCGATCGACATCCTGAAGAAGCAGTACGCACTGTCGGTCGAGCAGACCCAGCTCACCCAGGCCTCGGACGCGAAATCCCAGGAGCTGCTGAAGGTCACCGAGCAGGTGCGCGACAACATCGCGAACTTCGACGATCAGTTCCGGCCGTTGCGCAACTACTTCTACTGGGAACCGCACTGCTTCGACATCCCGATGTGTGCCGCGGCGCGCTCGGTCTTCGACGCCCTCGACGGGATCGACGAGCTGACCGACAAAACCGGTGAAGTCCAGGTCAACACCGACCGGCTGGCCGACCTCGCACCCAAACTGACCGCGCTGCTCCCGCAGTCGATCGCGTCGATGGAGGCCAGCCGGGATCTGTCGCTGGCGTCGTACAACTCGCAGAAGGCCCTGATCGACCAGATGCAGGCGATGAACGACACCGCGCTGTCCATGGGCGCCGCGTTCGACACCGCCAAGAACGACGATCTGTTCTACCTGCCGCCGGAGGCCTTCCAGAACCCGGACTTCGAACGCGGGCTCAAGATGTTCATGTCGCCGGACGGCAAGTCCGCCCGCATGTTCATCACCCACCAGAGCGACCCGGCGACGGTCGAGGGCATCGCGCGGGTCGAGTCCGAACGCAAGGCGGCGCAGGAAGCCCTGAAGATGTCCTCGCTGTCGGACGCCAAGATCTATCTCGGTGGCGTCGCGGCAACCTACAAGGACATGGCCGACGGAGCGCGCTACGACCTGATGATCGCCGTCGTCTCCGCGCTGACGCTGATCTTCATGATCATGCTCATCCTGACGCGCAGTGCGGTGGCGGCGCTCACCATCGTCGGTACGGCAGGCAGTTCGATCGCGGCGTCATTCGGCATCTCGGTGCTGCTGTGGCAGGACCTGTTCGGCAAGCCGATCGAGTGGCTGGTGATGCTGATGTCGGTCATCATCCTGTTGGCCGTCGGCTCGGACTACAACCTGCTGCTGGTCTCCAGGTTCAAAGACGAGATCCACGCGGGCTTGAAGACCGGCATCATCCGGTCCATGGGCGGCACGGGCGGCGTGGTCACGTCCGCCGGGCTGGTGTTCGCGGCCACGATGGCCGGCATGCTCTACAGCGATCTGATCGTGCTGGCCCAGATGGGGTCGACGATCGCGATCGGTCTGCTGATCGACACGTTCATCGTGCGGTCGCTGTTGATGCCGTCGATCGCCACCATGCTGGGCCGGTGGTTCTGGTGGCCGCAGGTGGTCTATCCGCGCGGCGACTACCACTTCCTGCCCTACCAGCCGAAGCGGCGCTCCGATGACGCCGACACCGAGGCGCTGCCCGCACAGGGCTGACATCCGAGGTGGTGACGGGTCCGACCGGGGTGTCGGGCCCGCCACTTCCAGGTTGAGAGATGATCAATGGCGTGGGATGTACTTCGCGATGACGGTGCCGCAACAGCTGACCGACCGCTACGAGCTGGGCGAGATCCTGGGCTTCGGGGGCATGTCGGAGGTGCACCGGGCGCGTGACGTCCGGTTGCACCGCGAGGTCGCGATCAAGATCCTGCGTGCCGATCTGGTCCGCGACCCCAGCTTTTACCAGCGGTTCCGCCGCGAGGCCAAGCACACCGCGGGACTCAATCACCCGTCGATCGTGGCGGTGTACGACACCGGCGAGGCGCAGACGCCGAACGGGAAACTGCCCTTCCTGGTGATGGAGTACGTCGAGGGGCTGACCGTCGGCAAGCTGATCCAGCGGCACGGCGCGATGCCGGCACAGCGCGCGATCTCGATCATCGGGGACGTGTGCACCGCGCTCGAATTCAGCCACGGCCGCGGCATCGTGCACCGCGACATCAAGCCTGCCAACATCATGATCACCCCCACCGGCACGGTGAAGGTGATGGATTTCGGCATCGCGCACGCCATGAACGCCACCACCGGAGACCGGCTGACCGCGACTTCCGCGGTGGTGGGCACCGCCCAGTACTTCTCCCCCGAGCAAGCCCGCGGACAGGATGTCGACGCCCGCACCGACGTCTATTCACTGGGCTGCGTCCTGTACGAGATGCTCACCGGTCAAGCGCTGTTCACCGGCGACACCCCGCTCGCGGTGGCCTACCAGCACGTCCGGGAACGGCCGATCCCGCCGTCGCAGCGGCATCAGGGCATCTCCCCCGAACTCGATGCGGTGGTGCTCAAGGCGCTGGCCAAGAAACCCGAGAAGCGGTATCAGAGCGCCGCGGAGCTGCACGCCGATCTCATCCGGGTCAGCACCGGTAACACCCCCGAGGCGCCGGCAACACAGCCCGACGACATCGACGAAGCCCCGACACCAGACGACCGCCATCCACACACCCTGCAGCTGCCCGTCCAGCAGCACCGCAGTACCTCGCGGCGCTGGCTCATCGGAGGTGCACTGGTGGCCGTGATCCTGCTGGTGATCGCCGGGGTCTTCATCGTGGGCACCATGAGCCGGATCCAGGTGCCCGATGTGCACGGGCTGACGCGCCAGGACGCCCTGACCCAACTGCAGGATCGCGGCCTCACCCCGCATGTGGACACCAACCCGGACGGGTCGGTCGAGGCAGGCCGGGTGATCGGCACCGATCCCGCGGCCGGGGACTCCATCTCCTCCGGCGGCGACATCACCGTGAACGTGTCGACCGGCCCCGAACAGCGCCGTATCCCGGACGTCTCCACGCTGAGTTACGACGACGCGGTGCAGACACTGCACGACGCCGGATTCGACAACGTGCGACGCATGCCGCAGGCGTCCAAGGCCACCGAGAAGGACAAGGTCGTCGGGACCTTGCCCGCGGCACAGCAGGACTCCGCCACCAGCAACGAAATCGTCATCCTCGTCGGTTCCGGACCGTCCGCGCGCCAGGTGCCCGACGTCACCGGGCAGACCGTGGAGCAGGCCACGCAGAACCTCAACACCGCGGGCTTCACCACCATCCTGCAGGCGGACGCCGACGGCACACTGCCTCCGGGTCAGGTGGTCGGCACCGATCCGCCGGCGGGCGCCTCGGTGGCCTCCGACGCCCCGATCAACCTGAAGGTGTCCCGGGGCAACCAGCTCGACATGCCCGACCTGCGTGGGCAGTTCTACGCCGATGCCCTGCAGCAGTTGCAGGCCCTCGGCTTCACCGGCGCCTTCGTGAAGGGGCCCGACGTCGACGCCGGTAGCGACAGACGAGCCAGGGTGGTCCAGCAGGACCCGGCACCGAAGACCGGCGTCAACCGCGACGGCACCGTCACGGTGAACTACGGGTCCTGATGCCGGCATTTACATAGGCAGAGGAATACAACCTGCCGACTCGCTGAGAACACCCCGCCGCACCCGTAAATAAGCTCTCACGGGATCTTTCGCTCATCGCCGCCACATCGGCGACGCTCGCGCGACGACGACCAACCGCGGTTTGGACTTACCCATCGTTACCCTATATAAATATAAATGTTTAAAAGGCCTGCGCAGCGGCAATATCGACTCGCAGGGGCCCACTGTGGTCGACATTAAATATATAGGGGAGTGAATATGAAAAATCTGACCTGTGCATCGCTGATCGGACTGTCCTGTGCCGCCGTGGCATTGACCGGGCTGGTCGGAACCACCATGAGCACCGACAACCCGATGCACTCCGCCGCGGGCATGGAGACCGGTGTGACCAGCACGCAGTCCGCACCATCAGCGGACGTCGTTCGGCCTCCGATGATGAGCGCGGCCCCGCAGATCACCGGCCCGGCGCCGCTGCCGTCCGAAGAGCAGGGGCTGCCCGGCTAAGTGCGGCCGGACTCCTGCTCGGCCAATTTGGCCAGCATGGCGTTGTACGCAGCCAGATCGGCGTCGTCGTCGCGATCGGCGGCTCGGTCCAGCCGGGTGGCGGTGCGGTTGTCGCTGCGCCGCCACTGGATCAACAGCGCCAGCATGACCAGGACCAGCGGCACCTCACCCGCCGACCAGGCGATTCCGCCACCCAGCCGCTGATCGCCGAGCAGGTCGGTGTGCCAATACAGCTGCAATGACTTGTAGAAGCCCTCGGCCATCACGGTCTGGCTGCCCATCAGCACCACCCCGAAGAAAGCATGCAGCGGCAGAGACCCGAAGACCATGCCGAGCTTGGCCAGCGACGGGATGGGCCGCGGAGTCGGGTCGATGCCGATGACCACCCAGTAGAACAGGTAGCCGCTCAGCAGGAAGTGCAGGTTCATCGCGACATGCGCCGCGTGCAGACCGGCGACCGCGTCGAAGATCCCGCCGAAGTACAGCCCGTAGAAGCCGCCGACAAACAGTGCGGTCGCGACGAACGGGTTGGTCAGGATCCGTGAGGCCCGGCTGTGCAGGGCAGCCAGCAGCCACTCGCGCATACCGGGCGGGCCTGCCCGCCCGGCGGTCGGGAGGGCGCGCAACGCCAGCGTCACCGGCGCACCGAGCACCAGGAGCACCGGCGAGAGCATCGACAGCAGCATGTGGGCACCCATGTGCATGCTGAACATCGCCGGCATGTAGCGCCCCAGTCCCGACGACGTCGCGAACAACAGCACCGCGCACCCACACAGCCAGGCGACGGTCCGCCCGACCGGCCACCCGTCCCCGCGTCTACGCAGCCGGATCACCGCGGCCACATACACGGCGGCGAACAGGATCGCGGCGGTGCCGAAGATCAGATCGAAGCGCCAGTCGAACAGGATGCGGGCCACGGTCGGCGGGCCGGCCAGATCGTAGCCGATCTCGACTGCGGTGACCGACGGGTTGAACACCGGCGGGGGCGGTGGCGGGGTGCGGCCCAGTGCGACGGCGATCCCGAACGTCAGGCCGAACACCAGCGATTCGACGAGCGCCAGCTGGATCAGCGGGCGCCGGTTGCCCGGATCCGCAGCCAGCGCGCGGACCGCGCGGCGGCGCTGCAGAAACCCGAGCACCCCGAGCAGGAGAAGGGCCATGACCTTGCCGACGATGAGCAAGCCGTAGTTGGTCTGCAGCAGGTCGGCCGGGCGGATTCGGACGAAGGCGTTGATGACCCCGGAAAACCCCATCGCGACGAAGCAGCAGAGGGCGATCGCGGAGAACCGCCGCGCTGCCAGGTCGGTGTGCGCCCCGCCCCGGAAGGCCAGCGCCCACAGCGCGAGCAGGCCACCGGCCCACACCACGCCGGCGACCAGATGGATGAACAGGCTGTTGGTGGCCAAATCATGCGAACCACCGGCCGACGAGTGGCCCGACAGCGCCAGCGGCACCAGTGTGAACACCGATCCCGCGAACAACAACGGGGTCCACGACCAGCGCAGCACCGGGATACTCACGACGGTGACGACCGCGGCGAACAATGCCGTCCACCGCCAGGTGCCCGCCGTCTCCACCAGGCTGGCGACCGACCAGACATCGGACAGGCTGAGCCGGCTGGCCAGGGGCTGACCCGTGATGTCGGACACCGTCAGCGGGACCAGCAGCACGGCGCACACCGTCCACACACCGGAGGCCAGCGTCCCCGTGCGCAGGGCCCGGTAGCCGGCGGCGTCCAGCACACCACTGGATTGCGGCGGGACCAGGAACGCGGCCAGCAGGAACGAGCCGACCGCGACGGCGGCGGCGATCTCCCCCGCCGCGCGCACGAACGGCAGCCCATACGTGGTGACGGGGCCCGGATCGGGCAGCCCCGTGGCGGTCAGCGCATCGGCCAGAGACAACCCACCCAGTCCGGCCGCCACCGCACCCGCGAGCACTGCGACACCGAACAGGACGGGCCACACGGCGCTGTTGTGCACCCGCGGCGGCGCCGCGCTGATCGTCATGCCCTCCAGCGTATGGGGTGGCCCTCAGGCGTCAGCTGTGCGCCGGGCCGCCTGCTCGCGTTCGTAGAACTGCGCCCGTGATCCGGCCTCCACGGTGTCCATGTCGGTCAGGATGTCGCGCAACTCGCGAAGGAACTCCGCGCGCCGCTGCGACAGGTCCGGGGCGCGGCCGAGCAGCTTCTGGTCGGCCACCACCTGACGTGCCGTGGCGAACAGCAGTGCCGACACCGACTCGTTGCTGCGCACCTTGCCCTGGGCCACCTGCTGGCGGCCGACCCCGAGCGCCAGCTTCGTCAGCTCCTTCTCGGCGATGTCGGCCGGGGCGTCGCGCAGGACGTCGGCGACGATCTCGTAGGCCTCGACGAACGGGCGCAGCATCGCCGAACCGAGCAGCGGACGCTTCGCCCGCAGCAGCGCCTCGATGCCCTCGCGGCCCGAGGCGATCTGCTCCTCCCAATCCTGCGTCCACGACATCTCCTTGGTCAGGTTGTCGCGGAACGTCGCGGAGTCGGCGAAGTAGAAGTCGAACTTCAACAGGTCGCGCAGCCGCGCGGTCTGCGCCCAGAACACGTCGAGGTGATCGGATTCCGCGCGGGCCGCATGTGCCAGCGCCAGCTCGATGATCGAGGTCTCCAGGAACGACGCGATGAGTGTGTTCCGGTAGAACGCCGCTTCGTGCTCGTTCTGCGGCTCGATCAGCCACACCGGTTCGCGGCCGCTGTCGATCCGGGTGACCGGATGCCCGCCGGACAGCGCGTCGACCGCCGCCCGCACCCCGTCCACGGTCCGTAGCCGCAACAGGCTGTTGGTCATCGGAGTTCCCTTGCGCTCCAGGTAATCCAATGAGTCCTGGAAGGTGCGGTGCAACTGCCCCAGCGTCAGCGCAACCCCTCGGGTGGTCAGCAGCAGGGCCGACACCAGCCCGGTGGCGTTCACCGGGGTGACCGACTGGATGCGCCAGGCCACCTCGAACGCCATCTTCTGCATGGCAAGGCGTTTGGTGTCCGGATCCGTTGCGATCGGACCGCCGGGCTCGCCCAGGTATTGGCGCATCGACACCGCTTCGGGAAAGCGGACGTAGATCTTGCCGTAGTTCCGTTCGCCCTGGGCCTTGACGAAGTTGTAGAGCCAGCTCAGCCCTTCCGGGGTCTTCTCGCCGCCGCGCGCGTACGCCGCGTACTCCTGGGTCTCGTGCAGCTGGTCGAAGCTGATGGACACCGGCTGCAACAGGATGTCCTCGCTGCGGCCGTCGAGGTAGGCGTCGGCGACGTACGACAGCAGACCGAGCTTGGGCGGCAACATCTTTCCGGTGCGCGACCGGGTGCCCTCGATGGACCAGTTCAGGTTGAATCGCTTCTCCACGATGTACCCGACGAACTGGCGCAGCACATATTTGTACAGCGGATCGTCGAGCTTGCGGCGCAGGAAGATGACCCCGGAGTGCCGGAAGATCGGACCCATGAACCCGAAGGACAGATTGATCCCGGCGAACGTGTGCACCGGTGGTAACCGGTTCTCCTGCATGGCAACCGGGACGATCACCCCGTCAAGGTAGGAGCGGTGCGAGAACAGCAGGACGGCCGGATGGATCTCCAGCGAGCCCCGCATGGCCTCGATCTCGGCGCGGTCGTAGTCGATGTTGGGGTCGAAACCGCGGCTGAAGATGGCGCGGCCCATGGTCGGGATCAGGTCGACGGAGAACCGGCTCCACCCGGTGGACAACTCATCCAGCATCTCGCCGGCCTGCTCGACGGTGGCACCCGGAATCTTGTCCAGCCCCTCGCGGAACCGGGCCGAGGCCAGCATCTCGGGTTTGACCAGCCGCGGCGATTTGTACTCCGGGCCCAGCAGCCGCAACTCGACCCGTTCGATCGCCAGGATGGCGCGACGGATGACGAAACGTGCGAATTCACGCGGGTTCTCGGCGGTGGTGGTGTCGTTCCACTGCTGACGCAGCTCCGAAACCTTGGCCGGCTCGCCCGCCACCACCCGCGCACGCGACGGGTCCTTGCGCAGAATGCGGTGCTGCAGCAGTTCGGGCGGCCGGTAGGTGTCGCGACCCGAGATCAACGACACCACCTTGGATCGGGTGGGCAGTCCGCCGGGCACCCAGAACACGCGCACCGGGACCACCGACCGGTCCGGGTCGGCCGACAGCTTCTCGACCAGCTGGGCCAGCACCGTGGGTGGGGGGTCGTCGGTGGCGGGCAGGTGCAGCACCTCGACCCGGGCGTCGGGGCGGTCCCTGCGCTGCTGCTGCAACCAGTCCTTGAGCAATTCCTGCTCGGCAGGCGAACCGACCGAGGCGAGCACCAGGGTGTCCCCGGTCGGGTGGAAGCTGTCGATGTCGCCGGAGAGCCTTGTCATGGACGGCCCTTGCGCGAGTTCCGCTTGTAGAGCGGCACTTCGGGAAGTTCGTCGTGCGGCCAGGACAACAAGGTGTCCAGGTAGAGCTGACGGACCTCGGCGATGCGTTCGGACAGGTTGTCGTGGGTCCAGTCGTCGGTCGAGATCGGCGGGAACACCGCGACGTCCACCTTGCCCGCGTTGAAGGTGCTGGAATCGCGGGCGGCGATGACCTCCGCGTTGCGGATCACGATGGGCACGATGGGGATGCCCGCGGCCATCGCGATGCGGAACGGCCCCTTCTTGAAAGGGCCGACCTCGGTGGTGTCCAGCCGGGTGCCCTCCGGTGCGATCAGGATCGAAAGACCTTTGCGGGCAAGTTCTTCCACTTTGTGCAGGCCCTCCACCGCGGACTGGGTGTCGTCCCGGTCGATGAACGCCGCATCCATCACCTTGCCCAACGGCCCCATCAACGGATTGCGCTCCAGCTCCTTCTTGCCGACGCCGGTGAAGTCCACGTTGACCAGTCGGCCCGCGATCATCGGGTCGGCCTGGTTGCGGTGGTTGAAGATGAACACCGCGGGCCGCTGCGCAGTCAAGTTCTCCTCGCCCAGCACATTGAGCTCGATGCCCGTGGTGGCCATGAGCAGCTTGCTCCAGTTCGAGGTGAAGAAGTTGACGCCGACGCGCTTGTTCCGGGTCAGCAACCCGAGCCCGATCGCGCCCGCCGCCACCGTCGGGATGGTGGCCAGACTGGCCAGGGTGCGCAGCTGCGCGACAGGGCTGCTGCCGCTGCGGCTACTGAACTTGAGGATCGGCCAGCCCCGCTTGAGCGCGACCGCCGCCAGCTTGCCCGCCGGGTTGGTCGGGCGCGGGTTGCCGACCACGTACATCAGCGCGACGTCCTCGTCACCGTCGGCGTAGAAGTAGCTCTTGGTGAGGTCCACCCCGTTCTCGGCGGAGAACCGTTGCACAGCATGCGCTTTGCCCGGACCCCAGATGACGGGCTGCGCCACCTCACCGGTGATCAGACCTTCGTCGTCCACCTCGAACTTGTTGCAGAGCACGTTGTCGATGCCCAGGAATGCGGCGACGGGCTCGACCTGAACGGTCAGTGCGGACGAACTCAGCACGACGGTGTGCCCGCGGGCCTGATGAGCTTTGACCAAGGCGCGCATCTCGGGGTAGATGCGGTCACGGACATGCTGCACGAACAGCCGCTCGCCGAGTTCGTCCAGATCGGACAGCGAGTTCCCGTGCAGCATCCGGGCACCCTTGCCGATCAGGTCCTCGAACTCCGAACGGCCCAGCTGATGGTTGAGCCCGGCCTGCACCATGCCGATGAACTCGCCGACACTCATCTGGCCGCGCCGCAACCGGTCCTGGGTCATCAACACACCGGTGAACCCCGCGACCAGGGTGCCGTCCAGGTCGAAGAACGCACCGACCCCCGGTCCCGGCGGGCTGGCCTCGATCTCGGCAACCGTGCCGGGCAGGCGTGCGGCACTCATTTCGCCACCTCGTGATCGAACGATGCCGGGACAGCGCGGGCTTCCCCACCGAGAGCCAGGATCTCGTCGAAACCCCGCAGCAGGCAGTCGGCCCACAACGCGTCGTCGACGAAGGCAGCCCGGTAGTAGCGGGTGGTGACGGTGATGAATCCGCCCCGCGACACCAGCACCGTCATCATCGCGACTCCCGGCAGAGGTCCGAGTCCGTAGTGCCGCAACACCTTTGATCCAGCGATGAAGGTGTCGCCGGGATAGACCGGCACGTTACTGGCCTGCACGTCGGAGTTCACCACCGAACTGGCCGCCGATTCGAGTACGGCGTCGGGCAGGAAACTGACGAACGGCGCCAAGGTGCCCACCATGTCCATGGCACGTTCCTCGCGCTTGCTGGTCATCTGTGAGCGGATCGCCTTGATCCGTCGTTCGGGGTCGGCGATACCGACAGGGGCCGCCAGATTGATTCCGGCAAAACGATTTCCGCCGGCCGGGTCGTCGTCGGCGCGCAGGTTCACCGGGACCGCCATCGGCAAGGTGTCGATCGGGATGCCCTTGGCCTCGTGGTAGTACCGCAGCGCACCGCACAACCCGGCCAGGTACGCGTCGTTGATGGAGCCACCCGCAGCCTTGGCGGCCCGGTGGAAGTCCGAGAAGACGATGTCGATGGCCTCGCTGCGCGAGTTCAGGCTGCGGCGGCGCAGCAGCGGCGAGTGGTCGGCCACCGGGCGGGACACCCGCGCGGTCGACAGGGCGTAGTCCACCACGCCGCTGACCGTGGCGGCGGGGTCACGCACGACGTTGGTGACCGCGTGCACCGCGCCGCCGAGCAGGCCGAGCACGCCGTTGGTGATCTTCATGGGCAGCCGGTTGATACCCAGCTTCATCAGGTCGTAGGCGGAGAGATCCTGCGGAATCGGCAGCGGCGCAAGCTCACCGATCGGGGTTTCCCGTTCCAGCGTATAGATGTGGGCGAACATCTCGACGGTGCCGACCCCGTCGGCGACGGCATGACTCAGGTGCAGGATGGTGGCAGCCCGGCCGTCGGCCAGCCCCTCGACAAGGGTGGCGGTCCACAACGGGCGGGTGATGTCCATCGGTGTCTGTAGCGCGACCTCGGCAAGGTCGAGAACCTCACGCAGGGTGCCCGGTTCGGGCGCCCTGACCCGCCGCACATGGAAGTCGAGGTTGAAGTCGGGGTCCACCACCCAGCGCGGGGACGCCGTGGGCAGCGTCGGCATGACGACTTTCTGACGTAGCCGTAGAACCTTGCGCGAGGCCTGCTCGAACACGGCGCGGAACTGTTCCCAATCGGGAGTGACGTCAAGCAGTTCGACGCCCATGATGCCCGACCGGGTACGGGGATTGGCCTCCCCGCGGTGCAGCAGTGTGTCGACCCCGTTCAATTTCTGGGGCAAACCAGCCGCATCCAACGGCACATTGCTCATCGCGCGTACTCCTCCTGTATGACGCTCTCCCGGCGGCCGCCATACGGCGTCCACGCTAGTCCGCGGTGCGCGGGCGCGGCGGGGCTTTCGTAGCTGTCGCGGGGGCATCACCCTTGCCTCATGCCGAGGCGCGACGCGCATCGCCCGGCGGGACCGGTTCAGGCAGCTCGCGGAATGCCGAGGCATCGAGGATTCTCTTCTGCTGACCGTTCTTGGCCGGGGTGATCCGGAGTGCGACGGACGCATTGTGGTCGGCCAACCGTATGTAGTAGCACTCATCGGTGTCGGGGCAGTAGATGCACAGCAGGTCGACGGCGCCCTTGTCGATCGGAGAGCTGTGCACGCCGTGGCGATCGGACCAATTTGAGGTCAGCTTCACCGCAACCACGCCAGCCTTCATCGCTCGGTACTTCACCTGAACGCGATGAAATGCCCCGTCGGCATACGCGACGAGATCGAACGGCGCATGTTCAGTAGCGGGGAACAAGACGTCGAACCCTTTGAATACGAGGTCCGCATACGCTTTGGCGACACCGAGGTCGCCCTTGTCTTTGGTGTGATGTCGAGCCATTGTTCACCCATCCATGGATTTCCGCGCATTCGGTTAGGGTGGGTGCGCTGCCCCCGTAGCTCAGCGGATAGAGCACCCGCCTTCTAAGCGGATGGTCGCAGGTTCGATCCCTGCCGGGGGCGCTTTTTTGCACATCTACGTGTGGCATCGCCGTCCTGGTGCGCTGTCGAGTCGGGAAATCTGCCACTGTCCACCTCCCACGTTGGCCGCACTGTATCGCTGCCGTCCGACAACACCGTGGTTCGCGCAACGGCAATCACCACCTGGGCACTTTCTTCGATTTCGTCGGCATCGTCGACTCCCGGTATGTCACGCTGACCACGTGAATGTCCGGACTTCGCTGGCTCGTCTGCTCGCCGCCATCGTGATCTCGGGGGCGCTGCCCGCGGCCCTGCTCGCGGCAGCCCCGACGGCCACCGCGGACGACTGCCCCGACGTCGAGCTCGTCTTCGCCCGCGGCACCGCCGAACCGCCGGGCCTGGGCCGGGTGGGTGATGCGCTGTTCGCCGCGCTGCAACCTATGCTCGGCGGCCGCAGCCTCGGTGCCTATGCGGTGAATTACCCTGCCAGCTATAACTTTTTGACCACCGGCGTCGGCGCCGATGACGCTCGCGGACACATCGCCTGGATGACCGACCAGTGCCCCAACACCCGACTGGTACTCGGCGGGTTCTCCCAGGGCGCGTCCGCGGTGTCCATGCTCGCCGGGGTGCAGCCCGTCGGCGACCGGATCGGCAGCATCGGGTCTGCGCCGCCGCTCGATCCGGGACTGGCGTCCAACATCGCCGCCGTCGCCGTCTTCGGCAATCCGGGCGCGCGCTTCGGCACCCCGCTGTCCAACAACGGGCAGTTCGCGGGCCGCGCGATCGATCTGTGCAGCAATGGTGACCCGATCTGCTCGACGCGGGCGTTCGACCGCTCGGCGCACAGTAATTACGAGGCGCCTCCCTACCCCGGCCAAGCTGCCGGTTTCATCGCCGGACGGGTGTAACCGCGCAAATTTGCGGCGGCTTCGCGCCACCTGGCACCCTTTGACGGTGACCGCGATCGATCCGGAGAAGCTCAGCACCTGCCTGCAGGTGCTGTCCGAGGTCGAATCGTTGCCTCCCGAGCACCCGGACGCGGTGGCGATTCGGCGCGCGACCGCCGGCATCTGGAAGTCGGTGCGCAAGGCCCGCAGGCATGCCAAGCGGGACGAGGTGGCCGCGGCCGACAAGGCCGTGATCGCCGCGACCGCCACCGGCGCACCCGGCCGCATCGACGACGAGACGGCCGGCCTGCCGCTGGTATCCACGGCGACCGGTGCGTCGGCGGGAACCCTGCTCAAGTCGCGGGCCTGCTACATCTGCAAGAAGCACCACACCGTCATCGACGCCTTCTACCACCAGCTGTGCCCGGAATGCGCGGCCTTCAGCCACGCCAAACGCGACGCCCGAACCGATCTCACCGGCCGCACCGCGCTGCTCACCGGCGGACGCGCCAAGATCGGCATGTACATCGCGCTGCGCCTGCTGCGCGACGGCGCGCACACCACGATCACCACGCGTTTCCCCAACGATGCCGTGCGGCGCTTCGCCGCGATGCCCGACAGCGCCGACTGGCTGCACCGGCTCCGGATCATCGGCATCGATCTTCGTGACCCCGCCCAGGTGGTGGCCCTCGCGGACACGGTGGCCGAGCACGGCCCGCTGGACATCCTGATCAACAACGCGGCGCAGACCGTGCGCCGGGCCCCGGGCTCCTACTCGGCGCTGGTCGAAGCCGAGCGCACCCCGCCCGCGGAGCTGTCCCGGGTCGACGTGGTCACCTTCGACCGGGTCAGCGATGCACATCCGGCCGCGCTGGCGGGCAGTCTCGCCGAGCACCAGACGCCCCACGGGATCATGGAGTTGGCGCTGACCGCGCGCAGCGCCTCACCGGACCGGATCGCGGCGGGCGTGGCGATCGACGCCGGTGGCCTGCTGCCCGACACCGCGTCGATCAACAGCTGGACCCAGCGCGTGCACGAGGTCGACGCGATGGAGCTGCTCGAAGTGCAGCTGTGCAACCAGACCGCCCCATTCATCCTGGTGAGCCGCCTTCGCCCGGCGATGGCCGCCTCCCCCGCCCGGCGCAAGTACGTCGTCAACGTGTCGGCCATGGAGGGCCAGTTCGGCAGGCGCTACAAGGGCCCCGGGCATCCGCACACCAACATGGCCAAGGCCGCACTGAACATGCTCACCCGCACCAGCTCCGCGGAGATGCTGGAGCAGGACGGCATCCTGATGACCGCCGTGGATACCGGGTGGATCACCGACGAGCGCCCGCACCCGACCAAACTGCGGCTGGCCGAGGAAGGCTTCCACGCGCCGCTGGATCTGGTCGACGGCGCCGCCCGGGTGTACGACCCGATCGTGCGCGGCGAGGCCGGCGAGGATCTGCACGGCTGCTTCCTGAAGGATTACCGGCCCAGCGACTGGTGAATTCGCCTCGCCGCCAAGAACATCCGGCTCAGTTGTCGACCAGTGCCAGTTCCCGGAACGCGATGTCCAGCGTCGGCCGGATGGTCAGGACGGCCGCCAGGCCCACCAGTTCCAGCGGTCGGCGCGTCACGGGTCCGTCGGCGACGACGATGAGCGGAACCTCGGACGGCAGTTGCTCCTGCGTGTCCACGAGTGTGGACATGCCGCACGAGGCCAGGAACGTGGTGTCTGTCAGGTCGATGACAACCGCGCTCGGCTGTTTGTCCAGGGCTGTCGTCAGGAGTTGGTTCAGATCGGGCACCGTGAGCATGTCCACGACACCGGAGCAGCTGATCACCACCGTCGTGTCATGCCAGCTCTGGGCGCACATCAACGGTGATGGATTGGATTCAAATTGGTCAGGCATCGAACACCTCGCGGACGCTTCGATTCGGGGCGCTCTGTCTCGCGGGCTGTGGTCTGAACCAAACAAGCTAAACGCCAACTCTTAGCAAGCCTAACCCACGGACCGGTGTCCGTGTGATCGTGGATGGGACGACCTGGCACTCTCGAGGCAAGGCTCGACACACAACCTGGGGGTTTTCTCATTTCGCGTCCCACCGACGACGTCGACACAGCTGAACTGCTGCCTGTCGGCACGCCCATCGACCTGGACAACTGCGCTCGCGAACCCATTCACATTCCGGGCAGCATCCAGCCGCGCGGGGTTCTTGCCGTCGTACGTGAGCCGAATTTCGACATCCGTCAAATCAGCGCGAACGTCGCCGAACTGCTGGGCCATGCGGTGGACGACGTGCTCGGCCGCCCACTGGCGGTGCTGATCGGGGAGGACCAGGCCGCCCAGATCAAGCACGCCGCGTCGGCGTTCGGTGACCTGCGCCAGCGCAACCCGCTCGAACTGGAGATCGTCGTCGCGGGCGAACCCCGGGCGTTCGATGCGCTGTTGCACCGAGAGCCCGGCGGCGTGCTGTTGGTGGAACTCGAAATCGCTTACGGTGAGCGGCCGTTCTCGTTCCCGAACACCTATCAGGCGGTGCGCAATTCGGTCGAGCAGCTCAATCGGGCCGAATCGATGACCGAACTCTACGACACCACCGCTCGTGCGGTCAGGGACCTGCTCGGATTCGACCGTGTGATGGTGTACCGCTACGACCGGGACTACAACGGTGAGGTGGTTGCCGAATGCAAACGCGAAGATCTCAATTCCTTTCTGGGCCTGCACTATCCGGCCAGTGACATTCCCGCCCAAGCGCGGGCGATGTATGAGAAGAGCTGGCTGCGCCTCATCTCCGACGTCGACTACACCCCGGCCCCGCTGGTGCCCGCGGTGGATCCCGACAGCGGCACCCCGCTGGATCTGACGCACGCCACGCTGCGCAGCGTCTCCCCCATCCACATCGAGTACCTGCAGAACATGGGAGTCCGTGCCTCCATGTCGATTTCGCTGCTGCGACACGGCCGGTTGTGGGGCCTGATCGCGTGCCACCACTACGCAGGTGCGCACCTGCCGCCGTACGGCGCGCGGGCGGCGGCCGAGTTCCTCGGTTCGACGCTGTCGCTACGCCTGGTCGACCGCTTCGACGAGGATCAACTCCGCGACCGGCTGACCGCGCAATCGACGCTCGCCGCACTGACCAGTGCCACCCTGAATGACAGCGAGCCCCTGGCGGCCGCGTTGGTGCGCTCCACCGGCCTACTCGACCTGCTGCCCGCCGCGGGAGTCGCCGTCCGGGTCGGTGACGAGTACCGGACGCTGGGGACGGTGCCCCCTGCCGACGTGGTGACGGCCGTCGCGGACTGGGCGCGCGACACCGGCCACGACGTCGCCGCCACGGAATGCCTGTCCGACGACGTTCCCGGACGGCACCTGCACGACGCCGCGGGAGCGCTCGCACTGAACCTGCCCGACGGGCAATACGTGATCTGGTTCCGGCACGAGGCCTTGCGGGCGGTGGACTGGGGCGGCGATCCGCACAACAAGGCCATCGCCGTGCGTGAGGGTGACGGGGTTCGGCTCAGCCCGCGCAAATCGTTCGAACGGTGGCGCGAGGTCGTCGACAACTGCGGCGAACCGTGGGCGGCCATCCAGGTCGAGTCGGCCGAATCGCTGCGGCGCCACCTCGTCGAAGAGCTGTACCGCCGCACCAGAAGTGCCCTGCGGGTTGCCGAGGTGCTGCAGCGCAGCCTGCTGCCCGCATCGATCCCGACGGTTCCGGGCTGGGCGCTGTCCGCCGACTACCAACCCGCCGCGGGCGGCCGGGTGGGCGGCGACTGGTATGACGCTTTCCAGTTGCCCGACGGGCGACTCATCGCGCTGCTCGGCGACGTCGCCGGGCACGGCCTGGCCGCGGCGGGCACCATGGCTCAACTCCGGAATGCGTTGCGGTCCCAGCTGTTTGCCGGTGCCGCTCCCGCGGAGGCATTGAGCCAGCTCAACGCCTTCAGCCTGCACCTGATGCCGCGCACCTTCGCCACCGTGGTCGCCGCGCGGATCGAGCTGGAAACCGGTCATGTCGAAGCGGCGTCCGCGGGGCACCTCATGCCGCTGCGCGCCGGGACCGTCGTGGCGGAGGCACCTGTGCTGCTGTCGCCGCCCATCGGCGTCCGTGGGGCGCAGTATCTTCCGAGCACCCTCACCATCGAACCCGGTGGGGCGCTGGTGATGTACTCCGACGGCCTGGTGGAGCGCCGCGACTCGACCATCGACGACGGGTTGGCGCGGCTGGCCACGACTCTCGGCGGGCTCGACGACATCTCGGCTTCCCGGATCTCGGCGGCGATGCGACCGGAGGAGACCGAGGACGACATCACCGTCGTCACCCTGCGCCGCCTCTGAAGCAGCGGAGGTATGTTGGCGTGCATGCCGGTCACCGTGATCCTGGAACTGAAGTTCAAGCCCGAGTCCGTGGCAACTGCGCGGGAGGTATTCAGCCGCGCACTCAAAGACACCCGGGCATTCCCCGGCAACCTCGGCACCGACGTGCTCGTCGATGAGACCGACGAAGGCCACTGGGTCATCTACGAGCTGTGGGAGTCGGTCGAGGCCGACGAGGCCTACCGCGCGTTCCGGGCAGGCGAGGGCAAGCTCACCGAGGTGCCCGGGCTGGTGGCCGAGCCGCCGGTCAAGACGCGGTACACCACCAGCGACGTCTGAGCTAGCCGCGCAGCCTGCGCCGGTACGCCAGCGGTGTCACTCCGAACCACCGCCGGCAGGCGCGCGTCAGCACGGCCTGCTCGGCATAGCCGAGGTGGCGGCTCAGGTGCAGCAGGCTCATCTCGGTATCCCGCAGATAACGTTCGGCCGTTTCGCGCCGGAAGTCGTCCATCACGGCGGCAAAGGTCGTCCCCTCGGCGGCGAGGCGTCGCTGTAATGCCTTGGGGTGCATGCCGAATTGTTGTGCGACGAACGCGACGGTGACAGCACCCGATGGGAGCATGGGGCCGACGATGTCTGCCACGGTCCGCGCCACGGAGGTGTTTCGGAGGGACACGACATCGCCGAGGTAGCCGGTGATGTAGTGGTGCGCCAGCTCATCACGGTCCAGCGGCCGGGCCAGGTCGGCGGGATCGATCCGGAAGCCGGACGCGCTCGCCTCGTCGCGCAGCGCGCAGCCGAAATAACGCCGATAGCCCGCCTCGTCCGTCAGCCGCTTGTGCGGAATGTGAATCTCGGCAGGCGAATAGTCGGCGCCGAGGACGCTGCGCAGCACGCCGAGGATGAGGCCCAGGGACAGTTCGATGGTCTGCGGATGTGCCGGCAGCGGATCAAGGAGCAGCTTCCATTCGACGAACCCCGGCCGCACGTCGACGGCGATGCCCGGGCTGTAGGCGGCGACGAACTTGTCGAAGATGAGAAAGACCTCGGTCACGGTTGCGGCGGTGCGGGCGGCGACCCCCACCGGCCCGAGGATGTCGATGCTCTGCCGCAGCGCCAACTGCCGCCCGAAATCGGCGACGGCGGTGATCGCCGCGGCCCGCTCGACGGCGTCGACCGCGCTGCGCAACGGGACGAAGACGTCGGTGCTCCCGGTGTCCTCGGGCCGGATACCGCTCTGACGCAACAGACCATCGGCATCGGCGCCCAGTTCGGCGACGAGATCGCGATAGCCGGTCAGGGCGGACGCCATGATCAACTCCATGTCCTCGACGATCAAAAATTTGTCCGCCGAAGTCAAGGCGCCGCGCCCCGGCACCCGTCATAGTGGTGCGGTGAAAAGGGTGGCGCGTGGGCTGGCGGCAGTGACGGTTCTGGTGGCGGTCGGTGCCGTGGTGGGAGCGTGCGGCGCAAAGACGCAATCCCCGGGACCCTCGCCCAGCACGAGCGCCGCAGCGGCCGGCAGCGACCTCGCGACCGCGGCACAGGACGCCTACACCTACGGCTATCCACTGGTCACCATGGAATACACCCGGCGCGTGCTCACCAATGCCGTTGCACCCCAGGGATTCACCGCCCCCATGGGCCAATTCGTCCGGATGCGCGAATACCCCGACGCCCAGTTCAAGGCCGTCACCGCACCCAACGCGGACACCCTCTACACGCAGGCGTGGTTCGATGTCGCCAAGGAGCCGTGGATCGTCAGCGTCCCCGACATGGGCGACCGGTACTTCCTGCTGCCGATGCTGGACGGCTGGACCGAGGTGTTCGCGTCGCCCGGCAAGCGCACCACCGGCGGTAAGGCGCAGACCTTCGCGATCACCGGCCCGGGGTGGACCGGGACCCTGCCGCCCGGTGTCACCGAGTACAAGTCGGCGACGGCCATGGTGTGGCTGTTGGGCCGCATCTACTGCACCGGCACCCCAGCGGACTACGCGGCCGTGCACGCCCTGCAGGACCAGATCACCGCGGTGCCGCTGTCGTCCTACGGCAAGCCATACACCGCCCCGCCCGGGGTGGCCGATCCCGCGGTGGACACCAAGACCGCGGTACGCGAGCAGGTCAACGCGCTGTCCGGCGCGGACTACTTCCGCACCCTCGCCGACCTGCTGAAAACCAATCCGCCGACCGCCGCCGACGCCCCGATGGTGGCTACCCTGGCCAAGCTCGGGATCGTGCCCGGGCAGGATTTCGACCCCGCGAAGCTGGATCCGGCGGTCGCCTCGGCCCTCGCCGCCGCACCGAAGCCCGCCCAGGGCACCATCATGGCCTGGGCGAAGGACGGAATCGCAGCCGGAGACAACACGCTTGCGAACGGCTGGCTGTTCTCCACCAAGACCGGCACCTACGGCACCAATTACCTGCAGCGGGCCTACATCACCGCCATCGGTCTGGGCGCCAACCTGCCACAGGATGCCGTGTACCCGACCTCGGAGGGCCCCAGCCAGGAGGTGAAGTACAACGGGGCCAACAAGTACACGGTCCACTTCGACAAGGGACAGTTGCCTCCCGCGAAGGGCTTCTGGTCGCTGACGATGTACGACGCGAACTACTTCTTCGTCGACAATCCGCTCAACCGGTACACCCTGAGCCCACGAGACGACCTGCGCACCAACCCCGACGGCTCGGTGGACCTGCTCATCCAGGCCGACCCACCGACCGACACCGCGAACTGGCTGCCTGCGCCCAAGGGCGATTTCGTGCTGATGCTGCGGATGTACTGGCCGCAGGAGACCCCGCCGTCGATCATCGACGGCACGTGGAAGGTGCCACCGGTAACACAGGCCCCCTGAGGGTGTGAACCCGCGGCGCCCCCGCATCGTGTCCCCTGAAGACACCGGACACACAGGGGGCCGACCATGCAGCGAATCATCAACCTGCGCACCGATCTCGCCACCGCCGGGATGGCCGTCGTCGCCGTGACCGCGGTGGTGGCCGCCCCGCTCCCCCTTGACACGACCGCACCGCCGCCGGCGACCGTCGTCCATGAGATTCGGTTGGCGGCAACCTCGGTGCCGCCGGGCGGCCTGGTCACCAGCTTCCTGCACAACCAGACGGTGTACTGCTCGATCATCTGCCCGCTGCTCGCCCAGACCGGTGCGACAGCCGTGTCCACCGCGCTGCAGGCGCCGGGCACCTTCCTGGCCGCCCTGTCGGCGGGTGATGTGCTCAGGGCGATCGGCGCGGCGGCCGCCTCGGTCACGGGACCGACCGAAGCGGCCGCCCAGCGGGCCATCGACGCCGACGCCGCCATCCCCGCCCAACGGGCCCTCAACGCCTTCGAGGTCGGTGTGGTCGGGCTGCTCAACGTGCTACCCGCCGTCCAGAGCGGCCTGCCGGGCATCGCGACGGCACTGCAGAGGGCCCGGCAGGACACCTTCGACGCCCTCAACCTGCCGTTCGTCGAGAACCCGGCGCCGACGGTGGCACCCCACGGCGTGCTCCAGGTCGGCGTAGTGAGTGCCATCAATGTGGTTGGCGCCGTGATCTTCCCGGCCTTCAACGACGTCCTGGCCGGCGTCTTCGAGGTGCCGAACGCGATGGCGCAGGAACTTGCGAAGACCGGCAATCCGGCGCGGGCGCTCGCGGCCGGGATCAAGGCCGCCGCCGGTGTGGTGGCCGCGGCGGGCAAGGTCGTCGCCCAGGCGGTCGTCACGGCCGTCCACGATGTCCGGAACGCCGCCGGCGCACAGGCCACCGCGGTGACACCAAAAGCCACCGGGACGAAGGCCCCGAAGAAACTACGGGTGACGTCGACGGCGGCACCCACGTCCGTACCGAAACCTGTCACGGCCAAGCATCCGCACCCCGTGCGGGACGCCGTGCACAGCCTGGTCAAGAAGGTCACCCCGAAACCAGCCGGTAAGAAGGCGGGTGGCAGCTCAGCGCACGAAACCCGTTCGCACCACGAATGATCCGGTCAGGATGCGACCGCGGGCTGCTCGTCGGTCTCCGAGGCGACGACCGTCTCGGCCGGGGCGTTGCGTTCCCACAGCACCGCACCGACGCACGCGGTCAGCACCCATCCGGCACCGATGACTCCACACCAGGTGAGCAACGCCATCGCGATACCGATCGGGCCGAACTCATCCCAGCCATCGAGCAGCGGCGGGAAGAATGTCCGGGCGGCAAGCGGCACCACGGTGCCGTCGATCAGCACCCCGGCCAGGCCGGCCAGGACCAGGTACTTGCGTCCCCGCCACCCATCCCGAACCAGCAGCGCCGGGGTCACCGTCCAGAAGATCCACACCGGCACCAGTGAGGCCACGAACCGCAGGGTGCGCAAACCCATGTGATGGTGTCCGCCGAACGCGATCCGTTCCCGCACGATCATCATCGCCAGATACAGCGCGAACCACAGCACACCTCGTCCCAGTTTGGCCACCCAACCCAACTGCGCACGGCGCCAAGCCTTTGCGAAGATCCCGGCGATCGTCATCGACATCGGGATCCCCCACACCAGGAATCCCGCCACGCCCAGGAAGGTCCAGCTCGAACGCAGTCCCGACGCCCGGCCGAAGACGGCCCGGACATGCTCGGTCATCGGCGACACCAGACCGAGCTGCCGACTGACAGCGGTGCCCGGACTCGCGTTGTCGGCGAACCCGGTGAGGTAGCTGAAGCCCAGGATCATCAGCGGGATGACGGTGGTGAACAACTGCACCGACACCACGGCACCCAACGTGCCACCGTCGATCTCGGTGAACCGGGCGACGACCGCGGCAACCAGACGCAGCTGCTTGACCTCGGCCAGCCTGCGGTAGCGGTCCTCGAGCCGACGGCGCACGGCCGACGGATCGCTGTGCACGCTCATTCCCTGCAGGCTAGCGGCGACGCCTGAGCGGTTACGCGCTCCACAGCATCCTCACACCAGGTCAGCAGCTTTCTCACCTGGCCGGATGCCCCTGATGTGTAGACGGCCACGGAGCCGGGTACACGCCTTCGACCCGTGTGCCGTTGCCCATCCCGGGCCGGCCCCACCGGAAAGTGATGGATATGCGACTGGTTGCGGCCGTGCTCGCCGCTGTCGTCGTGTTCGCCTCCACCGCCTGCTCGCCGGGCCGGCACGTCGACCTGGGCCAGGACGCCGGCAATCTCATCGCCGCGATCTCCGGAGAACCCGACCAGCTGGACCCGCAGAAGACTTCGGCTTATTTTTCGTTCGAGGTGTTGGAGAACGTGTTCGACACGCTCGTCGAGCCCGGCGATGACCTCACGATGCGACCGGCCCTGGCCCAGTCCTGGGAGACCTCACCGGATCAGCTGGTCTGGACCTTCCATCTGCGCCCCGGTGTGACGTTCCATGACGGCAGTCTGCTGACCGCAGCCGACGTCGTCTACTCCTACCGGCGCATCATCGACGGCAAGCTGGCCAACTCCGACAAGTTCAGCGCCGTGACCGACGTCAGCGCCCCTGACGACCGCACCGTGCGCATCACCGTCGCGCACCCGACGCCCAACCTGCTGACCAACCTCGGCGGGTTCAAGGGCATGGCGATCGTGCAACGCCGCAACGTCGAGGACGGCCAGATCGCCACCCACCCGATCGGCACCGGTCCGTTCGCCTTCGCCAACCAGAAGAGCGGCGACTCGATCACCCTGCGCGCCAACACCCGGTACTGGGGAACACCACCCAAGATCCCGGGCGTGACGTTCCGATTCATCAACGAACCGTCGACCGCACTGTCCGCGCTGCAGGCCGGTGAAATCGATTGGACCGACGCGGTTCCCGCCCAGCGCGTGACCCAATTGCGCAACGACGACTCGGTACATCTGGCGGTGACGCCGAGCAACGACTACTGGTACCTGGCCCTCAATCAGGCGCGCGCGCCGTGGAACGACGTACGGGTGCGCCAAGCGATCGCCTATGCACTGGACCGGCCTTCGATCGTGCAGGCCACCAGTTACGGCACTGCACAAGCGAATCAGCTCGCGATACCCGAAGGCAACACCTGGTTCGTGCCGTACGGCCGGTACAGCCAGGATCTCGAGAAGGCCAGGCAACTGTTGCAACAGGCCGGTACCGCGCCGAAGACGATGGACCTGCTGGTCACCAGCGAGTACCCCCAGACGGTGACGGCCGCCCAGGTCATCGCCGACGACGTTGCGCCCCTGGGCATCACCGCGACCATCCGGACAGTCGACTTCGCCACCTGGCTCGATGAGCAGAACAGCGGACACTTCGACATGCTGATGATGGGCTGGCTGGGCAACATCGATCCCGACGACTTCTACTACGCCCAGCACCACACCGGGGGTACCAGCAACGCGCAGAAGTTCTCCGACCCGCGCGTCGACGCCCTGCTCGATGCGGGCCGGACCGAGACCGATCAGCGACGGCGCAAGGATGACTACGCCCAGGCGGCCACGCTGATTGCCGACGAGGTGAGCTACATCTATCTCTACAACCCGGCCGTCATCCAGGCCTGGTCGCCGAGTCTCACCGGGTATGAGGCGCGCCGCGACAAGGCGATCCGGTTCCGCGAGGCCGCCATGAACACCGGCGGTGACAGCCGGTGAGGATCGCGAAATTCCTGGCCCGCCGGCTCGCGTACTCGCTGGTGGTTCTGGTCGGCGTGCTGATCGTGGTCTTCGCGCTGGTGCATCTGGTTCCCGGCGATCCGGTCCGCATCGCACTCGGAACCCGTTACACCCCGGAGGCTTACGACGCGCTGCGCCAGGCCAGCGGACTGGATCAGCCGCTGCTGCGCCAATTCGCCGGCTATCTCGGGCATGCCGCCACCGGCGATCTCGGGGTGAGCTTCCGCAACGGCGACCCGGTGACGCAGGTGCTGCTGGAGCGGTTACCGGCGACGGTGTCGCTCGCGGTCGTCGGCATCCTCCTCGCCCTGGTGATCGCACTGCCCGCCGCCATCTACGCCGCGCTGCGCGAAGGCCGGCTCAGCGACGCCATCGTTCGCGTGACGAGTCAATTCGGGGTCTCGGTTCCCGACTTCTGGCTGGGCATCCTGCTGATCTCGCTGTTCTCCACGGTGCTCGGCTGGCTGCCGACATCGGGCTACCGGCCACTGTTCGACGACCCGGGTGGCTGGCTGCGACACGTGATCCTGCCGGGGCTGACCGTCGGGCTGGTGGCCGCGGCGATCATGACCCGCTATGTCCGGTCGGCCGTACTGGAGGTGACAGCCATGGGTTACGTGCGCACCGCGCGATCGAAAGGCCTTGCACCACATGTGGTCACGATGCGTCACACCGTGCGCAATGCACTGGTCCCGATCCTCACCATCACCGGTATCCAGTTGGCCACCATTCTCGGCGGTGTCATCGTCGTCGAGGTGGTGTTCGCCTGGCCGGGTCTGGGCAGACTGGTCTACAACTCGGTGGCCGCACGCGACTACCCGGTGATCCAGGGTGCGGTGTTGCTGATCGCGGTGCTGTTCCTGGCGGTCAATCTGGTCGTCGACACGCTCTACGCCATCGTCGATCCGAGGATCCGGCTGTCATGACCGACCAGATGCTCGAAGACGATCGGGTGAAGGCCTGGCGTCTGCTGGCGGGCAACCCCGTCACCGTCATCAGTGCGGTCGTCCTGGTCGCTGTCGTCGTGATCGCGCTCACCGCAACATGGATCACGCCGTACGGCGTGAACGACGTGGACGTCCCGTCGGCACTGCGCGCACCCAGCGGTGCGCATTGGTTCGGCACCGACGAACTGGGTCGCGACGTGCTGTCCAGGGTTCTGGTCGCCGTGCAGGCGTCGATGGAGGTCGCGGTGATCAGTGTGGCCTTCGCGGGGGTCGTCGGCGTCACCCTCGGTGTGATCGCCGGCTATCGCGGTGGGTGGCTGGACACCATCGTGATGCGCGTGGTCGACGTGATGTTCGCCTTTCCGGTGCTGTTGCTCGCCCTGGCGATCGTCGCGGTGCTCGGACCGGGGCTCACCACAACGATTTTGGCGATCGGCGTCGTCTACACCCCGATCTTCGCCCGTGTCGCCCGCGCGAGCACGCTGTCCGTGCGGGTGGAGCCGTATGTGGCGATGTCGCGCACCATGGGTACGGGAACGGGCTACATCCTGACCCGCCATATCGTGCCGAACATCACCGGCCCGCTGATCGTGCAGACGTCGCTGTCCCTGGCGTTCGCCATCCTGACCGAGGCGGCGCTGTCCTTCCTCGGTCTGGGCCTGCAGCCGCCGGAACCCTCCCTGGGCCGGATGATCTTCGACTCGCAGGGTTTCGTCACACTGGCCTGGTGGATGGCGGTGTTCCCCGGGCTCGCCATCTTCGTCACCGTGCTGGCCTTCAACCTGCTGGGCGACGGCCTGCGCGACGTGCTCGATCCCAAGCAGCGCACCATGATCGAAGCGCGGAGAGCGAAGTGAGCGAATCGGTGCTGTCGGTCAGCGACCT
>JAHFVC010000524.1 GCA_023264765.1 Mycobacterium sp. | reverse complement strand
GCGGCGTGGTATCGGTGGCAATTGCGGCCATGGATGTACTTCTGGGGTGCACGCGACGAAGAGGTCACCGCCGACCTTCCCGGCGATCAATTGGTGAGAGCTGAACCGTCCTGGTCTGGATGGAGACCTTCGGTTAGGCCACCTCCGGTCTGGAGGCGACGCTGTCACGGTAGCGCTCCTCGTATGCGGTCGGCGAGAGATAGCCCAGGGAGGAGTGCAGGCGGGTGGTGTTGTACCAATGAACCCAGGTGGCTGTTTCCCGTTCCACGTCGGCTCTACCGGTCCAAGATTTCTCCCGATTGATCAGTTCGGTTTTGTAGAGTCCGATCGCTGATTCCATCAACGCGTTGTCCAGGGCGTCACCGACCGAGCCGATCGAGCCGGCAATGCCGGACTCGTGGAGCGCGTCGGTGAAAGCCAGTGAGGTGTACTGGCTTCCAGCATCGGAGTGATGCACCAAACCTGTTGTTGTGAAACGGAAGTCAGTCCTACGGCGGGTGAACACGGCCTGTTCAAGGACGCTGGTCACCAACGGTGTCGCCTTGGTCGACATCACCCGCCACCCCAGAATCCGGCGGGAGAACACATCGACACAGAAGGCGGTGTAGACGAATCCCTGCAGCGTCCAGATGTAGACATCCCACGCGAGTGAGTTGTCAAGCAGCGACCGGATCTGAGTGTTCGGATCGGTGGGGCCAGGCGGCTTCGTCATCCCACGGTTGGCTGTTGGCCAGGCACCACCACAGTCGTCCGAGGAGTTTGTTGGCGAGGTTGCGCAAGGCAGCGTTGTGGTGGTCGCCGCGAGCCCGGCGTCGATCGTAGTGGGCGCGGGCACCGACGGATTTGGTGAGCATCGAGAACGCCCACCAGTGGCAGGCGTCTCCGAGTCGCTTGTTGCAGACCTTGCGGGCCTTGACGTAGTGCGAGCGGCCCGACGCGATCGTGACCGGAGCAGTTCCAGCATAGGCGCGCAGGTTGCCCGGTTCGGTGAATCGTGCTGGATCGTCGCCAATTTCGCCGAGAACACGCGCCGCGAGGATCGGCCCCAGACCGGGGACAGAGCGCAGGATCGCCGCTTTCGGGTGGGCATCGAACTCATGACCCATCACGGTTTCGAGGTTGTCGACGGCGTGTTGCGACGCGACGACGTTGCCGACGAGGCCCCTCACGGCATGACCGTAGGCGTCTTCGACGCGGGGTGGTTGTCGCAACGCCGGTGCCCGCAGGTCGGCCAGGATCTGGTCGACCAACGCAGGGTGGTTGCCTCGCCCGGACTTCTTCAACAGGGCCACCACCCGTGCACGGGTGAGCTTCAAGGCCGCTGCCGGGTCGGGCGCCGCCGCTAGCACGGTCAGCGCGGCACGATGCTTCAGATTCGGAAATGCCTGCAGCGCTTGCGGATAGAACTCCAGCAAGGCCGACCGCAGCCGACTGACGGCCTGATGTAAAGCCCAGACCGCCTCCTGATGCTGACGAGCAAGCACTTTGACCGCGCGGCCCTGCTCGCTCACCACCGCTAACCGGCGGTGCATGTGCCGGTCGGTGCGCAAGATGTGTGCCAGCACCGCCGCGTCACCGGGATCGGACTTGCTGCCGGCCTGACCGTGCCGTTCGCGGTAGCGGGCGACCGCACGGGGATTGATCGGATACAGCGCGAATCCGGCGTCGGCCAACGCCACGACAAGCAGGTTCTTGTCGGTTTCAATTGCGATCGGGGTGTCCTCGACGCTGCCACCATGGTCGGCGATAAGAGTCAGTAGTGTACCGAATCCAGTTGCACAGGTACTGATCCGGGAACGCGCGACGACGACACCGTCCTCGTCGACCAGCGCCACATCATGATGAGCCTCGGCCCAATCGACCCCACACGTCAGTTTCATCTTCACATGTCTCCGTTCTGTGTTCGTGTGCTCCTTCGTTCCCGAGCTCGAGGTTGGTGCGGCGACCTAATGGACAGCGCTCGGTGGCGCGGCATCTCACAAGCCGATCACTTGCCTCGTGGCGGACCGGCAGGGTCACCGTCTACGTACGAGATCTCGGGACGCGTCCGTGCAATCACATGTAGTGATCACCTGCCGGCAGCTCACCAGCCAGACTGCGCCCCGATCGGTGAAATCTCAGTGACCCCTGCCGGTTCGCGTCGTGCGTGTCGGAACGGGTCCGACTCTCCCATTAGGTGAAATCGGCGACCCACCACTGATCGGGCCGAGTCGGTTGACCCCATTGACGCTCGATGAGATCGGGGTGCCGCAGGGCTGCCGGGTCTGTCGTGGTGGTGATGGTGCGATGCTTGCCGCGCACCGCCCCGGAGATTCCGCAGATCCGCATCAATCGGGCCACCTGATCCCGACCCATCTCGTGACCAGCGTGTTTCATCGCATGCCACATCTTGCGGACACCGTAGAGCCGCCTGTTGGCCACGTAGAGCCGGTGCACGGTGTTGGCCGCGTGGGCTTCGGTCCAGGCGGTGTCGCTGACCGGGCCGCGGGCTTTGGCGGCGTAGTAGGTGGACGGGGCGATCGGCAGGCCGTGCTCGGCGAGGACGGTGCAGATCGGGTCGACCCCGAACTGGTGGCGGTGAGCATCGATGTAATCGACGATCACCGCAGTCGGCGGTCGACCTCCGCCGCTGCGAAAAACGCTGTCGCAGTTTTCAAAATCTCATTGGCTCTGCGTAATTCAGCATTCTCCCGGCGCAGCGCAGTGAGCTCAGCGCCCGGATCTTCACCCCTATCCGACGACACTGAGTTGGTCATGCCGTAGCGGTCCTCGACCCAGTTCCGCAACGTGGCCTCGTTGATCCCGAGAATCTGTCCCACGTACCGGCGAGCCCCGCGTTTCGACTCTCCGGTCTGTGCCATCCGATCGTGATACATCCGAACAGCCCGCTCACGGGTCTCCGGGTCGAACTTCCTCTGCGCAGCCACAACAACATCCTCCTGGTGCGATCAAGGACTCCACCAGACCCAGGACGGTTCATCGCGGCCGCGCGCAAACTCAACGACGCCCACGTCTTCGAGAACAACAACCCACCCTTCTGAGGTGTGGCGAACTCAGCTGGCGAACGAGCGCTGAGTCCTGCTCTCGTGACACATCCCAGCGATATCGAGTTGAACTGCGGTACAGTACATCTGGTCGAGGGGTCGTGAACATGCCTCGGCCGCCAGCGTGACGAGGGCGCCGACGTTCCGGATCTGCATGCGCTGTGCGGCCAGCGGACTGAGCCGGCCCAACCGCACCGCGGCGCTGAGCACCGCCGCGTATGCAGAACGCAGCGAGCCCAGCACGGCGATATGCACGCTGACACCGATGAGTGCCTGCAGCACCCCCTCGACCACGGCCAGGTTGCCTTCGGTCTCGCCGGCCACCACGGCCGCAATGTAGCCGTCGCCGTCGCACAGCCC
>JAHFVC010000523.1 GCA_023264765.1 Mycobacterium sp. | reverse complement strand
ATGACGTGCGTGATGTCGTCGATATCGATGCCGCGGGCGGCGACATCGGTGGCGACCAGGACGTCGACGTCACCGTTGCGGAAACCCTTGAGCGCCTTCTCTCGGGCGATCTGGCCCAGGTCGCCGTGCACGGCGCCGACCTTGAAACCGCGCTCGGCGAGTTCGTCGGCCACTTTCTGGGCGGTGCGCTTGGTGCGGGTGAAGACCATGGTGGCGCCGCGGCCCTCGGCCTGCAGGATCCGGCTGACCATCTCCACCTTGTCCAGCGCGTGGGCGCGGTAGACGAACTGCTCGGTGGTGTCGTGGGTCTGTGACGACGTCGGTGCCTCGGCCCGGATGTGGGTCGGCTGGTTCATGAAAGTGCGGGCCAGCGTGATGATCGGGTCCGGCATGGTCGCCGAGAACAGCATGGCCTGGCGGGTGTCGGGGGTGAGCCGCAGGATGCGCTCGATATCGGGCAGGAAGCCCAGGTCCAGCATCTCGTCGGCCTCGTCGAGCACCAGCACCGAGAGCCCGCCGAGCTGCAGGTGGTTCTGCTGGGCCAGGTCCAGGAGCCGGCCCGGGGTGCCGACGACGACGTCGACGCCCTTCTGCAGCGCCTCGATCTGCGGCTCGTACGGGCGACCGCCGTAGATGGCGGTGACCTTCAGCTTGCGGCCGTCCGGGCCGGGCACGTATTTGGCGGCCGTGGTCAGGTCGTCGAACACCTGCAGGCACAGCTCACGGGTGGGCACGACGATCAGGGCGCGGGGGGCGCCGGTCAGGGGGCGCGTCTGGTCGGTGGAGACGCGGTGCAGCAGCGGAACGCCGAACGCGAGGGTCTTACCCATGCCGGTGCGGGCCTGGCCGATCAGGTCGTCGCCGGCCAGCGCGAGCGGCATGGTGAGTTCCTGGATGGCGAAGGGGTGTTCCTTGCCGCTCTCGGAAAGTGCGCGCACGATCTCTTCGCGCACGCCCAGATCGGCGAAAGTGATGTCAGGTTTGCTGGTCAGAGCGGTCATATGGTGGTCGGCAGAGCTTTCGCTGCCTTACTGCCTTTCGGTGTCATTCCTCGTCGCGTTATGTAGTCACGCGCGCACGAAGATGACGAGAAAGCGGTCGCTTCTCCCCGGGATGGGGTGATGTCAGCCCGCTGGGCCCTGCCCTGTCGATGGGGCCGGCCGAACCACGTGCACGCACATTGCCGTAGGCGGAGGCGGCATCCGGCCTGCAAATGGCCGGCCGAGACGCGAGAAATATGCCACTGCCTTTGGTCATGATAGCTGGCTTGTTTGCGGGTCGGTCGCATCGGCACCCGGCGTCTAGAGTTGGCCCATGCCACAGACGTCCCCGGCGCAGTCGGGTACCGAGCCGAATCCGGCCACCGCGGTCGACCATCCCAGCGTCATCGAGTTGTTCGCGCTGCTGGCCTACGGCGAGGTGGCGGCGTTCTACCGGCTGACCGAGGAGGCGCGGATGGCGCCGAATCTGGCCGGCCGGATCAGCATGGCGAGCATGGCCGCCGCCGAGATGCGCCACTACGAGCTGCTGCGCGACGCGCTGGCCGAGCGCAATGTGGACGTCGTCCCAGCGATGACCAAATATGCTGCGGCACTTGAGAATTACCACCGTCTGACGACTCCGAGCACCTGGCTGGAGGCGTTGGTCAAAACTTACGTCGGCGACGCGCTGGCCGCCGATTTCTATCTCGAGATCGCCGATGTGCTACCCGAGGCGGCGGCCGACGTGGTGCGGTCGGTGCTTTCGGAGACGGGCCACTCCCAGTTCGTGGTGGCCGAGGTGCGCGCCGCGGTCACCGCCAGCGACCGGCAGCGTCACCGCCTGGCGCTGTGGTCGCGGCGGCTGCTCGGTGAGGCCATCACCCAGGCCCAGTACGTGATGGCCGATCACGACGAGCTCGTCGACCTGGTGATCAGCAGCAGTGACGGCCTGCTGCAGATGTCGGAGTTCTTCGACCGGCTGCAGCGCACCCATGCCAGCCGGATGCAGGAACTCGGCCTGGCCTGAGCGTCACTTGGTGCAGGTCGCGATGATGGTGTTGTTGGCCTGAGTGACCAGCGGTGCCCCCGCCGCGTCGGTGATCGCGCAGTTGAGCTGCGCCCCGATGCTGGTGGCGGTGACGGAGCTGAGCTGCACGCCCGGGTCGAGGGTGACCGTCTTGGTCCACGGCAGTGCCGCGTTGACGTCGGTCTGCAGCGCGCCCTGCTGGTCGGTGTAGATGATCGTGACCAGATCCAGCATCTGACGATTGCCGGTGACGGTGTAGGTGATGGTGCGCGCGGCGGCCGGGTCGGCGACGGGTGCGGGCGCGGCGGCCGGAGCCTCGGTCACCGGCGGGACCGTGATGGCCGTCGGGGCCGGCGTCGGGGTCACGGTGGTGACCGTCTCCGCCGGCAGGGCCGGGGTCTGCGCGACGGGCGGGACCGGGACGGGGGCCGGGGCCGACGTCGTCTTCGGGGCGGCCGTGGTCGCCTGCGCGGTGGACGTCGACGCCTGGGTGGCCGACACCGACCCGCTGTCACCGCCGCCGAGGATCACCCCGGTGCAGATGACGGCGACCATCAGGATGACGCCCGCGACGCCCGCGACCCAGATCCACCGGCGGTCCAATTCGTCGTGGTAATCGGCGGGGTACTCGTATTCGTACTCGGCTCCGGTGTCGGCGTCGTCGTACTCATAGGAGTCGTCGGCGTAGTCGCGGTCGTCGGAATAGCGCGACCGGTAACCGGCGTCGCGGGTGGCGGTGCTTCGTGAATAAGGCCTGCTCATTGCGCTTCCCAGGTGGTCTCGGTGCGTACTCGGCCGATGCTAATGGGGCTCATGTGGCGGGTGAGGCCGACGCGGCGGGGGTGGCGGTCACGGTCAGGACTCGTTCCGATGACCGTGCGGTCGCGGCTCTGACGCGAGCGTCCACTAGCCTGGTTGGACGCATTGCACACCAACCGAAAGAGGCCAAGCGTGGACGTCAAGATCGGGGTCGCCGACAGCCCGCGAGAGCTGATCATCAACAGCGCGCAGACCCCAGGCGAGGTCGAAGAACTCATCACCAAGGCACTGGGTTCCGAAGGCGTGCTCGCGTTGACCGACGAGAAGGGCCGGCGCTACCTGGTGCAGTCGTCGAAGATCGCCTACGTGGAGATCGGCGCCGCCGATGTCCGCCGGGTCGGCTTCGGCACGGTCGGCGCCGAGGCCGTCAAGGCCTAGGAACGGGTCAGCGGCACGTGTGACAGGCCGCCCCAGGCGAACAGAACCGTGCCCTCGATGGCCGCTTCTTTCGTGATGGGGCGGTCATTGTCCAACCAGTACCGCGCGCAGTCCACACTCGTGGACACCAGGCCGACCGCGATCATCCTGGCTCGATGGGCTTCCAGCCCGGAATCCCGGCTGATCAGGTCGAACACCGCGTC
>JAHFVC010000258.1 GCA_023264765.1 Mycobacterium sp. | reverse complement strand
GGCGGATTGCCGTAACCGAGGAACGCCAGCGCCGAGATGCTGATGATGGCCAGGCCGAACTGCAGCACCGCCAGCGCCAGCACCGAGCGATACGCATTGGGCAGCACGTGGGCGAACAACACCGTCAGCCGGCTGCTGCCGATCAGGTACGAGGATTCGACGAACGCCAGGTTCTTCACCCGCAATACTTCTGAGCGGGCCAGCCTGGCAAACACCGCGATGGATGAGATACCTACCGCCACAGCGGCATTGACGGTCGCAAATCCCAGCGACACCACCACGATGACAGCAAGCAGGAATCCCGGGATGGCGAGCAGGATGTCGATGAACCGGCCGAGCACCGCGTCGGTGGCGCGACCGAAGAAGCCGGCGACCAGACCTACCAGCCCGCCCAGCACGAGCCCGATGGCCACCGCGAACAGAGCGGTCAGCACGGCCGACCGGGTGCCGAACACCACCCGCGCGAAGACGTCCCGGCCGAGTTGATCCGTGCCGAAGAAGTGGTCGGCCGACGGTGGTGTGAACTTGTCCGCAGGTACCCCGACCAACGGGTCGTGCCCGGTGAACAGTTGTGGCACCACGGCCCACGCCAGGATGGTGACGACGATCAACGCCGCCAGCGCCGTGTAGACATGTCCGGCCTTGGCGGTCGGGCGCCACGCCGTCCAGCGGGGTAATGCGGCCAGCGCAACCACTAGGAGACCCCCTGTCGCAAGCGTGGATCCAGCACCGGGTACACCAGATCGACCACCAGATTGATCAGCAGGAACAGCACGGCGGCCAGTGTGACGGCGGCCTGCAGCACCGGCACGTCCTGTTCGGTGGCGGCGACCTCGATGATGCTGCCCACCCCGGTCCGCCCGAAGATGGCCTCGGTGATGATCGATCCGCCCAGCAGGTCGCCGACGATGATGGCGGCGATGGTCAGTGTGGGCAGCGCTGCGTTCGGGAACAGATGGCGCGCGAGCAGTTGGAACCGGTTGATGCCCTTGGCTATTGCCACGATGGCGTACTGCTGCGTCCGCGCTTCGTCCAGCGCGGTGATGAAGACCTGGGCGATGGGCGCCGAGGCCGGGATCGCCAGCGTGACGGCGGGATAGATCAACGCGTTCAGGCTCTGATAGTCGTTGATCTTGAAGAAGCCGAGCTGGAACGAGAACACGTCGATGATGATCAACCCGATGAAGAAGTTCGGCATCGACAGGAACAGCGACGGGAACGCCCGGAACAACCCACCGCCGAGGTGGCCGGGCAGGTAGAACGCCGCGAGCGCGATGAGGAACGCGAAGGTCGTCGCGAGCACGAATGCCGTGCCGGCCAGTTGCAGCGTGGACGGGATACCGTCCCACAGCACACCGGTCACCGGGCGGTTGGCGGACAGCGAGAGGCCGAAATCGCCGTGACTCAGCCTGCCCAGCGCCACCCCGAGTTGCTCCCACAACGGGCGGTCCAGCTTGTAATACGCCAGCAGCTGCGCGATCTCGTCCTCGGTGTAGTTGAACTCCGGGTTGCGCAGGTGGCTGGACACCGGGTCGCCGGGCAGCACGGTGACGATGACGAAGACGACGATATAGACGCCGAGGACGGCGATGAGCGCTTGGGCGATCCGGGACGTGACGTACTTTGCGGTGGGTGACATCTACGCGTCCAGCCAGGTGTCGTACAACCGGATGCGGCCGTAGCCGTCGGCCGCGACTCCTCGCAGGTTCGCCGCGGCGGCGAAGTTCTGCGGGAACTCGTGGACGGGAATGAAGTAGGCGTTGTCGATGACGTACTCCTGCGCTTTGGCCGACGCGGCATACGCGTCGTCATCGGTTCTGGCGGCGGCGATGGACGCGAGGATCGCGTCGAGTTCGGGGCCGGGGGCCTTGAACTGGTTCTGCTGACTGGAGTGCCACCACCGCCAGAGGAAGTTGGGATAGGGCGCAGCCCAGTGGATCTCGTAGAGCGACACCGCGGGGTCGGCGGTGACGGTGTTGTAGTTGACGAAGTCGACGTTCTTGAGCTCGAGCTTGGCGCCGACCCGCTTCCACTGCTGGGCGATCAACTGTAGGTCGGACTTGGAGGTGGTGATGAACACCGACGGGTACTCGATGAAGCTGAGTTGTTGACCGTTCTTGGTCCGGTAGCCGTCGCCGTCCCGTTCGGTCCAGCCCGCTTCGTCGAGCAGCCGGTTGGACAGGTCCTGGTCGTAGGCGAACCGGTCACTGAGGTCGACGGCGCCGGGGGTGCCGGCGTTCAGCGGTCCGGTGGCGACCTTCCATGCCGGGTTGTACAGGGTGTCGACGATCTCGTGGCGGTCGATGGCATGCGTCAGCGCCTTGCGGACCCGGATGTCGTCCAGATGCGGCGCCGTCAGCCTCAGGTGCAGGCCCCAGACACTGCCCGGGATGAACGAGTCCAGGACGGTGAAACCGTTGTCGCCCAGGCGCTGCTCCTCGGTGGGCTGGGTGTAGTGGATCACCTGCACCTGCCCCGAGTCCAGCGCACCGACGCGCAGCGCGTCCTCCTCCAGCTCCTGGATGGTGATCCGCTCGAGGTAGGCCGGGCCCTGGTGCGGCGCATCGGGCCGCGCCCAGTTGTAGTCGTCACGCCGGGACAGCACGATCTCCTTGTTCGGCACCCAGGAATCCACCACGAAAGGTCCGGTGGCCCAGGTGTTCTTCAGGTCGCCCTGTTGCTCCAGGCTCAGTTTCAATGTGGCCGGGGCCAAGATCCCGGTGGTCGAACTGCCCGCCAGGATCGGGACGAACCCCGGGAACGGCTCTTTGAGTGCCACCTTGACCTCGTGCTCCCCGGTCGCCACGGCTTGCCCGTAGCTCGTCGGCAGGTTGGCCACCCGCAGGATGCCGCGCTTCTCGTCGCCCAGGCCCAGCAGGTTGAGGTTCTGCGCCACCGCGTCCCCGTCGAGTTTCTCGCCGTTGGAGAACGTCACACCAGGTCGCACGGAGATGGTGAACTCGGTGAAATCGTCGTTGTGGGTATAGCCCTGGGCCAGGTGCGGCTGCAGTTTGCCCGCCGCGTCGTAGTAGAAGAGGTATTCGACGAATTGGGACCACACCTGCAGGGTGTGCCAGGAGTTGATGTGCTGTTGCGCGTACGCGGGATTGAGGTGGGCGTTGAGGTAGACGATCTCGCCGCCGGCGCGGGGTGTCGAACTGCCCTGTCCTGCAACCGGTCCTGTCCGCGGGCTGCAGGCGGCCAGCAGGCCGGCGCCGGCCAGCGCGGCACTGAGGCTCAGCAGCCGGCGCCGATTCAACTCGGGGCTCACGTGTTCAGCCAGGCGTCGTAGAAACTGATCAGGCCGAGGCCGTCCACCTGCAGGCCCTGCACCGTCGGGTCGGCGCCCCAGGTCTGCCGGAACTCGTGCACCGGAATGTAGTACGCGTTATCGATGACGTACTCCTGCACCTTGGCCGACGCCGCCACTCGCGCATCATCGGACTTCGCCTGGGCCAGATCGGTGAGCAGCCCGTCGAGTTCGGCTCCGGGCTTCTTGAACTGGTTGCCCTGCGAACTGTGCCACCACCGCCACGCCTCGCTCTGACTGCCTGCCAGCCAATGGTTTTCATACAGCGGCACATCCGGAGCGGCGGTGACCGTGTTGTAGTTGGTGAAGTCGACGCCCTTGATGTCGAGTTTGACGCCGATCTGCTTCCACTGCTGGGCGATCAACTGAAGGTCGGACTTCGAGGTGGTGATGAACACCGACGGATAGATCAGCAGACCGAGCCGGTCACCACCGCGGGTGCGGTAGCCGTCACCGTCCCTGCCGGTCCAGCCGGCCTCGTCGAGCAGGGCATCGGCCCGCTGGGGGTCGTAGGCGAATCTCTCACGCAGGTCCAGGGTGCCGGGCACGACGTCGTTGAAGATCGACTTGGCCTCGGTCCATTCCCCGCCGGGATAGTTCGTCGCCAGGATCTCCTGCCGATTGATCCCGTGTGTGAGGGCTTGCCGCACCCGCACGTCGTCGAGATGCGGTGCCGTCAGCCGCAATTGCAGACCCCACACGCTGCCGAAGAAGCTCGGCGCGATCAGCTGGAAGCCGTCGTCGCGGATGCGCGGCTCCTCGGTGGGCTGCACGTAGTGGATGACGTTGACCTGTCCGGATTGCAGGGCACCCACCCGCAGTGACGGCTCCACCACCTGCTGGACGGTGATCCTGTCCAGATAGGCCGCACCCTGATGTTTGGCATCGGCGCGCGGCCAGGCGTAGTCGTCGCGCCGCGTGAGCACGACTTCCTTGTTGGGCACCCATGATTCGACGACGAACGGGCCGGTGCCGTACACCTTGTTCAGATCCGACTGGTCTTCCAGGCTTGCGTTGACGGTCGCGGGCGCCAGGATCCCGACCGTTGTCCACGCGCCGAGTTTCTGGATGAAATCGCCGAACGGCGCGCTCAGCCGGATCTCGACCTCGTGGTCGCCGACGGGGACGGCCTCGGTGAATTCGTTGGGGAAATACGCCGACCGCGGGATACCGCGCTTGTCGTCGCCCTTGCCCAGCAGGTTGAGGTTGGCGGCCACCGCGGCCGCGTCGAGCTTCTCGCCGTTGGAGAAGGTGATGCCCTGCCGGATGGTGACCCCGAAGCGGGTGCGGTCGTCGTTCTGGGTGAATCCGGTGGCCAGGTGCGGGGTGAACTTTCCCGCGGCGTCATAGTAGAAGAGCCGGTCCACCACCTGATTCCACACCTGCGCGACGTGCCACGACCCGGTGCGCTGTTGCTGATACGCGTCGATCAGCTTCTCGTTGAGGTAGGTGATCGAGCCGCCCGCTTTGGGTGCACCGCCTGCGGCGGCGCCCGGTTGAGCGGCGGGGTTACGGGGTGCGCACGCGGCGAGCAGTCCGGTGCCCGCGAGGGCTACGCCGGCGACCAGAAGCCGCCGCCGGCCGAATGTCGATGTCATGAGGTGTGGGGTCGTCCTTCGGTGAACGCGCTGAGGGCTGCACGGGGGTGGTGCGTGGCCGACATCGCGGTGCTGCCTCGGAACGAAGGACGTGCATGACAGGTGAGTGTGGTCGGCCGGGCCCCGCCGACCAATGATTTTGCGCTACGGGATTGTCTGCCCGCCGGCTTAAGTGTCCCGCCCGGCCACGAACTCCGCCGCGACGTCGGCCACGCGTTCGCGGTCGGCGGCCACCAGGCCGATCCGGGTCCGGCGGTCCAGGATGTCCTCGGCGGTCAGTGCTCCCTCGTGGCTGACGGCGAACTCGAATTCCGCACGCAGCACGTCGACGCCGTCGGCGACCGGCTCGGCGGGGCGCGCGCAGCTCGCGCCCGCGAGCACCCCCATCGCTTCGGCTCCGAAACGCGCGACCAGTGAAGGTGGAAGTCCCCCAATGATTTCCTGGGTGGCGCCGACGAGGGGCAAATTCCTGGTGCGGCAGGGGGCGGCGCTGATGCCGCGCAGCGCGACGGCCCGATCCAGGACGTCCTCGGCCATGTAGCGGTACTCGGTGAGCTTGCCCCCGATGACGCTGAGCACACCCGAGGGCGACTCGGTCACCGCGTGTTCCCGGGAGACGTCGGCGGTCCTGCCTTCCCCGGTATCGATGAGCGGCCGCAGGCCGGCGTAGGCGCCGAGCACGTCACCCACTCCCAGCGTGGTCTGCAGTGCGGTGTTCACGGTGTCGAGCAGGAAGGTGACCTCCTGCGGGGTCGCCTGCGGCACGTCGGGAACGGGGCCGGGCGCTTCTTCGTCGGTGAGGCCGAGGTACACCCGGCCGAGCTGCTCGGGCATCGCGAAGACGAATCGGTTCAGCTCTCCGGGTATCGGAATGGTCAGCGCGGCAGTCGGATTGCCGAATGCCGCGGCATCGAACACCAGATGGGTGCCGCGGCTGGGTCGCAGCTTGATCGATGGATCGACCTCGCCCGCCCAGACGCCCGCGGCGTTGATGACGGCGCGGGCGGTGAGCCCGAACGATTCGCCGGTCAGTTCATCGGTCAGCGTGACCGAGCTCCCGGTGGCCGCCGAAGCCGCCACCCTGGTGAGGATGACGGCGCCGTGCCCGGCGGCGGTCCGGGCCACGGCGGTGACCAGCCGGGCATCGTCGATCAATTGTCCGTCGAAGGCCAGGAATCCGCCGTCGAGTCCGTCACGGCGGACCGTGGGGGCGAGTTGGACGGCACGGGCGGCGTCCACCCGGCGTGATCGCGGCAGGATCGCCGCCGACGTGCCCGCCATCTTGCGCAAGCCGTCGCCCGCGACGAATCCGGCGCGCACCAGCGCCCGGGAGGCGCGGCCCATCGACGGCAGCAGCGGCACCAGCTGGGGCATCGCCTTCACCAGATGAGGGGCGTTGCGCGACATCAGGATTCCGCGTTCGACGGCGCTGCGCCGGGCGATCCCGACGTTGCCGGTGGCCAGGTAGCGCAGGCCACCGTGCACCAGTTTCGAGCTCCACCGGCTGGTACCGAAGGCCAGGTCGTGTTTCTCGACGAGGACCACCGACAGCCCGCGACTCGCGGCATCCAGCGCGATACCGGCACCGGTGATGCCGCCGCCGATGACGACGATGTCGACCTGCCCGGTGTCGGCGAGGGTGGCCAGTTCGGCGCGGCGGCGCGCGGCGTTCAGCGAGGTGCTCATGGCTTGAGGTATCCGTTCAGGGCGTGTTCGAGTTCGGCGGCCAGGGCCTCGGCGTCGAGGATGGGGGCGACCATCTGCGCGGACTGCACCGCCGACTGTGTGGTCAGCAGGCACATCGCCGCCAGTTGGCGGGGATCACCGGCCCGCACGCTGCCGTGTTCCTGGGCCAGTTTGAGCTGGCCGGCCAGCGCGTCGATGAGGATCTGCTGGCTGGTGCCCAGCCGCTCGGCGATGTAGACCATCGCCAACTCGGGGGCGTTGTGCAGCACCGACATCACGATGTCGTCGTGCCGGAGCCGTTCGGCCACCGCCACCATCCTGGCGACCAGTGCGGTGCGCCCCGCACCGCGCTCGCCGACGTCCACCAGCACACGGGTGACCCGAGCAGTCAGCAACGCGGCCAGGATCGCCTGTGTGTCGGGCCAGCGGCGATAGACGGTCGGCCGGCTCACACCGGCCCGCCGCGCGATCTCCGCGAGGGTCACCCGGTCGATGCCGTATGCCAGCACGCAACTGGCGGCGGCATCGAGGATGCGCTCGGCCAGCGACTCACCGTCATCATCGTTACTGATTGACACCATGTGTAATACTGTAACTCATGATGAAGTGGAACGCCTGGGGTGATCCCGCGGCCGCCAGACCGTTGTCCGACGGCATCCGTGCCCTCCTCAAGCAGGCGCTGGGCATCGAGGATGCCGCCGCGCCGGACATCACCGCCGAGCAGGTGACGCTGCGCCCGTCCCAACTGACCGTCGCCCAGCGCGAAGCCCTTCAGGCCATCGTCGGCGCCGCGCACTGCCGCGTGGACGACCAGGACCGGCTGCTGCGCGCAGGCGGGAAGTCCACTCCAGACCTGTTGCGGCGCAAGGATACCGGTGTTCAGGATGCCCCCGACGCGGTTCTGCTGCCCGGTACCGAGGAGGAGATCGCCGCGATTCTGGCGGTCTGCGCCGAGCAGCGCGTCGCCGTCGTTCCGTTCGGCGGGGGCACCAGCGTGGTGGGCGGTCTCGATCCGGAGCGCGGCGAGTTCGGCGCCGTCGTGTCGTTGGACCTGCGGCGCCTGGACCAACTGCTGCGCATCGACGAGGTGTCCGGCGAGGCGGTGTTGCAGGCCGGGGTGACCGGTCCCGACGCCGAGCGCCTGCTCGCCCAGCACGGCTTCTCCCTCGGCCACTACCCACAGAGCTTCCAATTCGCCACCATCGGCGGTTTCGCGGCCACCCGGTCCTCGGGTCAGGACTCGGCGGGCTACGGCCGTTTCGACGACATGGTCCGCGGGGTGCGCGCCGTCACGCCGGCGGGCGTGCTCGACCTCGGCCGCGCCCCGGCGTCGGCGGCCGGCCCCGATCTGCGTCAGCTCATCGTCGGCTCGGAGGGCGTCTTCGGCGTCATCACCGCCGTCCGGGTCCGGGTGCATCCGGTCCCGGAGACCACCCGGTATGAGGCCTGGTCCTTCCCTGACTTCACGACCGGCGCGGCGGCGCTGCGTGCGGTCGTCCAGACCGGAACCGGCCCGACGGTCATCCGGCTGTCCGACGAGGTGGAGACCGGGGTGAACCTGGCCACCACCGAAAGCATCGGCGAGCAGAGCGTGACCGGTGGATGCCTGGCCATCACGGCGTTCGAGGGGTCGGCGGCACATACCGAGAGCCGGCACGCCGAGACCCGGGCGGTGCTGGCCGCCCACGGTGGCACCTCACTGGGTGAGGCGCCGGCCCTGGCCTGGGAGCACGGCCGGTTCAACGCGCCCTACCTGCGGGATTCCCTGCTGGTGGCCGGGGCACTGTGCGAGACACTGGAAACCGCGACGTCCTGGTCGAACATCCCAGCACTCAAGGCCGCCGTGACGGAGGCCCTCACGGGCACACTGGCGGAATCGGGCACGCCGGCGCTGGTTATGTGCCACATTTCGCACGTGTACCCCACCGGCGCCTCGCTGTACTTCACCGTCGTCGCCGCCCAGCGCGGCAACCCGATCAAGCAGTGGAGCAAGGCCAAGACCGCCGCCTCGGAAGCGATGGTGCGCACCGGCGCGACCATCACCCATCACCACGCCGTCGGCGCCGACCACCGGCCCTGGATGCGCGACGAGATCGGTGATCTCGGCGTCGAGGTGCTGCGCGCGGTGAAGGCGGTGCTCGACCCCGCGGGAATCCTCAACCCCGGCAAGCTGATTCCGTGAACAGGATCACCGTCCTGACCAATCCCGCGTCGGGACACGGCAACGCTCCGCATGCGGCCGAGCGTGCCATCGCACGGTTCCAGCAGCGCGGGATCAACGTGTGCGAGATCGTCGGCACCGACGCCGCGCACGCCCGCCGCCTCGTCGACGACGAACTCGCCCGCGGCACCGACGCGTTGGTGGTGGTGGGCGGCGACGGCATCATCTCGGTCGCCCTACAGGCTCTCGCGCGCGGTGAGGTGCCGCTGGGCATCATCCCCGCCGGCACCGGCAACGATCACGCCCGCGAATTCCAGATCCCCACAGGCGATCCCGAGGCCGCCGCCGACGTGGTGGCCGACGGTCACACCCAGACCATCGATCTGGGCCGGATCGTCGACGCGACCGGTGCGGTGAAATGGTTCGGCACGGTCATGGCGGCCGGTTTTGATTCGTTGGTCAGCGATCGCACGAACCGGATGAGCTGGCCGCACGGCCGGATGCGGTACAACGTCGCGATGGTCGCCGAACTGTCCAGGTTGCGCCTGCTGCCGTTCCGGCTGACCTTCGACGACGGGCCGGAGATCGTCACCGACCTCACGCTGGCCGCGTTCGGCAACACCCGCAGTTACGGCGGCGGCATGCTGATCTGTCCGGGCGCCGATCCCACCGACGGCTTGCTCGACATCACCATGGCGCACTCGGCCTCGCGCACCAAGTTGATCCGGCTCTTCCCCACCGTGTTCAAGGGCACGCACGTGAACCTGCCGGAGGTCACCACCAGGCGGGCGGCCAGCGTCATGGTCGACTCCCCCGGCATCAACGCCTATGCCGACGGCGATTTCGCCTGCCCGTTGCCGGTGACGGTGTCGGCGGTTCCGGGGGCACTGAAGCTGCTGCGCAGGTAGTTTGCGGCCGGTTGCCAGCCACGCGTGTAAGCATCTCTTGCCGGCACGTAGGAGGGGATGTCTTGGATTCAGCGACGCAACGGTTGCGCGCCGACTACGACGAAGCGCCATACGGTTCGCTCGTCCATCCGGCGTCCGCACCCGACCATCTCGCCGCGGTGGCACACCTTTTCGGCATCGATGTGCCCCCGATCGCGACTGCGCGCGTCCTCGAGATCGGCTGCGCCTCCGGGGCGAACCTGCTGCCGTTCGCGGC
>JAHFVC010000028.1 GCA_023264765.1 Mycobacterium sp. | reverse complement strand
TGGCCCGGCCGGTGCCGGACTCGTCCGACTGGCAGGTGATCCGCAAGGCGGGCACCGAGATTCGGGTGCCGCGCAAGACCAAGCTGTCGCGCACGGTCGGCGCCCAGATCCCGACGGGCTTCGACCCGACGGTGTGGGGCATCACCCCGGACATGGCCAACTCGATCGACCGGGTGGCGCTGTGGAACATCGTCGCCACCGTCGACGCGTTCCTGTCCTCGGGCTTCACCCCGACCGAGCTGATGCGTTGGGTGCACCCGAGCCTGGTGGCCTCCACGCAGGGCACCGGCATGGGCGGCATGACATCGATGCAGACCATGTACCACGGCAACCTGCTGGGCCGGGCCAAGCCGAACGACATCCTGCAGGAGGTGCTGCCCAACGTCGTTGCGGCACACGTCATGCAGAGCTATGTCGGTGGTTACGGCGCCATGGTCCACCCGGTCGGCGCGTGCGCCACCGCGGCGGTCTCGGTCGAGGAGGGTGTGGACAAGATCCGCCTCGGCAAGGCCGATTTGGTGATCGCCGGCGGCTACGACGACCTGACCCTGGAAGCCATCATCGGCTTCGGTGACATGGCGGCCACCGCCGACACCGAGATGATGCGGGCCAAGGGCATCAGCGACTCGAAGTTCTCCCGCGCCAACGACCGTCGTCGGCTGGGCTTCGTCGAATCACAGGGTGGCGGAACGATTCTGCTGACCCGCGGTGATCTCGCGGTGCAGATGGGTCTGCCGGTGCTGGCGGTCGTGGCCTACGCATCGTCGTTCGGCGACGGTGTGCACACCTCGATCCCGGCCCCGGGCCTCGGTGCCCTGGGTGCCGGTCGCGGTGGGCGTGAGTCCCGCCTGGCCCGTTCGCTGGCCAAGCTGGGTGTCGGACCCGATGACATCGCGGTCATCTCCAAGCACGACACCTCCACTCTGGCCAACGATCCCAACGAGACCGAGCTGCATGAGCGGCTCGCGGCCTCGATGGGACGCTCGAAGGGCGCACCGCTGTTCGTGGTCAGCCAGAAGAGCCTCACCGGCCACGCCAAGGGTGGTGCCGCGGCCTTCCAGATGATGGGTCTGTGCCAGATCCTGCGCGACGGCGTCATTCCGCCGAACCGCAGCCTGGACTGCGTCGACGACGAGCTGGCGCACGCCAAGCACTTCGTCTGGGTCCGCGAGGCCCTGCATCTGGGCGAGAAGTTTCCGCTCAAGGCAGGCCTGGTGACCAGCCTCGGCTTCGGTCACGTGTCGGGTCTGGTGGCGCTGGTGCATCCGCAGGCGCTGCTGGCCGCTCTGCCCGCCGATCAGCGGGCCGAGTACCAGGCTCGGGCCAACGCCCGGGTGCTGACCGGTCAGCGCACGCTCGCGTCGGCGATCGCCGGTGGCCCGTCGCTGTACGAGAAGCCGGCCGACCGCCGGTTCGGGCACGACACCGCCGAGAAGCCTCAGGAAGCGGCCATGCTGCTCAATCCCGACGCGCGCCTCGGCGCTGATGACCTCTACTCGAAATGAGCGGAGGCCAGTCGGATAACGTGCCGGGTATGGGCATCGTTGGGGTAGGCATCGACCTGGTTTCGATTCCGGATTTCGCGGAACAGGTGGACCAGCCGGGCACCGTCTTCGCCGAGACCTTCACGCCGGGGGAGAGGCGCGACGCCGCGGACAAGAGTTCGTCGGCGGCGCGCCACCTCGCGGCGCGGTGGGCGGCCAAGGAAGCCGTGATCAAGGCCTGGTCGGGGTCACGGTTCTCCAAGCGGCCGATGCTGCCGGAGGACATCCACCGCGACATCGAGGTCATCACCGACATGTGGGGCCGGCCGAAGGTCCGGTTGACCGGGGCGATCGCCGAGCACCTCAAGGACGTGACGATCCACCTGTCGCTGACGCACGAGGCCGACACCGCGGCCGCGGTCGCCATCCTGGAGGCTTAGGTTCCTTCCGCGAGCGGCCGTGTTTGCACAACGACACGCCGCTGAGGGTGGCATTTTGCGCACGCTCGTCCGGGGTCGGCAGCGGCTAGTCTCGCTGGCATGAGTGATCTCGCCGCACGCGTGCGTGAACTGTTGCCTTCGGTGCGCAACGATCTGGAAGAGCTGGTGCGCATCGAATCGGTGTGGGCCGACCCGGCTCGTCGTGACCAGGTGCAGCGCAGCGCCGACCTGACGGCAAAGCTGTTGTCGGAGGCCGGTTTCGGCGATGTCCGGATCGTCAGCGAAGGCGGTGCCCCGGCGGTTATCGCCCGGCATCCGGCACCCGAGGGTGCGCCGACGGTGCTGCTGTACGCACACCATGACGTGCAGCCCGAAGGCGATGTCACCCAGTGGGCGTCGGCGCCGTTCGAGCCCACCGAGCGCGACGGCCGGCTCTACGGTCGTGGCACCGCCGACGACAAGGCGGGCATCGCAACACATTTGGCGGCGTTCCGGGCGCACGGGGGTAATCCGCCCGTCGGCGTGACGGTATTCGTCGAGGGCGAGGAAGAATCGGGTTCGCCTTCCCTGGGAGCGCTGTTAGGTGCCCACCGCGACCTGCTGGCCGCCGACGTCATCGTCATCGCCGACTCGGACAACTGGAGCACCGAGATCCCTGCGCTCACCGTGTCACTACGCGGTCTTGCGGACTGTGTGGTGGAGGTCGCCACCCTGGACCACGGACTGCACTCCGGGCTGTGGGGCGGCGTGGTGCCGGATGCGCTGTCGGTGTTGGTGCGACTGCTGGCCAGCCTGCACGACGATGACGGCAATGTCGCCGTCGCCGGCTTGCACGAGGCCGACGCCGCCGATGTCGCGTTCCCCGACGAACGGGTGCGCGCCGATTCCGGGCTGCTCGACGGGGTGCGCCAGATCGGCTCCGATTCGGTGGTGCAGCGCATGTGGGCCAAGCCCGCGATCACCGTGATCGGCATCGACACCACACCGATCGGCAAGTCCTCCAACACGCTCGTCCCGAGGGCGCGGGCCAAGGTCAGCATGCGCGTGGCGCCCGGCGGGGACGCGGCTGCCCACCTGACGGCGTTGACCGAACACCTGCTGTCCCATGCGCCATGGGGAGCCCAGGTCACCGTCACTCCTGGCGACGTGGGCCAGCCGTATGCGATCGATGCCACCGGCCCGGTGTACGACGCCGCCCGGTCGGCGTTTCACACCGCGTGGGGCCGCGAGCCCGTCGATATGGGAATGGGCGGATCCATCCCGTTCATCGCCGAGTTCGCCACCGCGTTCCCGGACGCCAAGATCCTGGTGACCGGTGTGGAGGATCCCGGCACCCAGGCGCACAGCATCAACGAGAGCCTGCACCTCGGGGTGCTGGAACGCGCGGCGACGGCCGAGGCGCTGCTACTGGGTGCGCTCGGCGGCCTCTGAACCGTCATTTCCGACGTTCTGGTGGCCGAATCCGCGATGAGGCCGCCAGAACGTCGGGAACGAACGGACTAGACCGAGATGTCGCGGCGCAGCTTGGCGACGTGACCGGTGGCTTTCACGTTGTACTGCGCCACCTCGACATTGCCCTTCTCGTCGACGACGAACGTCGACCGGATGACGCCCTGCACGGTCTTGCCGTACATGGTCTTCTCGCCGAACGCGCCCCACGCGGTGAGCACCTTCTTGTCCGGGTCGGACAGCAGTGGGAAGGTCAGGCCCTCGTTGTCGCGGAACTTGGCCAGCTTCTCCGGCTTGTCGGGGGAGATTCCGATGACGTCCAGGCCTGCCTCGTTGAGCTCGGCCAGGCTGTCGCGGAAGTCGCAGGCCTGCTTGGTGCAGCCCGGCGTCGACGCGGCCGGGTAGAAGTACACGATGACCTTGCGTCCTTTGAAGTCGGACAGCTTCACGGTGTTTCCGTCGGCGTCGGACAGGCTGAAGGCGGGCGCTTTGTCGCCGGAGGCGAGGCGCGGAGTCTGAGGCATACCTGATTCACGTCTTTCTCATCGACCGGTGCAGCGGAGTGGACTGCGGCTGCTCTAGGGTAAGTCGGCAAAGGTTGTGAGATGAACGCGCACATGGAGGGGCACAGTGGCCGACCGGGATCCCGAGAGCATCAAGCGCGATATCGACCAGGCGCGTGATCAGCTCGCGTCGACGGTCGACCAGTTGGCTGTGCGTGCAAATCCGCAGCGACTCGCCGACGATGCGAAGGCGCGCGTGCTCGCGTTCGTGAAGAAGCCCGCGGTCATCGGCTCCGTGGTGGGCACCGTCGTGGTGGTGCTGGTGATCCGGCGCAGACGCCGCCGCTGAGGCAAACGATCGTGCCGGCAGTTCAGCGCCGGCGGCGGGGCCGGAACCAGCTGACGAACGAGAAGCTGGGCGGATTGGCCGTCATCCCGATGCGACTGCAGTTGATGACCGCGACCGTGCCGTTGCTGGGCGGCGTGCCAACGTCGCCGGTGACATCCGGCGTCGGCGGTGCACTTCCGCTTGGCATCAGCTAAGTCCTCGCTTCGTATCTAGGGTCATGGTGAACATGGCGACGTTCGGCATGCAGCTAACTTGAGCGTATCACGGCGTTGCGGCCTGTGGCGTCCGGTTAGGTGGTCCTTTACCTGGTATTTTGCGCCACTCGGCAATCTGTGCGCCTGACGGATACGTCGATTCAGCACATTTTTGGTAATGGCTGCGCGGCCGCGGCGTCGATATTGACGTCACCGTTCACCGCAACCGTAGCACCGCCGGCTTCGCCGATAGGTGCGGTTGAGTCGGATCTGGACGCGCGGCAGAGGCATGGCGCTTCCACTCGAAAGTGTCTCCGAACTGTCAGCTGAGGCCCGTTCCGGCGTGGTAGCCGTATTCGCCGACGCCGGTGAGCACCGCCATCATCACTTCGTCGGTCAGCAAGTTCGTGTTGAGCGGCGGTCCCGGTGGCGGCGGTGCCGCCGGCGCGGGCGGCAGCGGGGGACCCGGCCTGCCGGCAGGGACCGGGAAGGTGATGTTGAGTTCCGGCGCGGCGTCCAACGGAAAGGTGCAACCGGGGCCATAGGTGGCTTTGCTCAGGATCGTCCCGCTATAGGCCGATGCCACCATCGTCCGCATCTGTTCGAAGCTCAAGACGCACGCGTCGGGAGCGCCGGGTGGGAGTGGTATCGGTGCGGCCAGCTCTGCCGGGGGCGGTGGCGGTGCCGGTGCGACCGGTGGAGGTGGCGGCGGGGCGACCGGTGGAGGTGGCGGCGGGGGTGGTGGCGCGACGGGCAGTGGAGCCGGCGGACGGGGCGGTGGCGTGGCCGCGGGGAGCGGAGCGGCCGGGCGAGGCACGGCGAGGGGTGTCGGCGCGGGCGTCGAGCGCTGGGATGGCGCCACCGTGGCGCGAGCGGCTGCCGGAATCGCGGCGGCGGCGGCCGGTGGTAGGACCGGGGCCGGAGGCGGCGTGGGAGCGGCAGCCATCGGTACAGGAGAGGCCTGCGACGGTGAAATGTCCCGTGGTGGTTCGTGATTGGTCACCGCCATGGCGGCACCGACCAGGAGCAGGGGGATGACGCCTCGAGACCAGCGCACGCCAGGGTGTGTCACAATGCGTCCCTCCCGGTGACCTGCGTTGCGATACCCCGAATCCCGTTGCCGGGGCGAATAATTGGAGCTAACGTCAATTAGTTCGCCCTGCCGGAATGATCATGACAGAGCAGCCCCGGCTGCGGAGGTTTTGGCGGTTTTTCGTGCGTTGGTGCCGACCGGGGTCGGCAAATACCTATGCGGGAGCCTGTTAGTACAGCATTTTCTGAATACAGAATACTCTGTACTGTACGGTTCATGGAAACGCAGGCCCACACGGAATCGCTGGCCCGATTCGGGCACGCCCTGGCCGACGCCACCCGGACGCGAATCTTGCTGAGCCTCAACCGCGCGCCGGCGTATCCGTCCGATCTCGCAGATCAGATCGGTGTCACGCGCCAGATCCTGTCCAACCACCTGAGCTGCCTGCGTGGCTGCGGACTGGTCATCGCCGTGCCCGAGGGCCGCCGCATGCGGTACGCGCTCGCCGACGGTCGCATCGGCCGCGCGCTCGACGATCTGATGGGTCTGGTGCTGGCGGTGGACCCGAACTGCACCTGTGTGGGTCCGGACGGAATCGAATGCGGGTGCCGATGACGGAGGTATCGACGCCGGGTCGACGGGCTGTGCTGACCCGCCGCATCCGCGCGCTGGTGTGGGTCACCATTTCCTACAACGTCATCGAAGCCGTGGTGGCGGTCGGCGAAGGCATCCGCGTCACATCGACGGCCTTGATCGGTTTCGGTCTGGATTCGGTCATCGAGATTTCATCGGCCGCCGCGGTCGCCTGGCAGTTCGCCGGACGCGATCCCGAGGCCCGTGAGAAGGCCGCGCTGCGGATCATCGCGCTGTCTTTCTTCGGATTGGCTGCCTACGTGACCGCAGATGCGCTCAGGGCGCTGTGTGGTGAGGACAGACCGGCGCACTCGGTAATCGGAATCTGTTTGACGGCAATAAGTTTGGTGATCATGCCGACGCTGTCCTGGGCTCAGCGACGGGCGGGTCGTGAATTGGGTTCGCAGTCGGCAGTGGCAGATTCCAAGCAGACCCTGTTGTGCACGTACCTGTCTGCGGTTGTGCTCGCCGGCTTGCTGCTCAACAGCCTGTTCGGGTGGTTCTGGGCCGACCCTGTTGCCGGTTTGGCGATCGCCGCCGTCGCGGTCAGGGAGGGACGTGATGCGTGGCGTGGCGACGCATGCTGTTCGAACTGAAAGGTCTTGTGGCCGCGAGAAGCCGGTGGGGTGGCGAGCGCGGCAGAACAGGGTCCCACATCCCTTGACGGCGCGCCGGGACCCAACGTACCCACACCCCGGGGCCGGAGTGCAACCGCCGCAAGGGGTTCGGTGTAAATACCCGCGCTGAAGGTGCTGGTAGGCAGATACATTCACCCCGTCGAAAAGTTCTCGAACCTGGTGGTGTCGGCCGCGCGGATCCAAATACCTTGCATCGTCAAGCAATTGACAGTTCGGATCCAGGTGGCACACAGTGGGCACCGGCTTGTGCGCCATGTGTCGCAATCGAGGGAGCCCGCGGTTTGACCAGGTTGCCCGGCGTAAAACCCGTGGTGAAAACGGTGCGATATTCCTGTGTCGCACGAAACTTTGCTGTACCGTCCGGTTCGGCGCCTTAATGGCGCAATACACAACCTTGCGGGGTGTCGAGAATGGGCATGCAACGCGGTCAATTGCGTCGTCACATCATGGCGCGCATCGTGATTGGAACCTTGGTATCCGTAATGCTCTTCGCGGTTTGGGGCAATCATTTCGTAGCTGGTGCACCCGCGAAGGTGTATGACGTCCTCCCTACCGCGGCAATCGATCAGTCGTCGTCGACACTGGGCTTTGCCGACTCGGATCTGAGCAATACCGGAATGACGTCGACAGAGATCACCGAACAACTGTCGATGATGCAATCACTCGGTGTTAAGAACGTCCGCATCCTCATTCCCTGGGCCGACATCGAGAAACATCAAGGCGACTACAACTGGGACTACATCGACTCCATCGTCGATTCGGCGACGAACCTGGGCATGGGGATTCTCGGTGTGATCAGCCAGACCCCCGATTGGGCAGGCACCCCGATTCTTGCCGGCATGCCCCAGCCTGCGGTGTTCGGATCCTTTGCTCAGGCCGTGGCGACCCACTATGCCGGCCTGATCTCCACCTACGAGATCTGGAACGAACCCAACGCGCAGAACTTTCTCGACCCGGTCGACCCTGCTGCGTACACCACACTGTTGCAGGCGGCCTACCCCTTGATGAAGCAGGCCGATCCGAATATCACGGTGATCGGTGGCGTTGTCGGTGCCGGTGCGTCCGAGGGCAGTGTCACGATGGATCCCGACGATTTTGTTCAGGGCATGTACGACGCCGGCGCCAAAGGCTTTTTCGACGCGCTCTCATTCCATCCGTATGAATACTCGCTGGAGTTCTCCGCGGGCGCGGGAGTGGCCGGTTCGCCGCTGGAGCAATTGCAGCAGATTTTCCAGATCATGGCCGCCAACGATGATTCGGATCTCAAGGTGTGGGCCACCGAATACGGCCAGCCGACGACGGGGCAGTACACCACGCAACAGCAAGCCGATTTCATCCAGGATTTCCTGAATTCGTGGCCGGAGATCGCCGGCACCGGGCCCATGTTCATCTACACGTTGCAGGACACGGATTCGGGCAACGCCAACAAGCAGGACAATTTCGGCGTCTATTACTCCGATGGCACCGCCAAACCGGTTGTTCAGATCATCAGTGACTATCTCGACTCGCTCGACCCCACCGATCCGACGGATCCGACCGACCCGGGTCCGACAACGCCCAGTCATCCGCTGATCCAGGCGATCAGCGCCGCGGTGCACTGGCTCGGGGCCGCCGCCCGAACCGTGATCACCGGTGCCGCCGCGGTCACCGTGGGGGTGGCGAAAGTGGTGGCCGCGGTCGTCCGGTCCGTCGTCCAGGCCACCGGCAATGTGATTCGCGGTGGCATCAAGCTCGCGGCGTCCGCCGTGAAGGGCCTCGTCGACGCTGCGAAGAACGTGGTGACCGGCATCAAACAAGCCGTGCGGCCGAGTACGTCGTCGACCGGACTCAGCGCGGCGAGCGTGACGGCGCCGGTTACCTCCGTGAACAGCGCCGCGACCACGGCACAGGAGTCGAGCCGGAAACATCGACCCGCGGTGGAGCGTTCGCAGGCAACAAGTCTCACCGCCGCGCAACCGTCGACCACCGCTCGCGAACCGGTCCAGGAGAACGCGGTCACGCCCGAAGCCGGACGCGTGCCGGAGGCTGACCCGGGCCGCACCGCCGCCGACGCGACGGCACCGGAACGGGTCGCGTCGGCGCCGGAGCCGGAGCCGTCGACCGAGGCAACGAAGGTCGTGCCCAAGCCTCGACGCGGACACCGGCCGTCGGCGCCGTCAGCGGGGGACACGAAAGCCGGTCGCACGCCGAGCACCGACTCCGAGGAATCCGGCGCGCATTCGGACGCCGACAAGGCGGCCCCCGCCGCGTAGGTTTGGCGGTCAAACGACAGAAGCCCCGCCGGAGCGGGGCTTCTGATGTGGTGCGCCGTCAGGGTTTCGAACCCCGGACCCGCTGATTAAGAGTCAGCTGCTCTACCAACTGAGCTAACGGCGCGCGGGTGAAACAATAACAGGCCCCATGGTGCGAGGTGAAATCCGCATGAAGCGCGGGGTGCGGGCCGCCCAGGACCGCCTGGAGAGGGCCGCTGAGCACCGGTCTCAGCCGATGCGCTGGTCGGCGCCGATTCCCATAGAATGCTGGCAGGTTGCTGCGAACACGCGGCGCTGATGAGGCGGAGCAAGACAATGGTGCAGGTCACAATGCGGGCGGCCGCGCGCCGAGTTAGGGCGTTGGGCGTCGTCGCCGCGCTGATTTCCGTGGTCGTGCTGGCCGGCTGCTCCACCGACCAGGCGCCGCCGGCGCCCCAGACCATCGCCGACAAGGGCACCCCCTTCGGTGACCTGCTGGTGCCCAAATTGAATGCGTCGGTCACCGACGGTGCGGTCGGCGTCACCGTCGATGCGCCGGTCACCGTCAGCGCCGAGGACGGAGTGCTCGGCGCGGTCAGCATGGTCGACTCCGCGGGCACCGCGGTCGCGGGCAAGCTGAGCCCCGACGGCCTCACCTGGGCGACGACGGACCCGCTGGACTACAACACGAGCTACACGCTCACCGCGCGCTCGCTCGGGCTCGGCGGCGAAGCGAGCCGGCAGATGACCTTCGAGACGCACTCGCCGAAGAACCTGACCATGCCCTACCTGTTGCCCAATGACGGTGAGGTCGTCGGCATCGGGCAGCCGGTGGCCATCCGGTTCGACGAGAACATCACCAACCGTCTCGCGGCGCAGAAGGCCATCAAGATCACCACCACGCCGCACGTCGACGGAGCCTTTTACTGGCTGAACAATCGCGAAGTGCGTTGGCGCCCAGCGGCGTATTGGAAGCCAGGCACCGACGTCAAGGTCGAGGTGAACACCTACGGGGTGGACCTGGGCAACGGGCTGTTCGGGCAGGAGAACGTCGCCACGCATTTCACGATCGGTGATCAGGTGATCGCCACCGCCGACGACTCCACCAAGACGCTGACCGTCCGGCGCAACGGTGAAGTGGTGAAGACCATGCCGATCTCGATGGGCAAGAACAGCACGCCCACCAACAACGGCACGTACATCATCGGCGACCGGTTCTCCCACCTGATCATGGATTCGTCGACGTACGGCGTTCCGGTCAACTCGCCCAACGGATATCGCACCGAGGTCGACTACGCCACGCAGATGTCCTACAGCGGCATCTATGTGCATGCCGCTCCCTGGTCGGTCGGCAGCCAGGGCTACAGCAATGTCAGCCATGGCTGCCTCAACGTGAGCACCAGCAATGCCCAGTGGTTCTACGAGAACACCACCCGCGGCGACATCGTCGAGGTGGTCGGCACCGTGGGGTCACCGTTGCCCGGCACGGACGGGCTCGGCGACTGGAACATCCCGTGGGAGCAGTGGAAGGCCGGCAACGCCAACGACTGACCGGTTACCCCTCGGGTAATCGACAACGCGTGGGCGGTCGGTGAATCTGTTTCGGTACCAGTTCAATTCACCGAAAGAGGCTCACCATGACCGACACCGTCACCGCCTATCTGAACACCTGGAACACCGCGGACGGGAGCACCCGCCGGACCCTGCTGGACCAGCACTGGGCGCCCGGGGCCACCTACGTCGACCCGCTCGCCGAGGTGGCGGGCCACGACGAGATCTCCGCGGCGATCGACGCCGTGCACAGCCAGTTCCCCGAGTTCGTGTTCACCCTGGTCGGTCAGCCGGACACCCATCACCGGCACACCCGATTCCAGTGGGGTCTGGGCCCGCGTGGCGCCGATCCGGTGGTGGTCGGTTTCGACGTGCTGTCCACCGACGACGGCGGCCGGATCGAGTCCGTGCTCGGCTTCCTGGACAAGCTGCCCAGCTAGGTGACCGAACGCTCCAGCGTGGCAAGCGATTCGGTGATGAAGTCGACCCCGAAGACCGGCATCCCGCCGACCTGGTCCCGGAACTCCTGCGACGTTCCGGTCCAGTCGTAGGTGAGTGTGACGTCGGTGCCGTCGCCGTTGGGGGACAGGTCGTAGCGCCACCACCAGCCGCCGGGCGCGAGCTGACCCGACTCGTCGAGCTGGCCCGGCCGCCAGCCGATGGTGCGGTCCTGCTCGAACGCGTCGACCAGGTTGTGCATGACATAGGGCCCACCGGCCTGCTCGAAGTACATGTTGATCGCGAAGATCTGGCCGGTGCCGGTGATGGGCCGCGGGTCGATGGCGTCGCCCACCCAGTCGCCGGGCTCGGTGTCCTTGTGCCGGGCCGGGTCGCTGAGCAACGCGAAGACAGTGCTCGGCGATGCGGGGATGGTCCGGGTGACGACGTAGCTCTGGTCGGTCATTGCGAGTCCTCTCCATAGGTGCGGGCGATGTCCGGGCTGTCCAGCCAGCCCGAGTAGGTGGACCGGGACGGCCAGCCGGCCGGCGAATCGAGCCATTCCTCCTGGCGGCCGTAGGGCAGCAGGTCGATCAGCGCGAAGCTGTGGCTAAGCTGCTCGGTGCCGCGCCCGTTGGTGTGCCAGGTCCGGTAGACGGTGTCCCCGTCACGCAGGAAGACATTCACCGCGAAACCCTCCCCGGGCGCGGCGTCGACATCGGCTCCGAATGTCGATTCCGAGGAGGAGTACCAGGTCATCTTGTTGCCGACCTTTTTCTTGTAGGCCAGCGCCTCCTCGATGGGCCCGTTGGTGACGATGACGAAACGGGCGTCGTAGCTGTCCAGGAATTCCAGGCGGGTGAACTGCGAGGTGAATCCGGTGCAGCCGCCGCACTGCCACTGCGCGCCGTCGGTCCACATGTGGTGATAGGTGATCAGCTGGGTGTGGCCGTCGAACACCTCGGCCAGGCGGACAGGGCCGTCCTCACCGATGAGCACGTACTCGGGGAGTTCGACCATCGGCAGGCGGCGGCGCGCGGCCGCGATGGCGTCGAGTTCGCGAGTGGCGGCCTTCTCGCGGACACGCAGCTCGTCCAACGCGACGCGCCAGGTTTGAGGGTCGGCCACCGGTGGTTTGGCTGAAGGAGACATGCAGAGTTGACCCACATCACACCGGAAACTCATCGCCCCGGTACTGTCCGGGATCTATAAGGGTGTCCTAACCGATGATGAACGAGGGTGAGAATGACTGATCAGCGCACCGATGCGGCCGGATTGCGACTTCTTGTGGTCGGGGCCTCGTCGGGCATCGGCCATGCCGTGGCGACCAGCGCCGCCGCCCGCGGGGCCAAGGTGGCAGTGGCGGCCCGGCGGCTGGACCTGCTGACCAGCCTGGCCGCGGAGATCGGCGGATCGGCGTTCGAGCTCGACATCGAGGACACCGCGGCCATCACCTCGGTCATCGGCCGCGCGGTCGCTGCCCTCGGCGGACTGGACGCGGTGGTGTTCACCAGCACCGTCGCGCCGCTGGCACACATCGAGGACACCGACGTGGCCACCTGGGTGCACGCCTTCAGCGTCAACGCCCTGGGCGCCAACAACCTGCTGCGCGCCGTCCAGCCGCACCTGTCCGAGGACGGGGTGGTGCTGATCGCCTCCAGCCACGACGTCGGGCGTCCGCGCGCCGGGGTGGCCGCCTACAACGCCAGCAAGGCCGCGCTGGACGAGATCCTGCATTCCTGGCGCAACGAGCATCCGGACCTGTCGCTGCTGCGCGTCGGCATCTGCCCGACCGAGGGCACCGAGATCCTGCGCGGCGCGGACCGCGATCTGTTGTCGCAGCTGTTCGAGTCGTGGGTGGAGCACGGCCAGCTGCCGGCCCGGATGGCCGCCCTCGGCGACGTCGCCAACACGCTGCTGTCGCTGGTGCTCACCGCGCACGAGAACCCCAGTGTGGTAACGGAATTCGTGCAGCTCTCGCCGCGGATCAAGAAACCGGCCTAGTACTCCGACGAGATCGACGAAATGGCTGCGCTCGACACTCTGAGCGCAGCCATTTCGTCGTTTTCGGGCAGAAACCAGGAACGCCGCCTACTCGCGTAGACGGCGTTCCCGGTACTCGGGTGGCTGACGGGACTCGAACCCGCGACAGCCAGGATCACAACCTGGTGCTCTACCAACTGAACTACAGCCACCATTGCCGCGTGAGCGGCGTCCTAGATACTAACCGCTCCGATGCGCCGGAGCCGAATCGGTTTCCTACGTGTCGGTCTTCGGGGGGCCCAGCTCGGCAGCAACCGCGGCAATTTCGCTGGTGGAGGGCCCGGGGGCGGGGACGAAGGCGGTCCCGCGGTAGTACTTGAGCTCGCGGATGGATTCGTGGATGTCGGCGAGCGCGCGGTGTGCGAGACCCTTCTCCGGCTGCCCGAAGTAGATGCGCGGGAACCAACGCCGGCAGAGCTCCTTGATGGAGCTGACGTCGATCATCCGGTAGTGCAGGTACTCGTCGAGGGTGGGCATGTCGCGGGCGATGAAACCGCGGTCGGTGCCGATCGAGTTGCCGCACAGCGGTGCGGTTTTGGCTTGCTTGACGTGGTCGCGGATGTAGTCGAGGACCATCTTCTCCGCCGTCGCGATATCGATCGTGGAGGCCAGCACCTCTTTGTCGAGCCCGGAGCTCGAGTGCATCTTGGCCACCACGTCGACCATGCCGGACAGGGCGTCCTCATCGGCGTGGATCACCACGTCGATGCCGTCGCCGAGGATGTTCAGGTCCGCGTCGGTGACCAGCGCCGCGATCTCGATCAGTTTGTCTGACTTGAGGTCCAGCCCGGTCATCTCGCAGTCGATCCACACCAGTTCTTCACGCACGAAGATCCACAGTATTCGCACCGTCGCGCATTAGCTGCCCACACCCGCCCGTTTGGGGGCATGTTCAGTAGGGTCTGCCCATGACCTCAGAATCCACCGCAACCCCCGCACAGCAGATCGCCGCAGGTTACGCCGTCGAGGGACAAGCTCTGGAGCTCGGGACCGTGGTGGTCGACGGTGTCGTCGACGCGAGCGCGCTGGTCCGTATCCCGCTGGCCACGGTGAACCGGCACGGCCTGATCGCCGGTGCCACGGGTACCGGCAAGACGAAGTCGTTGCAGGTGATGGCCGAGCAGCTGTCCGCGGCCGGGGTGCCGGTGTTCATGGCCGACGTGAAGGGCGACCTGTCAGGGCTCTCGAAACCAGGTGAGGTCAACGACAAGACCACCCAGCGCGCCACCGACACCGGTGACAGCTGGACGCCGACGGCGTTCCCGGTGGAGTTCCTCTCGCTGGGTACCGAAGGCATCGGGGTGCCGGTCCGCGCGACCATCACCAGTTTCGGGCCGATCCTGCTGTCGAAGGTGTTGGGGCTCAACGCAACCCAGGAATCCACGCTGGGCCTGATCTTCCACTGGGCCGACCAGAAGGGGCTGTCGCTGCTGGATCTGAAAGATCTGCGCGCCGTCATCCAGTACCTGACCGGAGACGAGGGCAAGCCCGAGCTCAAGGCGCTCGGTGCGGTATCGCCGACCACGGCCGGGGTGATCCTGCGGGCCCTGGTGAATCTGGAAGCCGAGGGCGCGGACACGTTCTTCGGCGAGCCCGAGCTGGAACCCAAGGACCTGATCCGCCTCGACGCGCAGGGCCGCGGCGTCATCTCGCTGCTGGAACTGGGCGCCCAGGCCGCCCGCCCGGTGATGTTCTCCACCTTCCTGATGTGGGTGCTGGCCGACCTGTTCACGACGCTGCCCGAGGTCGGTGACGTCGACAAGCCCAAGCTGGTGTTCTTCTTCGACGAGGCCCATCTGCTGTTCACCGACGCGTCCAAGGCGTTCCTGGAGCAGGTCGAGCAGACGGTCAAGCTGATCCGCTCCAAGGGCGTCGGCGTGTTCTTCTGCACCCAGCTGCCCACCGATGTGCCCAACAACGTGCTCTCGCAGTTGGGCGCCCGGGTGCAGCATGCGTTGCGCGCGTTCACCCCCGATGACCAGAAGGCGCTCACCAAGACGGTGCGGACCTATCCGAAGACCACGGTCTATGACCTGGAGGAGGCGCTGACCTCACTGGGCATCGGCGAGGCCATCGTCACCGTGCTCTCCGAGCGCGGGGCGCCGACACCGGTGGCGTGGACGCGGATGCGCGCGCCGCGGTCGCTGATGGACACCATCGGCCCCGACGCCATTAAGGCGGCCGCGCTGGCCAGCCCGCTGCAGGCGACCTACGGCCAGACCATCGACCGCGAGTCGGCCTACGAAAAGCTCAACGCCCGGTTGGCGCCGCCGCCCGCCGCTCCCGCGCCCGCGGATCAGCTGCCGCCGCCCGTCTACACCGGCGGCGCCGACATCGAGGGGACCTCGACCGCGCGCAATGCCGCGGAGCCGGGCATGTTCGACAAGATGATGGCCAGCCCGGCGTTCAAGAGCGCGATGCGTTCGGCGGGCACCGTCATCGGCCGCGAGATCACCCGCAGCATCTTCGGGACGGGCCGCCGCAAGCGCTAGTCGCCGCCGAGTTTCTTGTAGACCGCGCCGACGATGGGCGTGACGATCGCGCGCGGGCCGTACCCGGTGGCCGTCGACATCGCCTTGGACGTCAGGCCGGGGACGATGCGCATCTTGTTGCTCTCCAAACCGTCCAACGAGAGCTTGGCGGTGTATTCGGTGTTGATCCAGAGGAAGTCCGGGATCAGCTTCTCGACCAGGGACCGCTCCGACTCGTCGGGCAGATCGGTGCGCACCGGGCCGGGAGCCAGCAGTGTGACGTGCACGCCGGTGCCCTTCAGCTCACCGCGTAGCGACTCGCTGAAGGTGTTCGCGAACGCCTTGGTGGCCGCGTAGGTGGCGTTGTTGGGGATGGGTGAGTTGCCCGCCACCGAGCCGGAGATGAGGATGCCGCCGGCCTTGCGTTCCAGCATGCCGGGCAGCACGGCCAGGCAAAGGTCATGCACCGCAATGGCATTGAGCTGAACCTGGGCCTTCTCGCCGGCGGGGTCCAGCTTGGCCACCGGGCCGAAGGTGGCGGTACCCGCATTGGCGCACAGCACCGAGATGTTGCGGCCGGCGAGTTCCTCGCACAGCACGTCGCGGGCGGCAGGGTCGGCGAGGTCGACGGCGCGCACCTCGACGGTGACCCCGTGCTTGTGGGTCAGCCGCTCGGCGAGTTCGGCGAGCACCTCGCCGCGGCGGGCGGTGATGATCAGGTGGTGGCCGCGGGCGGCCAGTTCGTCGGCCAGGGCTTCACCGATGCCCTGGGAGGCGCCGGTGACGACCGCGCGGGCGTCGGGGTGTGGTGCAGGTACTGGCATGGGAGAAATCGTAGGGACTTATAGGGTGGCGACCATGAGCAGCCCCGTGTCGGAGCCGCGCGGGGCGCGGCGTTCACAAGTGCTGTCGTGGGTTCTGTACGACTGCGGCGCCACCGGCGTCAACGCGATCGTCGTGACATTCGTGTTCTCCGTCTACCTGACCAGCGCGGTCGGCAAGGACCTGCCGGGGGATACCACCCCGGCGAGCTGGCTGGGCCGCGCACTGACCATCGCGGGCATCATCGTGGCGCTCCTCGCGCCGCTCACCGGCATCTGGGTCGATGCGGCGCATCGACGGCGCCGAGCACTGGTGCTGCTGACGGTGGTGGTGGTGGCACTGGTGGCGTCGATGAGCCTGATCCGCGCCGACTACCACTACCTGTGGGCCGGTCTCACCCTGTTGGCCCTGACCGCGGCGTGCAACGACCTGGCCACCGTGCCCTACAACGCGATGCTGGGACAGCTGACGACACCGCAGAACTCCGGCCGCATCTCCGGGGCGGGTCTGGCCGTCGGCTACGGCGGCAGCGTCGGGCTGCTGCTGATCGTCTACGTCGGATTCATCGCCGGGGACGGTGGCGGTCTGCTCGGCCTGCCCCACGACGACGGCCAGAACGTCCGGGCGGCCATGCTGCTGACGGCCGTGTGGTTCGCGGTGTTCGCACTGCCGCTGCTGATCAAGGCCCCGACGCCACCCGCCGACGATGCGCACCGCCCGGTCGGTGTCGCGGCGGCTTATCGCACCCTGTGGGTGGAGGTGAAAGGGGAGTGGCGCCGCGACCGCAACGTCGTCTACTACCTGATCGCCAGTGCGGTGTTCCGGGACGGCCTGACGGGGGTGTTCACCTTCGGTGCCGTGCTCGGGGTCAACGTCTACGGCATCTCGTCGGCGACGGTGTTGTTGTTCGGCGTGTGCGCCTGCCTGGTGGCCGCTGCGGGGGCGGTGGCCGGTGGCTGGCTGGACGACCGGATCGGCGCCAAGCCGGTGATCGTCGGGGCGCTGAGCCTGATGATCGTCGTCGCGCTCACCTTGATCACGCTCTCGGGTCCGCTGGCGTTCTGGGTGTGCGGGCTGCTGCTCTGTTTGTTCGTCGGCCCGACATTGTCGGCGGCGCGCACGCAGATGCTGCGGATCTCGAATGAGGGCAAGGAAGGTGTGGCGTTCGGCCTCTACACGATGACCGGACGCGCGGCGACCTTCCTGGCGCCGGCATTGTTCGCGTTGTTCATCGACGTGTTCGACAGCGACCGTGCGGGCATGGGCGGGATCTGCGTGGTGCTGGTACTCGGCCTGGTGCTGATGCTCGGGGTGAAAACGCCGAGCCGGTCAGCCGATCGGGCTGCAGATCGTCAGGCCTGACCCACTGCGCTGCTGCACCTGGGCGCCGTCGATGGTGATCGAGCAGCTGACCTCGCGGCCCACATTGATGATGCTGACACTCGCCGCGCCCTTGGCAGGTTTGGCCAGGTCCACCTGCTTGCTCCACGGCAGCAGCACATTGAACTCGGTCTGCAGCACGCCGCCCGTATCCACGTAGGTGATGTTGATGGCGCGGCCCGATCCGCCGACGTTGTAGACGACGGGCTCGGTGACACCCGGCTCGGCGCCAGGGGCGCCCGAGGTGGTCGGGGTGGTGGGAGTGGTCGACGGGGCGGGCGCCAACGTGGGTGTGGTGGTCGTCGGCCTGCGGGTGGTCGTGGGGGCTGCCGTGGAGGTCGGCTCCGAGAGCGAGGGGACCGGGGCCACCACGGTGTCCTGTTGCGAACTGTTGACGATCACCAGGGCGATCACCAAGCCGAGGACCACGATGATGGCGATGGCCGCGACGATCCAGAGCCAGCGTGGCGTCCGCGGGCCTTCCGGCGGGGTGGGTGCCCCGGGCGGTGGGGGCGGCGCGCCGTAGTACTGGTTGGTCGCGTAGGCGGGGTCATAGGCCGGATACGCGGGGATCGGTTCGGTGGGCCGTGCGCCCTGGGGTGACTGTCCGTAGGGCGCCTGGCCGGCGTATGCGGGATCGGAATAGCCGGGGTAGCCCGGATAGCCGGAGTAAGCGTCGCCAGAGCGGCCGGTCAGCCGGCCCGAAAACTTCTGGGTCGGCTCATCGCCGCGTGGTGAATTGGTCATGCCCACCTCATGGCTGAAGGGTACCCGCGCGGTCTGGCGGTGCGCCGCCTTGCGGGCCCGCCTGGTTGCTCATGACAACTATCGCGAGGCGCCCAGCGCGGCAACGGTCATGGCCCGCAATACCGCCCGTGAGCTGTGGGTGCGGGTCGGTGTCTTGACGCTGTGCGGGGTCGAGTTGAGCAGTCCGAACACGGCCTGTGACATCAGTCGGGCATCGGTTTCGTCGAGGGTGTCGTCGAGCCTGCGCAGCACATCGACCCAGATCTCCACGTATTGCCGCTGGGCCTTGCGCACCTGTCGTTTGGCCGCGGCGGGCAGATGCGCGAGGTCGCGGTCCTGGATGCGGATGAGGTCGGATTCGCCGAGGGCGAAGTCGAGGTGGAAGTCGATCAGTCCGTTGAGGGCCTGCTCGGGCTGCGGGTTGGCAGTGACGACATCGGTGGCGCCGGTGAGCAGCCGGGTGCTGATCCCGACCAGGAGCTCCACCAGTAGTGCCTCTTTGTTCGGGAAGTGCCGGTAGATGGCGGGGCTACTCACCCCAGCCGCTGCGCCGATGTCCTCCAGGCGCACCGCGAGGTAGCCGTTCTCGGCGATCAGTCGTTCGGCCGCACCGATCAGCTGATCACGGCGGTCGGACTTGGCTCTGCTGCGAGCGGTTTCGGTCGTCACAGCCGTCCCTCCTCTCTCCGGTTGTGGACATTCGGGTTAATGGTGATTAACATAACACGAGTTAGTCGTCATTAACTCAACTGAAATGGGTTCAGCGATGTCACATCGCGACGCACACCTCGCGTTGGTGGATGAGTTGCGTACCAAGCTGGCCGAAGCGGCACTGGGCGGTTCGGAGAAGTCGCGCGACCGGCACGTGTCCCGCGGCAAATTGCTGCCCCGCGACCGGGTCGACGGTCTGCTCGACACCGGAAGCCCGTTCCTGGACATCGCACCGCTGGCCGCCGACGGTATGTATGACGGAGACTGCCCCGGCGCGGGGATGATCGCGGGTATCGGGCGGGTATCGGGCCGCGAATGCATGATCGTCGCCAACGACGCCACCGTGAAGGGCGGCACCTACTACCCGATCACGGTCAAGAAACACCTTCGGGCACAGGAGATCGCCGCGCAGAACCGGCTGCCGTGCGTCTACCTGGTGGACTCCGGTGGCGCGTTCCTGCCGCGTCAGGACGAGGTGTTCCCTGACCGTGAGCACTTCGGCCGGATCTTCTTCAACCAGGCCACCATGAGCGCACAGGGCATTCCGCAGATCGCCGCGGTGCTCGGCTCGTGCACCGCGGGCGGCGCGTACGTGCCCGCCATGAGCGACGAAGCCGTCATCGTCCGTAACCAGGGCACGATCTTCCTGGGCGGCCCGCCGCTGGTGAAGGCCGCCACCGGCGAGATCGTCACGGCGGAGGAACTCGGCGGCGGTGACCTGCATTCCAAGACCTCCGGTGTCACCGACCATCTGGCCCACGACGACCGCGACGCGCTGCGCATCGTGCGGCGCATCGTCTCTACGTTCGGGCCGCGACTGGATCCGCCATGGGCGCTGCGGCCGGCCGTCGCGCCGGTGGCCGACCAGTCCGAGCTCTACGATGTGGTCCCGGTCGACTCCCGCGTCCCCTACGACGTGCACGAGGTGATCACCCGCATCGTCGATGGTGGCGAATTCGCCGAGTTCAAGGCCGAATACGGCACCACCCTGGTCACCGGCTTCGCGCACATCCACGGCCACCCCGTCGGGATCATCGCCAACAACGGCGTGCTGTTCGGCGAATCAGCGGTCAAGGGTGCACATTTCATCGAACTCTGCGACAAGCGCAACACCCCGCTGCTGTTCCTGCAGAACATCGCCGGCTTCATGGTGGGCCGCGACTACGAAGCCGGCGGCATCGCCAAGCACGGTGCCAAGATGGTGACCGCCGTGGCGTGTGCGCGGGTACCCAAGCTGACCGTCGTGATCGGCGGTTCCTATGGCGCGGGCAACTACTCCATGTGCGGGCGCGCGTATTCGCCGCGGTTCCTGTGGATGTGGCCCAACGCGCGGATCTCGGTGATGGGTGGCGAACAGGCCGCTTCGGTGCTGGCCACCGTGCGCGGGGATATGACCCCGGAGCAGGAAGAGGCGTTCAAGGCGCCGATCCGCGCCCAGTATGAGGATCAGGGCAATCCGTACTACTCCACCGCGCGGCTCTGGGATGACGGGGTCATCGACCCTGCTGACACCAGAACCGTTGTCGGCCTTGCTCTCTCAGTTGTCGCACAGGCTCCGTTGGAGCCGGTGTCCTACGGCGTCTTCAGGATGTGAGCGCGATGTTCAGTACAGTCCTGGTCGCCAACCGCGGTGAGATCGCGGTCCGCGTCATCCGGTCGCTGCGCGCGATGGGCATCCGGTCGGTCGCCGTCTACAGCGACGCCGACGCCGGCGCCCGCCATGTGGCGGAAGCGGACGTCGCCGTACGAATCGGCCCGGCCGCCGCCCGCAAGAGTTACCTCGACATCAACGCCATCATCGGGGCCGCGACCCGCACCGGTGCCCAAGCCGTGCACCCCGGCTACGGATTCCTTGCCGAGAATGCCGAATTCGCCGCAGCGCTGGCCGCGGCCGGCATCGTGTTCATCGGGCCGCCGGTCGGCGCGATCGGCACCATGGGCGACAAGATCGCGGCCAAGGCTGCGGTGTCGGCGTTCGGTGTCCCGGTGGTGCCGGGCATCTCGCGACCGGGCCTCACCGACGACGACCTGATCTCCGGTGCCCCGGACGTCGGCTTCCCGGTCTTGGTCAAGCCGTCCGCCGGTGGCGGCGGCAAGGGGATGCGCGTCGTGCACTCGGCCGACGAACTCCCCGCCGCTCTCGTCAGCGCCCGCCGCGAGGCGGCCTCGGCGTTCGGTGACGACACCTTGTTCCTGGAGCGATTCGTGCTGCGGCCCCGCCACATCGAAGTCCAGGTGCTCGCCGACGGGTACGGCAACGTCATCCATCTGGGTGAACGTGAATGCAGCCTGCAGCGCCGGCATCAGAAGGTCATCGAGGAGGCGCCGTCGCCGCTGCTGGACGCCGCGACCCGCGCCCGCATCGGCGAGGCCGCGTGCAACACCGCCCGCAGCGTCGACTACACCGGCGCAGGCACGGTCGAGTTCATCGTGTCGGCCGAGAAGCCCGACGAGTTCTTCTTCATGGAGATGAACACCCGCCTGCAGGTCGAGCACCCGGTCACCGAACTGGTCACCGGCGTGGATCTCGTTGAGCAGCAGGTCCGTATCGCCGCGGGGGACAAGCTCCCGCTGAGCCAGGGTGATGTCACCTTGACAGGGCATGCCATCGAGGCGCGGGTGTATTCCGAGGATCCGGCCAACGGCTTCCTGCCGACCGGCGGCACGGTGCTGGACGTGGTCGAGGCTGCTACCGGTGGGCAGGAGCGCAGCGACCGGGGAATCAGCGCAGCCCGTACCGACTCCGGTATCTATGCGGGCACCGTCGTCGGCAGCGACTACGACCCGATGCTCGCCAAGGTCATCGCCCACGCCGACGATCGTGCCGGCGCGCTGCGCGGGCTGGATCAGGCCCTGGCCCAGACCGCGGTGCTCGGTGTCACCACCAACATCGACTTCCTGCGGTTCCTGCTGGCCGATCCGGATGTGGTTGCCGGACAGCTCGATACGGGCCTGCTGGACCGGCGGCTGCCGGATTACGCGCTCGCCCCCGTCGCCGACGGCGAGCTGATCGCCGCGGCCGCCTATCGTTGGCTGAGCCATTGGGCCGCCGCCGACGACAACCTCTGGTCGGTCCCGTCGGGCTGGCGTACCGGGCAGCAGGCCGCGAGCGTGTTCCGGCTCAGTGCGGGCGACCGTGTCGACCACGTGCGCATCACCGGAACCCCCGACGCCGGCACCGCCGTCGTCGAGGACGGCGCACGTTACTCGTTGACCGCCGCGCTGTCCGGACGTGTTCTGAGCGTCACCGTGGACGGGCTGCGCACCGAATACGTGGTGGCCGCCGACGGCCCCGCCATCTGGCTGGCCGGCCCCGCAGGCACCGTCGTGGTGCACGAGGTTCGCGAAGCGCCGGTGCGCGCCGAGGACGAACACTCCGGCGACGCCGAATTGCTCAGTCCCATGCCGGGTTCGGTGGTCGCCGTCGGCGTCACCGACGGCGCCACCGTCGCCTCCGGGGCCGTCGTCGTCACCGTCGAGGCCATGAAGATGGAACACGCGCTGTCCGCCCCGGTCGACGGCGTGGTCGAACTTCTCGTCGCCGTGGGCGACCAGGTCAAGGTGGGTCAGCCGCTGGCCCGAATCATTGCCGCTACCAAGGAGGCCCAGGAATGACCGATTTCCTGTCAACCGAGACATTGCCCGACGACTACGCCCAACTGGCCAAGACGGTCCGCGACTTCGCGCAGACCGTCGTCGCGCCCGTTGCCGCCAAACACGATGAGGAACACTCGTTCCCGTACGAGGTCGTGGCGGGGATGGCGGACATGGGCCTGTTCGGCCTTCCGTTCCCGGAGGAGTACGGCGGCATGGGTGGCGACTACTTCGCGCTGTGCCTGGCGTTGGAAGAACTCGGCAAGGTCGATCAGAGCGTGGCGATCACGCTGGAGGCCGGAGTGTCCCTCGGTGCCATGCCCGTCTATCAGTTCGGTAACGAGGCGCAGAAGCAGGAATGGTTGCCGCTGCTGGCCAGCGGCAAGGCGCTGGATGCCTTCGGCCTGACCGAGGCCGGGGGCGGCAGCGATGCCGGGGCCACCAAGACCACGGCCAAACTCGACGGCGACACCTGGGTGATCAACGGCTCCAAGCAGTTCATCACCAACTCCGGCACCGACATCACCAAGCTGGTCACCGTCACCGCCGTCACCGGCGAACAGCCCGACGGACACAAGGAGATCTCGGCGTTCCTGGTTCCGGTGCCCACCGCCGGATTCACGGCCGAACCCGCCTACAACAAGGTCGGCTGGAACGCCTCGGACACCCATCCGTTGAGCTTCGACGACGTCCGGGTGCCTGCGGAGAACATGCTCGGAGACCGCGGCCGCGGCTACGCGAACTTCCTGCGCATCCTCGACGAGGGCCGGATCGCCATCGCCGCGCTCTCGGTGGGCGTGGCGCAGGGCTGCGTCGACGAGTGCGTGAAGTACGCCAAGGAGCGGGAAGCGTTCGGCCACAAGATCGGTGCGTATCAGGCCGTGGCATTCAAGATCGCCCGGATGGAGGCTCGCGCCCATGTCGCCCGCACCGCCTACTACGACGCCGCGGCCCTGATGCTGTCCGGCAAGCCGTTCAAGAAGGCCGCCTCGGTGGCCAAGCTGGCCTCCAGCGAGGCCGCGATGGACAACGCCCGCGACGCCACCCAGATCTTCGGCGGCTACGGTTTCATGAACGAGTATCCGGTGGCCAGGCACTACCGGGATGCCAAGATCCTCGAAATCGGTGAAGGGACAACGGAAGTGCAGCTGATGCTGATCGCGCGGGGGCTGGGCCTGTAATGAGCGACGAGACCCCGAAAAGAACAGTCGAGCAGCGCGGCCTCTGGTACGAGGAGTTCGAGACCGGGGTGCTGTACCTGCACCGCCCGGGGCGGACCATCACCGAGGCCGACAACGTACTGTTCACCACCCTGACGATGAATACCCAGGCGCTGCACCTGGATGCGGCGTTCTCCGATGCGCTGCCCCCGTTCAACCAGCGGTTGGTCAACTCGATGTTCACGCTGTCGACCCTCGTCGGCCTGTCGGTCACCCAGCTCACCCAGGGCACCATCGTCGGCAACCTCGGATTCTCCGAGATCGCCTTCCCCAAGCCGCTGTTCCACGGGGACACGCTGTACGCGGAATCCGAGGTCGTCGACAAGCGGGAGTCCAAGAGCCGGCCCGGCGAAGGTATCGTCACGTTCGCTCACACCGGGCGCAACCAGCACGGCGATGTCGTCGCCACGGCCTCGCGCAAAACCATGGTGCGCAAGAAACCTCAGGAGGCCTAGTGCTCGACAACGTCGGACCCGCGTGGATCTTCTGCCCGGCCGATCGCCCGGAGAGATTCGGCAAGGCCGCCGCCGCGGCCGACGTCGTCATCCTCGATCTGGAAGACGGTGCCGGGGACAAGCCCGCCGCCCGGGAAGCCGTCGTCAACACGCCGTTGGACCCGGCGCGCACCGTGATCCGCATCAACCCGCACGGCACCGAGGACCAACGGCTGGACCTGGAGGCGTTGGCGCGCACCGGCTACACCACGGTGATGCTGCCCAAGTGTGAGGCGACCGAACACGTGCGCTCGCTGGCACCGCTGGACGTGGTGTTGATCGTCGAAACCCCGCTCGGTGCGCTGAAGGTCACCGAGACCGCCGCGGTGGACAACACCGTCGGCGTGATGTGGGGTGCGGAAGATCTGTTCGGTTCCCTCGGCGGAACCCTCAACCGATTCCCCGACGGCTCCTACCGCGAAGTCGCCACGCACGTCAGGTCGCAGTCCCTGCTCGCGGCCAAGGCCTACGGCAAGCTGGCGCTGGACTCGGTGTACATCGACATCAAGGATCTCGACGGCCTGCGCCGGGAGGCCGACGACGCGGTGGCCGTCGGCTTCGATATCAAGGTGGCGCTGCACCCGACCCAGGTGACGGTGATCCGGGACGGCTACTCACCGTCGGACCAGCAGGTCGACTGGGCGCGGCAGGTACTGGCCGCCGCGGCCGACCAGCGGGGCGCCTTCGCCTTCGAAGGAACGATGGTCGACGCGCCCGTGATCCGGCGCGCTGAACGCATCGTCGCGCTGGCACCGCGCTGACCGCCCGGCCCGACACGCCTGGAACACGGACCGCGGTCGAAGCGGCATCGACGTATCCGGGCGCATACTGGTGACAGCCCCAGTACTGCGACGGTCGGTCCGGATCGCTTGCTAGCGCCACACCCAGGCAACTAGCCGGCATCCCCACACCAGGGACGAGCCAACCGCCACATAACTGAGCACCTCGCTTAATGACGGCCTAACATGCAGTCACCTGGAGGAGGCGGTATGGCGGAGGCATGTGTGCCCGTGCAGTTGTTGGCTGCGGACGGGTCTCCCACTGCCGAGACCCGCTACCGTCGTGACCTGCCGGTGGAGACGCTGAGCTGGCTTTACGAGCTGATGATCCTCACCCGCGAGCTCGATATCGAGTTCGTCAATCTGCAACGCCAGGGCGAACTGGCCCTCTACGCGTCCTGCCGCGGCCAGGAGGCCGCCCAGGTGGGCGCGGCGGCGTGCCTGCGAAAGACGGACTGGTTGTTCCCGCAATATCGCGAGCTCGGTGCTTTCCTGGCGCGGGGAATCGCGCCGGCTCAGGTGGGCGCAGTCTGGCGCGGATCGTGGCACGGCGGTCTGTCCTTCACCGAGAAGTGCTGCGCCCCGCTCTCCATCCAGATGGCCGCGCACGCCCTGCACGGGGTCGGCGCCGCCATGGCGGCCCAGCGCCTCGACGAGGATTCGGTGACCGTCGTGTTCATGGGGGACGGCGCCACGTCCGAAGGCGACGCGCACGAGGCACTGAACCTCGCTGCGGTGTATCGGGTTCCCACCATCTTCTTCATCCAGAACAACCAGTTCGCCATCTCCACTCCGGCGGGCAGGCAATACGCCGCGTCGTCGCTGGCGGACCGGGCCGCCGGCTACGGCATGCCCGCGGTGCGAGTGGACGGCAACGATGTGCTGGCTTCCTTCGCCGTGACGGCGGAGGCTGCGCAGCGGGCGCGCGACGGCGGCGGTCCGACCTTCATCGAGGCGATCACCTACCGGATGGCGCCGCACACCACGTCAGACGACCCCACCCGGTACCGGGCCGACGCGGACGTCGAGGAGTGGGCGGCGCGGGACCCGCTGACCCGGTATGCCACCTACCTGCGCTCGGTGGGCGTGTTGACCGACCGGTTGTCCGAACGGGTGGCCGCCAAGGCGGTACGGATGCGCACAGAACTGCGGGACAAGCTGATCAACATCCCGGACGCCGATATCGCGGAGGTGTTCGACGCGGTCTATCACGACATCACGCCCGAACTGGCCCGCCAGCGCGACGAGTTGCTCGTCGAGATGGGGAAGGAGTCCTGATATGACCCAGATCATCGAGCGACCTCCGATGCACGGTGACGATGCCCCCGAGCCACCCTCCTCGGTGCTGACGCTGACCTTGGCGCAGGCAATCAACCAGGGGTTGCATGACGCGATGGCCGTCGACGAGCGGGTGCTGGTCTTCGGCGAGGATGTCGCCCGCTTGGGCGGGGTGTTCCGGGTGACTGACGGGCTGGCCGAAAGTTTCGGTCAGCAAAGGTGTTTCGACACGCCGCTGGCAGAGTCCGCGATCATCGGGATCTCGATCGGGATGGCGATTCGCGGCTTCACACCGGTACCGGAGATCCAGTTCGACGGGTTCTCGGCACCGGCCTTCGACCAGATGGTGAGCCAACTGGCCAAGTACCGGACGCGTACGCACGGCGACGTCAGTATGCCCGTCACGGTGCGCATCCCGTCATTCGGCGGAATCGGTGCGGTGGAACATCATTCGGAGTCCACCGAGAGCTACTGGCTGCACACCGCAGGCCTCAAGGTGGTGGTGCCGTCCACCCCGGAGGACGCGTATTGGCTGTTGCGCCAGTCGATCACGTGCCCCGACCCGGTCATCTACCTGGAGCCCAAGCGGCGGTACTGGACTCGTGGAACAGTGGACACCGCGGAGCCGCCTCTGCCGTTCGGGCGAGCGGCCGTCCGGCGGCCCGGCGAGGACATCACGGTGGTGACCTACGGCGGGCTGGTGGACATCGCGTGCAACGCGGCCGAGATGGCCACCGAGTTGGGCTGGAGTGTGGAGGTGGTCGATCTGCGCACGCTCAATCCCCTCGATTTCGACACCGTCGCGGCATCGGTGCGCAGGACCGGCCGCTGTGTGGTGATGCACGAGGGTCCGCGCACCCTGGGCTTCGGCGCCGAGCTGGCCGCCCGGCTTTCCGAGGAGCTGTTCTACGACCTGGAGGCACCGGTGTTGCGGGCCACGGGATTCGACACCCCGTACCCGCCCGCCCGGCTGGAGAAGTTGTGGCTGCCGGGGGTGGACCGTCTGCTGGACTGCGTCGAGAAAGCGATGGAGCAGTGACACATCCGCAGGTTTTCGAGTTCCGGGTGCCTGATCTCGGCGAGGGCCTGGAAGACGCCACCATCACCGGGTGGTCGGTGGCGGTCGGCGATCTGGTCGAGTTGAACCAGGCGTTGTGCATGCTGGAGACGAACAAGGCCGAGGTCGAGATTCCCAGCCCGTACGCGGGCGAGGTCACCGAACTCGGTGGCGAGGTCGGCGACACCCTCGACGTCGGCGCGATGCTGGTGCGCATCACCGGGGAATCGTCCACGGGCGAGCGAAGCGACGGGGACCCGCCCGAAGCCAAGCCGACCGGCGCGTTGCCGGCCGACGGAGGCGTCTCCGGCCCGGTGCTGGTGGGCTATGGCGCCGACGGCCGCCTCGACGGATCCCGACGGGCCCGGGCCAAACCGTCGACCCGCAAGATGGCGCGCGAATCGGGCGTCGACCTGGCCTCGATCGCACCCTCGGGCCGCAACGGCGTCGTCACCCGCCACGACGTGCTGGCGGTGGCGGTGGCCCCCGACATGGTGGCGCCCAGCGGCGTCCAGGTCGAGATGGCCAAGCGGATGACGTTGTCCCGCAGCAAGATCCCTGACGCACACGCGTCGGTCTTGGTGGACTGTTCGGCGTTGCGGCAGCTGTCGGATCGGTTCGAGGTCACCCCGTTCGTGCTGACGCTGCGGCTGCTGACGCTGGTGCTGCAACGGCATCCGCTGCTGAATTCCACCTGGGTGGACACCGCCGACGGGCCGCGGATCCATCAGCATTCGTCAGTGCACCTGGGTATCGGGGTGTCCACGGCGCGCGGCCTGCTGGTACCGGTGGTGTCCGACGCGCAGAAGCGCACCACACGGTCGCTGGCAGAAGAGGTCACGCGGTTGATCGAGCGTGCCCGGGGCGGCGGTCTGCGTCCCGCCGAGTTGTCGGGGTCGACGTTCACGGTGTCGAATTTCGGCGCCCTGGGCCTGGATGAGGGTGTTCCGGTGATCAACTATCCGGAGGCCGCGATCCTGGGTATGGGATCGCTGAAGCCACGGCCACTGGTTGTCGACGGCGCCGTGGTGGCCCGCCCGACGATGTCGCTGACGTGCGGCTTCGACCATCGCATCGCCGACGGCGCGCAGGTGGCCAAGTTCCTGTGCGAGCTGCGGGACCTGATCGAGACGCCGGAGCTCGCCCTGCTGGACGCGTAGGGCACCCGCCGGTTCATGCCGACGTGCGCCACGGGTAGGGGAGTCGATCGCGCTCGGGTGCCAGGGGCACGGCGGCGAGGCCCACGATGAGCGCGCTCAGATGGCCTATCTCGGTGAAGGTCGGGCGGGCCGCGGCATTGGCGGCCAGCGCCGTCACTGCCAGCGCCTGTGCGGGAGTACGGAACTCGCGTGGCACGTATCCGGTGAGCGTTCCCGCGACGCCGAAGAAGAAGTAGCTGACACCGACGTCGCGGGCGTTCACCAGGCGCCGTGGCGCTCTGCCGGATCTGATCGCCCGTCGAAGCTGATCCTGGCCGAGATAGGTGGCGACGACGTGCGCGGCCACTCCGACGAAAAGCCAACGCCACCAATGCAACCGCCGCTCGGCAGGGGCGAGGATGCCGACGAACAGCGGGACGTACGGCCACCACCGCCGGTCATCGAGCCAGAACAGACTCGCCGCGAGCACCCGGTGCGGTTCGCGGCGCAGCCCGCTCAGATTGGTCGAGTAGGTGCGCTGCAGGCGCAGCGACTCCCGACTCCCGGCGGCCCGCTGCACCCGGGTGGTGGCGAACAGGACGGCCAACCACCCGAATGTCAGGGGTGCGCTCGCGACAGTGCGGACGAGCCGGTCGATGGGCACGGTCGGCTGCGTCAGCGGTTCTTCGCAGCGGCCAGCCGGTTCTGAAACTCGGGCGACTCGATGGACCGTGCCTGGGGAGTGATCTCGATGTCGACGGCCAGCGCGTGCTGCTCGGTGTCCAGGAAGCCGGGGTTGACGGTGGCGCGCATGGACTTCTTGGTGGCCAGCACCACCTCTCGCGGCGAGCCGGCCGGACCCGCGGCCAGTGCCCGCGCAGCGGCCACCGGGTCGTCGGCCACCTCCAGGGCCAGACCGTAGCGCACCGCATCGTCGGCATCGAAGCGCTTGCCGAAAAGCAGTGCGGCACGGGCGACTTGAGGGCCGACCCCGCGCTGCAGCATCCAGGTCGCGCCGCCGCCGGGGTGGATTCCGAGCTTCTGGAAGCGCGGATCGAACAATGCCGCCGGCCCGGCGATCCGCACGTCCGCGGCGAGCGCGAGGTTCAACCCGGCGCCGACCGCGGCACCGTTGACCGCGGCGATGGTGGGAAGTGCGCAATTGGCGACGGCGAGGAATCCGTCATAGATCACCCGCAGGCCGTCCTCGGCCGCCTCGCCGAGAGCCGTCAGGTCTGCACCCGCGCAGAAGGCCTTCCCGGCTCCGGTCACGATCACCGCGTGCACCTGCGGGTCGGCCTCGGCCGCCTCGACGGCGGCGCGCAGGGCGCGGGAGATGTCGGCGGTCACCGCGTTGCGACGGTCGGGGTCGTTGACGGTGATGGTGGCGACACGGTCGGCGATGTCGACAAGCACGTGATCGGACATGAGCTCAGGTTACGACCGCGCCCGTCGGGCGTCGTCGCTGGCTGTTTACGAGGGCTTTCGCAGCTCTGTCACAGCGTCGGCTCGCCTTCGTATCGGATCGGTAACCGTCGATTCTGTCGAACACGGAAATTACACAGATGGGACTTACCTTCAATCCTGACTCCGGCGTCAAATACGGAC
>JAHFVC010000522.1 GCA_023264765.1 Mycobacterium sp. | reverse complement strand
CGGATCGAAGTACTCCGCCGAGAGATCGGGTGCCGCGTCGTACACCACGACCCGACTGCGCTCCACCCCCCGGAACCCGTCGTCGTCCAACTCGGCCAGGCCGTCACTCAGGTTGCACGCGTCGGGATCGAAGTCCAGCGGCACCCGTACCGTCACCTGGTGCTGGGATTCCTCGACCCACTCGATGATCACCGTCTTCGTCTGCGGCTCAACGAGATCCGACATCACCGTGCCGTCTCATCCGCGAAGGGCCAACCGTCGGGCGCGCCCTCGATGTACCGGTGCCCCGGCGGATGGTCGAACGACGCCGCCAGCAACGCGGCCGCCGCCCCCGAGGCCACCGCGACTGCATCGTCGCGGGCCTCGGTCCAATCGCCGAAGGTGTGCCCTGCACCGGCGTCGACCACGAACTCGGTGACGTCGTCGAATACCACCCCGTCGAGGAACAACGTCACGTCCGTGCCGCCATCGGGATCTCGGACCACCACCATCTCCAACCGGGGGCGCTGCTCGTCGGCGACCTCGTCGTCATGTGCGCGCCGCAGAACGGCGTTCAGATCGGCCAGCCGCACGATGAAGCTGCCACGCACGTCCAACCCGCAGCCGTACGCGCCACGGGGCAGCTGGGCCACCGCAGCGGCCAGCGCTGCGTCCCCGTCGAACGGCGCCTCGGGCCGGGTCTTGGTGAACTCCACGGCCAGCCAGGTCCGACCCTGCGCGATCAGCCACGCACGCACCACTTCCACCGCGCGCCGCTCGACCGCTGCGCGCACCGCCTCCTGGCGGGCCAGCAGCGTCCCCAGTTGCGGGTCCACGAGAGCAGGCACCGAGGCATCCGTCATCTCAGCGCACCCCCACCGAGTCACCGGCGGCCACGTCCAGCCAGTCCGGCCGGTGGAACTGCCACTCGTCACCCGGTGGACGCACCGGCATCAACAGCCCGAAGAAGTCCTCACCGATCCGGATCGCCGTCGGGCCGGGCAAGCCGCTCGACGTCACCGACGGGAACACCACCATCTGCGCGCCCGCCGCCTGCTCGTAGGCCCGCACCTTCGTGAATCGGCTCAAATGTGCCGCGCGGTAACCCATCCCCACGATGCCGCCCATCCGTGAGGCATCCGCTGGCAGCAGGTGCCGCCACGTCGGGAAGTGCACGTCCACCCCGTGCACGGTCATCTCCTCGCCGGAATTGAACCGAAACGTCAACTGCGCACCGGCATCGGCGACGTCGATGGTCACCGCGCGCGACCTTTCCTCACGCTTACCCGTCTTCGCCATCTGCGCCAGTGCCTTGGCGTCGCCCCCGGCGAGCATCACCATCAGCGACGCGCCGCTGTAGGCGACCTTCGACACACCCAGCGCGAAGCGATCCGTCGCGACCGTGACCAGCTGCCCAGCACCGAACTCCAGGCGCAGGGCCTCCAGCATCGGCAGCTTCGCCGACGTCGGTGCGGTGAACAGAAGCGCATCCGACAACGCCGTCGACAACGCCTTGGCCGTCATGGTGTTCACCTGCGTCTCGCCGAGCACATCCGCCGCCACATCCTCGACGACGGGCTCCAAGACAGCTGTCATGACACTCCCCTTCCGGGAATCTCGGGGCCGACCCGACTGGCCTGCCCAACACCACCGACACTACCAACTACCCCTGACAAGCGAGGCCGCGAAACTGCCACGCTCACAACGACTCAGGTAACCCACCACCCGCCCCTGTGCCGAGGGGGCGGGTGCCTCACAGCTGCCAGTCCTCGGCGGTATCGTCGGCCCCGGTGAACTAAAAGCCGCACTCGTAGCGGCGGGCCCGTCCCCACTGCCGGTCGATCCAGCAGCCGAAAGGCCGGTGCGCGCGGGATCTCCGCCAGCCAACAGCACCGCGTAGGCGGCCTGGGTCTGAGTGTCTCGCTCGGCCTGGGCCTGGGCACTCATGGCGGGCCCGTCGGTCTGCCGCAGGTGATCACCGAAGTCGGCCAAGCACTGTGCACACGGCATGCCCTGTGCCTCAGCGCGATTGCTGCATCCCGGCAGGATGCACCGCGGCCCAGACATCTCGCCGCCGGCACCGCCGCCCTGTCCCCTGCCCGCCACATCGACACCACCGCTCATCGTGTTCTCCCCTTCCGTTGGGATCGTCGAGCCGTGCCCGGATGGCCGGCCCTGCACCACGTCGGCTCGTGTTCAGGCCGCCGCGGCGGACACTGCCGCCGTGCGGGCCTGCTTCAATTCCCACAGCTGGCGCTGCCAGCACCACGGGCCACCGTCACACGGTTCTCCGTGCTCCTGGCAGCCACCGCTGGCCACCAGCCCCCGGCGCCACCGCAGCGCCCAGTGCAGGCAGTTGGAGCATTTCTGGTGCGTGCATCCCGGCAGCCGCGCGTTCTTCCGCGCGTTCAACGACCACCCCAGACTGTCGGAGCTGGCCAGCAGGTCACCATAGATCCGCAACCCTTGGGTCTTGACGCCATACCCATGCAGCGGCATTCCCGGATCGCGGGCCCGCAGCGCTTCCAACACCTCGCGGATCTCCCCGGTGTGCTGGCGCCGGCACACCGAGCCGACCCCCACCGAGGGGTAAGCGCTCAGATCCACTCCAGCGTCACCGAACATGTCCCAGCACCGCTGGAAATCCGCCGTCCGCTGTCCCTGCAACGTGGGCATGAACGGTGCCTCCGGGTGCAGGTCCGAGTCGTCATCCTCATGCCAGAGCCGTTCGAGCCGAACGAAGTTCGCGACCGTCCGGCGTTGATGGTCCTCCACGGAAAGCCCTGTCCGCGCGAGCATGTCAGCGGCACCCCCACGTGCGCCAACCAACCGTCCATGTGCGTGCCCAGATAGAAGACCGGTCCGGCCATGATCCAAACCCCTTGGCTGGGTCTGTGAGCCCACCCTTGCGGCGTGCTCCCTCACCACAGACACTACCCGACCCCACCGACGCAAAACAGCAGGCGCACAACGGGTTACTCCCCCCCCGCCCACCCCGGTGCCGGGTGGGCGGGGGTGAGTGAGGTTAGGGGTCGACCTTCCACCCGGCCTCGACGTGCGCCGGGTCGCCGGGGTCATCCACGGTGACGTACCACGTCGCCTTGCTCCCGAAGGGCAGGCCGACGAAACCGTGCACGGCGCGGCCGGCGTTTACCTCACCGGACCGCAAAGGTGGCACCTTGCCGATGTGCACGTAGTTGACCTGGGGGGAGCCGCCAAAGGTGTTGGCGTCCTCGGGGTGTGCCCACGGGCTAGGACCGCCCCCGTAGCCTCCGATGACGTACGCCTCGTCGAACCGGAACGGCAGACTCGACGTCCCGACGATCGTCAACTCGACAGCGCCGCAGGGCCTCCCGCCGACGCAGTTCATTGGAATCCAGGTCGCGCCGTCGAAGGTGATGTCTGCCGTCGCACCGTTGGCGGCCGCAGCGTGAACGGGAACACCGACCTG
>JAHFVC010000257.1 GCA_023264765.1 Mycobacterium sp. | reverse complement strand
ACCGCGGTCGCTCCCGCGGGCAGCGGTGCACCGGTCATGATCCGTTGGGCGGTACCGGGTTTCAGCGCACCGGTGTCCGTTCGACCGGCCGGGATGTCGTCGGCGACGGGCAGGGTGACGGGGCTGTCTGCCGTGGCGGCGGCGATATCGTCGGCGTACACCGCGAACCCGTCCATCGCGGAATTGTCGAACCCGGGCAGGGACAGCGGCGCAACCACATCGGCGGCCAGCACCAGACCGAGTGCCTCGGCGAGTGGAACCTGGACCGGGTCGCGCGGCGCGAACAACCGCGCGACGACGCGCTGATGCTCCTCGACAGATCGCATCAGACCGGGAACGTCACGCCGGTGAGTTCCTCGGACACCTTCCACAACCGCTGCTGGACCGACACATCGTGCGACAGCGCGTTGGATGTGACCAGCTGCGGATGACCGATGAAGCCGAACGACGCGACCGGAAACGCCGGGCCGTAGTACTGGCCGCCGCGCACGCCGGGATCGGTTGCAGCGCGCAGGGTCGCGAGCGCGCCGACCAGTGGGCTGTTGGTGACGAGGTTGGCCACGGTGTTGAAGCCGGGGAGCCCGGTGCCCGGCGTGTGCCGCATCAGTTCGGTGTTGGAGACGCCGGGGTGGGCGGCCACCGCGATGGTCGGGTTGCTGTGCGAGGCCAGCCGGCGCTGCAACTCGTAGGTGAACATCAGGTTGGCCAGCTTGGACTGGCCGTACGCGGCGACACGGTTGTAGCTGCGTTCCCACTGCAGGTCGTCGAAGTGGATGTCGCCCTGGTTGCGGTGCGCGATGCTGGCGACGGTCACCACACGCGAACCGGCCACGGGCAGAAGGCGATCCAGCAGCAGGCCGGTGAACGCGAAGTGGCCGAGGTGGTTGGTACCGAACTGCAACTCGAACCCGTCGGTGGTGAGCTGCTTGGGCGGATACATCACGCCGGCGTTGTTGATCAGCAGATCGATCTTCTCGAAGTCGCCGCGCAGTTGTTCGGCGGTCTCCCGGACGGAGGCCAGCGACCCCAGATCGAGCTTCGTCACCGTGACGTCGCCGGTGATCTTGGCCGCGGCGGCCTCGCCCTTGGCGGTGTCCCGCACAGCGATGACGACCCGTGCGCCGCGGTCCGCGAGTACCCGGGCGGTCTCGAACCCGAGTCCGGTGTTGGCGCCGGTGACGATCGCGATCTTGCCGGTCTGGTCCGGGACGTCGGCTTCAGTCCAGCGCTCGTCTAAAAACGGAAGTCTCCCCATGATGCGCAACACTACTGGGCGGCCCGAGTTGCGCCGATAGGTTGGCCGTTTACTGTCGGCACATGGCGATCGGTGGCGTGCTGTTCGATATCGACGGTGTCCTGGTGACATCGTGGCAACCGATTCCGGGTGCGGCCGCGGCCTTGGGCACGCTGTCCGAACATCAGATCGCCCGCAGCTACCTCACCAACACCACGACCCGCACGCGCACCCAGATCGCCGATCTGTTGACCGAGGCGGGAATGGCCGTGAGCCCGGACGAAGTGGTGACCGCGGCGCTACTCACCGCCGACTATGTGCGGGACCGCTATCCGGGGGCGCGATGTCTGCTTGTCAACAGTGGCGACATCGCAGAGGACATGGCGGGTGTGGACATCGTCTACTCCAACGAGTTCACCGGGCCTGCCGCGCCGGAGACCCCGGATGTGGTGCTGCTCGGCGGGGCCGGGCCCGAGTACACCCATCTGACGCTGAGCTGGGTCTACGACTGGATGGCCCAGGGCGTGCCGGTGGTGGCGATGCACCGCAGCACAGCCTGGACCACGCGCGACGGACTGCGGGTGGACACCGGCATGTACCTGATCGGGATGGAGGAGATCTCGGGGCGCAAGGCCACCGCCGTCGGTAAGCCTGCGCCGCAGGGATTCCTGGCGGCCGCGAACCGTCTCGGGGTGGATCCCGACGAGATGTACATGGTCGGCGACGACCTCAACAACGATGTGCTCGCCGGGCAGGTGGTCGGGATGACCGGCGTGCTCGTGCGCACCGGGAAGTTCCGTCAGGCCACGTTGGATCGTTGGGCCACAGACGAATTCGCGATGCAGCCGAACCACGTCATCGATTCGGTGGCCGATCTGCCGGAGTTGCTGGGGCTCTAACGCTGCGGGGAGCTCAGTCCGCGCACCGCATCGATACGGGCCTTGATCTGATCGCCCGTCGCGGCCGCCAGCGGCGGACCGCCGCACAGCTGGCGCAGCTCGTTGTGGATCTGGCCGTGCGTCTTGCCGGTGCGGTGATGGGCTATCGACACCAGGGTGTTCAGTTCGCGCCGCAGTTCGGCCAGCTGACCGTGTGTGGTGCGCGGTGGCGGCGGCCCGCCGGAGGCGGCGGCCGCGGCGGTGCGCTTCTGCAGCTGGGCATCTTGGCGACGGCTGAGCAGATCACGCATCTGAGTCGTGTCGAGCAGACCGGGGATGCCGAGGTAGTCGGCCTCCTCCTCGCTGCCGGCCGGGGTGGCGGTGCCGAACGACGACCCTTCGAAGATCACCTGGTCCAATTCGGCATCGGCGCCCAGGTATTCGAAACCGCGGTCCTGGTCGTCCTTCTCGTCCTTGCGCTTCTCGGCGTCGGCGAGCAGTTCGTCGTCGAGCCCGTCCTTCTCCCGGTGCGGTTTGCCCAGGACATGGTTGCGCTGGGCTTCCATCTCCGAGGCCAGCTGCAGCAGGTTGGGCACCGACGGCAGGAAGATGCTCGCGGTCTCACCGGCCCGGCGGCTACGGACGAAGCGGCCGATGGCCTGGGCGAAGAACAGCGGGGTGGACGCACTGGTGGCGTACACGCCGACGGACAGCCGGGGCACGTCGACGCCTTCGGACACCATCCGGACGGCGACCATCCAGCGGCTGTCGGAGTCGGAGAACTGCGAGATCTTGTTCGACGCCGTCGGGTCGTCGGAGAGCACGACGGTCGGTTCCTCACCGGTGATGGTGGTCAGCAGTTTGGCGTAGGCGCGGGCTGCGGTCTGGTCGGTGGCGATGATCATGCCGCCGGCGTCGGAGACGTGCTCGCGCTTCTGCATCAGCCGCTTGTGCGCTGCGGCGATGACCGCGGGCATCCACTCACCCGCCGGGTTGAGCGCGGTGCGCCAGGCGCGGGCGTTCTGCTCGGCTGTCAGCGGTTCGCCGAGCCGAGCCGCGTGTTCCTCGCCGGCGCTGTCACGCCAGCGGGCCTCACCGGAGTAGGCCATGAAGACGACGGGGCGGACCACCCCGTCGGCGAGTGCGTCCGAGTAGCCGTAGACGTGGTCGGCCTGCGAGCGCTGGTAACCGGCGCCGTCGGCCTCATAGGTGACGAACGGGATGGGGCTGTCATCGCTGCGGAACGGGGTACCGGTGAGTGCCAGCCGGTGCGTGGCGTCGTCGTAGGCCTCCCGGATGCCGTCGCCCCAACTCTTCGCGTCGCCGCCGTGGTGGATCTCGTCGAAGATGACCAGCGTCCGGTGGTTCTCGGTGCGCACCCGGTGCCGGGTGGGGTGGCTGGCCACCTGCGCATAGGTGACGGCGATGCCGTGGTAATCGCTGGAGGTCTGGCCCGCCGAGTTGCTGAACTTCGGGTCGATCGCGATGCCGACCCGGGCGGCGGCCTGTGACCACTGTGTCTTGAGGTGTTCGGTGGGGACCACCACGACGACCTGGTCGACGGTGCGGTCGGCCAGCAACTCCCCGGCGATGCGCAGGGCGAACGTCGTCTTACCGGCGCCGGGCGTCGCGACCGCCAGGAAATCCTTGGGCTTGGCGGTCAGGTACTTCACCAATGCCCGACGCTGCCAGCCCCGCAAAGCCTGGGTGCTGGGCGCTTCGATACCCGGCACCCGAGACTCCTATCTGGTCGAAGGGCAGTCTAGGGCAAGGGGTTCCGGGTTCGCACACTCGCAGCACGTGTCGCGCGCGGCGCGCCGGTCAGACGAAGAAGTTGTCGTTTTTGACGAACCATTCGGCGCGTTCGGCATCCGTCATCGCGCCGAGTTCGGCCAACCCCTCGAAGTAGTGCTCACGCGGCGCGCCGGGAGCAAAGAGCATCAGCAGCGCCGCGGGCGCGTCGGCCACATTGCGGAAGCCGTGGATGCCGCCCGGCGGTACATAGAGGAAATCGTTGACCCCGGCCGTGGACCAGTCGGTGCCGTCGTGGATCTCCACTTCGCCGCCGAGGATGAAGAAGGCCTCGCTCATGGCCCGGTGATAGTGCGGAGCCGGGCCGCCGCCGCGCGGGCTGATCTCCACCCGGTACAGGCCGTAATCGCCGTCGGTCTTCTTCTGGTCCGCCAGATAGTGGTACTTCACCAAGCCGAAGGCGTCGTAATCCGCAGGCTGATCGCCGCGGCGTACCGAGGCGCTGACCTCCGGCTCATCTTTCGTATACCGGGGCGGCGGGTATGGCGGCACGAAGAGTGACATCGCGTCCACCCTACGTCGATCGCCCCAGCAAACCCACAGTCGCGCGACACAGTCCGTTCAGAGTGGATGCCTAGTCTCCGGTCAGGTGATGACCAGGCGCATGTTCCTGGCGGCCGGGTCCGCCACCGTCGCCGCGTGCGCCGCGGGCACTGTGGCACCGCAGGCGTCGGCGGCGCGGGTACCGACGCAGTGGGGGATGGCGCTTCCCGGCGTCGCCACGTCGTTCGTGCCGGACGGCCGCCAGCTCGCGCTGACCTTCGACGCCTGTCGGGGCGGGTGCGACGACGCGCTGCTGGACACCCTGCGCCGCAACCAGGTGCCCGCCGTGCTCTTCTTCAACGCCAAGTGGATCGACCAGCACCCCGACCGGGCCGCCCAACTGGCCGCCGACCCGCTCTTCGAGATCGGCAACCACGGCACCCGGCACGTGCCGTTGTCGGTGACGGGCCGGTCGGCCTACGGGATCGCGGGCACCCGCTCGGTGGCCGAGGCGACCGACGAAGTGTGGGCCAACCACGAGAAGCTCACCGCGCTGACCGGCCGCGCACCCCGGTTCTTCCGGCCCGGCACCGCGCACTACGACGACGTCGCGGTGGCGATCGTGCACCAGCTCGGTGAGCAGCCGCTGGGCTTCTCGGTCAACGGCGACGCCGGTGCGACCCTGCCCGCGGCGAAGGTCCGCGCCAACGTCACCGGTGCCGCCCCCGGGGCCATCGTGATCTCGCACATGAATCACCCGGAGGCAGGCACCGGTGCCGGTTACGCCGCGGCTATCCCGCAGCTGCTGGCGGCCGGCTGGGAGTTCGTGTCACTGCGCGACAGAACGGTCCAGTGAGGCGGGGTAGGTCACGCCGGTGAGTTCCTCGGACACCGTCCACAGTCGGTGTGCCAGTGCGGCGTCATGGGATTTCCGGCTGGAGGCCACCACCTCGGGGTAGCCGCGCGTCTCGCCGAACCCGTCGGGCCCGTAGTACTGGCCGCCGATGGCCCCGGGGTCGGTCGCCGCACGCAGCGTCGGGAGTGCGCCCATCTCGGCGGACTGGCCGATGATCGGCACCAGCAGGTTGAAGACGGGCAGCAGCGGGGCGGGCACATTTCGGCCCAGTTCGGTGTTCGAGCCGCCGGGGTGCGCCGCCAGTGCGGTGGTGTGTTGTCCCACCAGGCGGCGCTGCAGCTCGTAGGTGAAGAGCAGGTTGGCCAGCTTGGCCTGCCCGTAGGCCGCGACCCGGTTGTAGCTGCGCTCCCACTGCAGGTCGTCGAAGTGGATATCGGCGCGGATCCGGTGGCCCATGCTGCTGACGGTGACGATCCGTGATCCGGGCGTCGGCAGCAGGCGGTCCAGCAGCAGACCGGTGAAGGCGAAGTGGCCCAGGTGGTTGGTGCCGAATTGGAGTTCGAAGCCGTCCTTCGTGGTGTCCTTCGGGGTCCACATCACGCCGGCGTTGTTGATCAGCAGGTCGATGTGATCGTGCGCGTCGCGCAGTGCGCCGGCGGCGGCCCGGACCGACTCCAACGAGGTCAGGTCGAGTTGCTGCACGCTGACCTGCGCACCGGGGTGGCGGCGGCCGATCAATTCGGCGGCGGCCGCGCCTTTGTCGAGGTTGCGGACGGCCAGGATGACGTTGGCTCCCTTGGCGGCCAGTGCGCCTGCGGTCTCGTAGCCCAGTCCGGTGTTGGCGCCGGTGATGACGGCGGTGCGGCCGGTCTGGTCGGGAATGTTGGCGGTGGTCCAGTGCGACATGAGAAACTCCTTGTGAGGGTTAAGCGGGGTGTGTTCTCCGGTTAGTTCCGACTATACGGAACGCACGCCCCGTTTTCTTATTCCCGGAGGTGCTTGCCGATGCGCGCTGATGCGGCCCGCAACCGTGCGCGGGTGCTCGAGGTCGCCTACGAGACCTTCGCCGCCGACGGCCTGGGCGTCCCGATCGACGAGATCGCGCGCCGCGCCGGCGTGGGTGCAGGCACGGTGTACCGGCACTTCCCCGCCAAGGAGGACCTGTACCGGGCCGTCGTCGACGAGCGCATCCGGAGCATCGTCGACCAAGGTCGCGCGCTTCTGGAGTCCGGGGATGAGGGCACCGGCCTGCTCACCTTCATGCGCTCGATGGTGTTGCAGTGGGGCGCGGCCGATCGCGGCCTGGTCGACGCGTTGGCCGGTCTGGGGATCGACATCAACTGCGTGGTCCCGCAGGCGGAAGTCGATTTCCTCGCCATGATCGGCGAGCTGTTGACCGCGGCTCAGCGCGCCGGGACCGTGCGCCCGGACGTCACCGTGCCGGAGGTGAAGGCTCTGCTGGTGGGGTGCCAGGCCGTCCAGGCCTACAACCCGGAGGTCGCCGAACATGTCATCGATGTCGTGTTCGACGGGCTTCGCGCGCAGTGAACGGCTGGTGATGACCTTGCACTCGACCTGGTCGAGTGCTAAGAACGTACTTGGCACTCTCGATACGTGAGTGCTAGGTCGGGATCGGTGAGGCTAGGGAGCACACCCCAGCCGTCCGTCGCGGGCACTGCGCCCGACCAACAGACGTGCAGTTCCCAATCCGGAGGAATCACTTCGCAATGGCCAAGACAATTGCGTATGACGAAGAGGCCCGTCGTGGCCTCGAGCGGGGTCTGAACGCCCTCGCCGACGCCGTAAAGGTGACGCTGGGCCCCAAGGGCCGCAACGTCGTCCTGGAGAAGAAATGGGGCGCCCCCACGATCACTAACGATGGTGTGTCCATCGCCAAGGAGATCGAGCTCGAGGACCCCTACGAGAAGATCGGCGCTGAGCTGGTCAAAGAGGTCGCCAAGAAGACCGACGACGTCGCGGGCGACGGCACCACCACCGCCACCGTGCTGGCTCAGGCCCTGGTTCGCGAAGGTTTGCGCAACGTCGCTGCCGGCGCCAACCCGCTCGGCCTGAAGCGCGGCATCGAGAAGGCAGTCGAGGCTGTCACGGCCCGCCTGCTCGCCACCGCCAAGGAGGTGGAGACCAAGGAGCAGATCGCTGCCACCGCCGGTATCTCCGCCGGTGACCAGTCCATCGGTGACCTGATCGCCGAGGCTCTGGACAAGGTCGGCAACGAGGGTGTCATCACCGTCGAAGAGTCCAACACCTTCGGCCTGCAGCTGGAGCTCACCGAAGGCATGCGCTTCGACAAGGGCTACATCTCGGGTTACTTCGTGACCGACGCCGAGCGTCAGGAAGCGGTCCTCGAGGATCCGTACATCCTGCTGGTGTCGTCGAAGGTCTCGACGGTCAAGGACCTGCTGCCCCTGCTGGAGAAGGTCATCCAGTCCGGCAAGCCGTTGCTGATCATCGCCGAGGACGTCGAGGGCGAAGCCCTGTCCACCCTGGTGGTCAACAAGATCCGTGGCACCTTCAAGTCCGTCGCCGTCAAGGCCCCGGGCTTCGGTGACCGCCGTAAGGCCATGCTGCAGGACATCGCCATCCTCACCGGTGGCCAGGTCATCAGCGAAGAGGTCGGCCTCTCGCTGGAGACCGCCGATGTGGCACTGCTGGGCACCGCCCGCAAGGTCGTCATCACCAAGGACGAGACCACCATCGTCGAGGGCTCGGGCGACTCCGACGCCATCGCCGGCCGGGTGGCCCAGATCCGCGCCGAGATCGAGAACAGCGATTCCGACTACGACCGCGAGAAGCTGCAGGAGCGCCTGGCCAAGCTGGCCGGCGGTGTTGCGGTGATCAAGGCCGGAGCTGCCACCGAGGTGGAGCTCAAGGAGCGCAAGCACCGCATCGAGGACGCCGTCCGCAACGCGAAGGCTGCCGTCGAAGAGGGCATCGTCGCCGGTGGTGGCGTGGCCTTGCTGCAGTCGTCCCCGGCGCTCGACGAGCTCAAGCTCGAAGGTGACGAGGCGACCGGTGCCAACATCGTGCGCGTCGCGCTGTCGGCTCCGCTCAAGCAGATCGCCTTCAACGGTGGTCTGGAGCCGGGCGTCGTCGCCGAGAAGGTGTCGAACCTGCCCGACGGTCACGGCCTGAACGCCGCGACCAACGTGTACGAGGACCTGCTGGCCGCCGGCGTTGCCGACCCGGTCAAGGTCACCCGCTCGGCGCTGCAGAACGCGGCGTCCATCGCGGCGCTGTTCCTCACCACCGAGGCCGTCGTCGCCGACAAGCCGGAGAAGGCCGCCGCACCTGCGGGCGACCCGACCGGTGGCATGGGCGGTATGGACTTCTAAGTCCCTGTACGAAAAAAGGCCCTGGTGTGCTCCGCACACCAGGGCCTTTTTCGTGAGTCATCCCCAGTGTGGGTTCTGTGCACAGGATTCGGCGTATTCGCGTGCGTGGGGCCCACACTCGTCGGTGGTCGCGGTGACCGTGCGGGCATGGAACCTTTCATCGGTAGCGCCGCCGTGCGCTCCGGCATGTTCACCCGGCGCGAGTTGGCGCGCGATCACAAAGCCGTCTACCTCGATGCCTACGTGCGACGCGACTGCGAAGTCACTGCTTTGGTGCGAGCGCAGGCTGCGTGGTTGTCGTCGGGCGCCACACTCGCCGGCGTCTCGGCCGCGGCGCTACTTGGTACCAAATGGCTGAATCCGAATGCCCCGGCGGAGATCATCCGGGCCGACCGGCATGCACAACCCGGGATGGTCGTGCGCTCATGGACGCTCGCCGACGGCGAGACGTGCTCCGTCGACGGCATCAGCTGCACCACGCCGGCGCGCACCGCGTACGACCTTGGACGCCGTTACCCCGAGCAGCAGGCCGTCGTTCTGGTGGATGCGGTGCGGAACGCGACCGGCGTGACGGCGGACGAGATCGCAGCGGTGGCCGCCGCGCATCCGGGAGCCCGCGGCGTCGCCAGGCTGCGATCGGTGCTCGCGCTGTCTGATGGCGGGGCCGAATCACCTCAGGAGACGCGACTGCGGCTGGTGCTGGTCAGGGCGGGTTTGCCACGGCCGGAAACGCAGATCATCTTCCCGCGCCTGCGGATTCGGGCGGACATGGGCTGGCGAGAATGGAAGATCATCGTCGAGTACGACGGTGTCCAGCATTGGACCGATGCGCGACAGCGATCCTGGGACATCGACCGCATCGCGCTGTTGGAAGACGCCGGCTGGGCGGTGGTGCGAGTCAGCGCGGCAATGATGGCCCGTCCAGACGACATAGTGTCGCGGGTTCGTGGGAAATTACGTGCCGCGGGCTGCTCCGTCTGACGACTGTGGGTGCCGTGTACGCAGAAGTGCGAATTCGCGTGCACAGCACCCACACTCGTCGGCTATCCCTGAACCTGCGCAGACAGCGGCGGGACGGGGAGCGTTTCGACGTGCTTGACGTAGTAGTTGTAGTCGGTGTGGGTCGTCGTTCCGAGCAGCTTGTTGGCCGCGTCGTACACCTTGCAGATCTGGTCGCGATCGTTGCCGCGCCGCTCGGTGTGGTAGACGCCCTTCACGGCGCCGGTTGCGTATGCACCGGGGTTGGTGACGCATGACTGCGCGAAGGACTGGGCTTGGGCGACGGGTGCGGTCAGGGCGAGTGCGCCCACGGCCATGGCGCCTGCGGCGAGAGCGGTGACGGCGTACTGACGGAAGCTGGTCATG
>JAHFVC010000256.1 GCA_023264765.1 Mycobacterium sp. | reverse complement strand
CCGTCGGCAGCAGGCACGTCGACCGCAACGGCATCGAGGTGATCCCGACGCCGGGTCACTCGCCCGGCAGCACCTGCTATCTGGTGCCGGGCGCCTACGGTCAGAGTTACCTGTTCACCGGGGACACGATCATGCAGGATCCCGACGGCAACTGGATCCCCGGCTATATCCCGTCGCTGAGCGAGGCGCGGTCCTTGTCGCGGAGTCTGCAGGTGCTGGCCGGGCTGCAACCCGACCTGGTGATCACCAGCGCCTTCCCCGGCGAATCCGGGGTGCATGCGCCGGGCGCGCGGCGCTGGGCACAGTGCGTCGAGCAGGCCCGGGAACGGTTGGCACTGGTCGCCTGATCTAGGTTGGCGACATGAGCGCTGCGGGGCGGTTCGCGCCCAGCCCGTCGGCCGACCTGCACATCGGCAACCTCCGCACGGCGATCCTGGCCTGGCTGTTCGCCCGGTCGACCGGGCGGCGGTTCCTGCTGCGGGTGGAAGACCTCGACGACCGCACCTTCGGCGATGTGGCGGCCAGGCAGATCGCCGACCTCTCGGCCGTCGGGGTGACCTGGGATGAGCCGCCGGAATATCAGACGGCACACCAGGATCGCTACGACGCCGTCATCGCGGAGTTGACCGACCGCGGCCTGGTGTACGAATGCCATTGCAGCAGAAAGGACATTCTGCAGGCGCCGCGCGCACCGCATGCGCCGGAGGGGGCGTACCCGGGCACGTGCCGCGACCTGCCGCCCAGCTCCGGGCGCGGGGACCGGCCACCCGCGCTCCGGCTGCGCAGTGACACCGCCGAATACACCGTCACCGACGTGATCCACGGCCACTACACCGGCGTGGTGGACGATTTCGTGTTGCGCCGCGGCGACGGAGTGCCCGCCTACAACCTGGCCGTCGTGGTCGACGATGCGGCGCAGGGCGTCGACCAGGTGGTGCGCGGCGACGATCTGCTGTCCTCGTCACCGCGGCAGGCCTATCTGGGTGCACTCCTCGGCTATCCGAGCGCGGTATATGCCCACGTTCCGCTGGTACTCAACGGCGAGGGTAAGCGACTGGCCAAGCGCGACGGCGCGGTGACGCTCGCCGAGATCGGGGTGGATCGCGCGCTCGCGCAGATCGCCGATTCGCTGGACCTGCCGCCGGGCCCACCGGACGCCATGTTGGACCGCTTCGACCCGGCCGCTCTACCCTCCCAACCCTGGATTTACCAGCCCGGTTGATCGAAACCGTTGGGTAATCGCCGGCACGTTGCTAGGTTGCGCCGGTGAGCTTCCCTCTTCAACGACCGGGCAGGGCCGGCGCAGTCGTGCTGGTGATAGCCCTGCTCGCCACGCTGCTGACCGCCGGGTGCGGATCCAAGGGCGGTGGGGACACACCTATCGCGTCCGCCGGTGTGCTGCGGGTGGGCACCGAGGGGGTGTACTCGCCATTCAGCTATCACGACCCGAAAACCGGTGAGCTGACCGGCTATGACGTCGACGTCGCCAAGGCGGTTGGCGAAAAACTGGGCGTGAAGGTGGAGTTCGTCGAGACGCCGTGGGATTCGATCTTCGCCGGTCTGGAAGCCGACCGCTTCGACGTGGTGGCCAACGAGGTCACCATCAACCCCGAGCGGCAAGCCAAATACGATCTGTCGCAGCCCTATTCGGTGGGCGAAGGTGTCATCGTCACCAGGGCGGGCGACACCTCGATCAGATCGCTGGGCGACCTCAAGGGCAAGACCGCTGCCGAGAACGCAACCAGCAATTGGTCCGAGGTGGCCCGCAAGGCGGGCGCCAAGGTGGAAAGTGTGGAGGGCTTCGCCCAGGCCATCACCCTGCTCAACCAGGGCCGTGTCGACGTGGTGATCAACGACAGCATCGCCGTCTACGCCTACCTCGCCGAGACCGGCGACAAGACGGTGAAGATCGCGGGCACCGTCGGCGAGAAGAGCGAACAGGGCTTCGCCGCCCGCAAGGACAGCGGCTATCTGCCCGAACTCAACGGTGCGCTGAGCGCATTGCGCGCCGACGGAACCCTGGCCAAGATCTCGCAGAAATACCTCAAGACGGACGCGACCGGCGCCCCCCCGGACACCCCGATCAGATCGGCCGGGGTGCTACGAGTCGGCACCGAGGGCACCTACTCGCCCTTCAGCTATCACGACACCAAGACCGGTCAGCTCACCGGCTATGACGTCGACGTGGCCAAAGCGGTCGGCGAGAAGCTCGGTGTGCCAGTCGAGTTCGTCGAGACGCCGTGGGATTCGATCTTCGCGGCGCTGGAGGCGAAACGGTTCGACGTGGTGGCCAACGAGGTCACCATCAACCCGGAGCGCCAAGCCAAATACGATCTTTCCAAACCGTATTCGGTGGGCGAAGGGGTGATCGTCACCCGGGCGAACGATGACTCGATCAAGTCCCTGGCCGATTTGAAGGGCAAGACGACCGCGCAGTCCAGTACCAGCAACTGGGCTCAGGTCGCCCGAGACGCGGGTGCCAACGTCGAAGCGGTGGAAGGCTTCGCCCAGGCCATCACCCTTCTCAACCAGGGCCGCATCGATGCCACCGTCAACGACAGCATCGCCGTCTACGCCTACCTCGCCGAGACCGGCGACAAGACCGTCAAGATCGCCGCGCAGACCGGAGAGAAGAGCGAGCAGGGCCTCGCCGCCCGCAAGGACAGCGGATATCTGCCCGAACTCAACGGCGCGCTCGACGAACTCCGCGCCGACGGGACGCTGGCAACCATCTCGCAGAAATACCTCAAAGCGGACGCCACCGGCCAGGCCGCGGGCGGCGCACCCGCCGCGCAGGGCGCGCCGGCGCCGCAGGCCCGTTCGGGCTTCCAACTGGTGCTGGACAATCTGTGGCCGCTGGCCAAAGCCGCGATCACCGCGACCATTCCGCTCACCATCATCAGTTTCGTGGTCGGTCTGGTCATCGCACTGGCGGTGGCGCTGGCCCGGCTGTCGTCGAATGTGGTGTTGAGCAATCTGGCCAGGTTCTACATCTCGGTGATCCGCGGCACCCCGCTGCTGGTGCAGTTGGTGATCGTGTTCTACGGCCTGCCGAAGTTCGGGGTCACCCTGCCGGCCTTCACCGCTGCCGTCATCGCGTTTTCACTGAACGTCGGTGGCTACTCCGCGGAGATCATCCGTTCCGCGATCCAGAGCATCCCCAAGGGTCAGTGGGAGGCGGCCGAGACCATCGGCCTGAACTACGCCGGGGCGCTGCGCCGGATCATCCTGCCGCAGGCCGCTCGGGTGGCGGTCCCCCCGCTGTCCAACACGCTGATCTCACTGGTGAAGGACACCTCGCTGGCTTCGGCCATCCTGGTGACCGAACTGTTCCGGCAGGCGCAGATCATCGGGGCACCGACGTTCGACTTCTTCTCGACCTACGTTGCCGCCGCCGTGTACTACTACGTGATCTGCCTGGTGTTGTCCTCCGGTCAGAACCGGCTGGAACGCCGACTCGAAAGGTATGTGGCGCGATGACCGAATCCGAAGACGCGACGGCGACCGAGTATCGCGTCGTCGCCGAGGGTGTCGAGAAGGCGTTCGGCGACAACAAGGTACTCAAGGGCGTGTCGTTCAGGGTGGCGCGCGGTACCGCCACGGCCATCATCGGGCCCTCGGGGTCGGGTAAGACGACCCTGCTGCGCACCCTCAACGCGCTCGACAGGGCCGATGCCGGCGTGATCCGGGTGGACGATGTCGAGATAGACTTCGCCACGCCCACACCGAAACCCGAGGTGCGTAGGTTCCAGTCACGCAGTGGTTTCGTCTTCCAGGGCCACAACCTGTTCCCGCACAAGACGGTGCTGCAGAACATCATCGAGGGGCCGGTGATCGTGCAGAAGCGACCGAAGGACGAGGCGGTCGCCGAGGCCGTCGCGTTGCTGGATCAGGTCGGGCTGGCCGCCAAACAGGACCAGTACCCGTTCCAGTTGTCCGGCGGTCAGCAACAGCGCGTCGGTATCGCCCGGGCACTGGCGCTCAAACCGAAACTGGTGCTCTTCGACGAGCCGACCTCGGCTCTGGATCCGGAGCTGGTCGGCGAGGTGCTCTCCGTCATCAAGGATCTCGCGGTCGAAGGCTGGACGCTGGTGATCGTCACGCACGAAATCCAGTTCGCCAGACAGGTGTCGCAGCAGGTTTTGTTCACCGACCAGGGCATCATCTTGGAGCAGGGCACCCCCGAGGAGGTCATCGGGAACCCCCGGCAGGAGCGCACCCGGCAGTTCCTGGACCGGATCCTCAATCCGCTGTGACCGGGGCGCTTGCCGCCCAGGCCACCAGTGAGCGCAAGTGGGTGCGCACCAGTTCATCGGGATACCGGTCCCGGTCCTCCAGGTGCAGGCGCGCCAGTTCCTCGATGGCTGCCAACAGGATCCGTACCGGCGCGCCGTCGGGATCGAGCCCGAGGTGCCGGGCTGCCACGCCGCGGGCGTAGGAACGGCCCAGCTCGATCCGAACCCGCGCCTCGGGCGGTGCGCCATCGGGCGGGCACAGGATGATCCGCCAACTCGCCGGTGCCGCATGCAGATAGGCCAGGATGCCGTCACCGAGCACTTCGAGGCCGACGTCGGCCACGGTGCTCATTCCGGCGAAGGCGATGGCCGACTCGCGATCGAGCAGGGCGGTGGTGAGTCCCGCGAGGTCGGTGAACTGGTGGTAGACGACCGTCCTGGTGACCCCGGACTGCCTGGCCACCTTGTCTATGGTGAGGTCGGTGAAGCCCTGCGCCGCAACGATTTCCCGCGCGACGTCGAGCAACTGGTCGCGACGGTCGGCGGCGCGCAGGCGTCGCCTGGTCACTTCAGGAGGAGGTCGACGGCCACTGCGGCACTCTGCACCGCGCTCTCCATGGTGGCCGACCAGTCGGTGGCGGTCCAGTCGCCGGCCAGCACCAGCGTGGGCACCGAGGTGCGCTGCGGCGGGCGTAGCGCGTCGGTCCCGACCACCTGGGAGAAGGTGGCTTTCGGCATCTTCACCACCTGCGCCTGCACCACCTGCGCGTCCCGTGCGTTCGGGTAGTAGCGGCGAAGCAGATCCATTTGTTCGGTGACGATCTCGTCGTTGGACTTGTGGATCTGTTCGTAGGCGCCGCTGGTGGTCAGGCAGTACAGCCAGGCCCGCTCGGTGCTGCGGCCGTGCATGATCTGCCGGTCGAAGACCTCGTCGATGACACCGGTGCCGCCGATCAGCCCTTCGAAGGCGGATTGGGTGCCCAGCGGCCGGTCCAGGTACAGATTGGTGCTGACAATCGGGGTGTGGCCGAGTTTGTCTGCCGCCGCGTAGATGTCGGCATGCTCGGGGAGTTCGTCGAGCAGTCCGGCGATGTGCGAGTTGGGTACCGCGCAGACCACCGCATCGGCGGGAATCTCGGTACCGTCGGCGAGCTGAACCGCTCGCACGCTGCCGTCCTCGATACGGATCCGGCGCGCCACGGTGCGGTAGCGCACCGTCACACCACGCTCCTCGAATACCTTGAGCGCCCCCGTGATGTACAGCGTGTCCAGGTCGACGGTCGGATAACCGATGGTCACGGGGGTGCGGTGTTTGATACCCAGCCGGATGCCGGTGGCCAATACGTTGGCGAAGACCTTGGCCGACTCGCGTGCCACCGGTTCGGCGGCAATCCCCAGGGCGAGCCAGTCCCACAACGCTTCTCGCGCTTTCGCGGGCATCCCGACACGCTGGAACCATTGCTCGGTACTCAGATCCGCGAGGTCGGCCGGCGGATGCAGGGCTTGCCAGCCCAGCAGCAGGGTGGCGCGGGCGGCCCGCAACCGTTCGCCCCACCCGGCGTCGGGGTGCACCCCGAACAGCGTTCTGATGGCGCCCGGCCCGGTGGTGTGCATGGTGACGTGTCGCCCGTCGGGCCAGCGCAGCGTCGAGGACTTCGGGAACTCGATGTACTGCCGGGTGCCCACGCTGGTGAGGTAGCGGTACAGATGCTGATAGCCGCTGGCGATCACATGCTGTCCGTTGTCGGGCACGTCGTCGGCCGCGTCCGCGTGCATGGCATGGGTTCGGCCGCCCAGGCTGCCGCGCCGTTCCAGCAGGGTGACCCGCTTGCCCGCCTCGGCCAGCCACACCGCGGAGGCCAGACCGGCCAGGCCGCCGCCGATCACCACGAACTGACGCGCATCGTCACCCATCGGACGACCCTAACTTACATTTTGTAAGTTAGGCCAGGATGATGCGGTCCGGCACCGGCGATCGGCCTTTGGCCGCCCGCGCGGCCGCTTCCAGCAGCCCGTCCCGGAACTGCGGATCCGCGATGGCGGCCAGGGCCTCGCCCCGCTCGCGAACCGTCAGGCCCTCCAGTTCGGCGGTGCCGTGTTCGGTGACGATGACGTCGACGTGATGTCGTGGCGTGGTGATCACCGCGCCGGGCCCGAACCACGGCACGATCCGCGAGTGCAGTACGCCATCTTTGGTGTAGGTCGAGGGCAGGCAGATGAGTGAGCGGTCGGACAACTCCATCCCGGCCCCTGCCACGAAATCCTCTGCACCGCCGATCCCGCTGAACTGGCCACCGGCGATGGTGTCGGCGACCACCTGACCGTGCATGTCGATCGCCAGTGCGCCGTTGATGGTGATCATGCGCTCGTTCTCGGCGATCACGTCGGGAGCGTTGACCACCTCGACGGGTAGGAACGCCACCTCCCGGTTGCCGTCCAGCCACTCGTAGAGTTCGGCCGAACCGAAGGCGAACGTCGTCACGCTGACCCCCTCGAACTGGCCTTTGCGGGCGTTGGTGATCTTGCCCGCCCGGTGCAGGCGCATGCAGCCGTCGGTGAACATCTCGCTGTGCAGGCCGAAGTCGCTGCCGTCGCCCTCGGCGAGCAGCGTGGCGATCTGGTTGGGGATCGAGCCGATACCGGTCTGCAAGGTGACCCCCGGCGGCATGTAAGCGACGGCATTCTTCGCGATCGCCCGGTCGACGTCACTCGGCGGCGTGTCCCCACCCGGCAGAGCCAACGGCGCCTCAGACGAGCGCACCAGGATGTCGATCTCGCCGACGTGCAGGGCATGGCGGTACTCATCGTCGCGGCCGTAGGTCCGCGGGAAGGCTTCGGAGGCCTCGACGATGAGCAGCCGGTCGGGATCCGCTCCGGCACGGCGCAATTCGTCGATGGTGCCGCCGGCATGCAAGGACAGTGAGCACCAGCCATCCGCATCCGGTGCCGTCGTGACCGTCGTCATCACCCGCGGCGACTGCCGTTGCAGCAGGGGTCCGAAGCGCCGGAAGTCCGCGGGCGCGAACTCGACGTCGGCGCCCCCGTCACGCAGCGCCCGCTCCAGGGGCCCGTAGAACCCGGACAGATAGTGCACGCCGGTGCGGGTGAAGAGTTCGGTGAGCACCGCGAGCAGTGCGCCGTAGACCCGCAGATCGATCCAGTCGTCTCGGTCACCCAGTGCCCGCAGGAAGGCCGGTGGCTGTCCGGGCCCCAGCGGAATTCCCAAGGTGTCCGTCGTCCGCAGTCGCGCGGCGGCTTGCTCGGCGGTGAGCTCGGTCGGCATGCGCCCGACGCTACAGCTCCTTGATGCCCCACGGTGAGCCGTAGGCCGTCAACAGATCCAGGAATGGGACCGGATCGAACGCCTCGGGACCGAGCACGCCACTGCCCGACCACGTCCCGTTCGCCAGGAGCTCCAGTGCGATAACAGGATTGACCGCCGTCTGCCACACCACGCATTGATGCCCATACTCTGCCATCGACCATTCGTTGTCCACCACGTGGTACAGGTAGGTCGACCGTGCCTCACCGTCGGTGCCGGTGCCGGTCACCCACAGCCCGGCACACGTCTTACCCTTCATCCGGGGACCGAGGGTGGCGGGGTTGGGCAGGCAGGCCGCGACGACGTCGCGGGGGCTCACCAATTGGCCGCCGACCGACACCTTCTCCGTGCGATCGAGCCCGAGCTTGTGCAGCGCCTTGAGCACCTCGATGAACTCGGCGCCCAGTCCGTACTTGAAGGTGGCCCGCCGGCATTTCACCCAGCGCGGCATGAGCAGCACCTCTTCGTGCTCGACATTCACGCACTCGACCGGGCCGATGCCGTCCGGAAAGTCGAAAACCTCCGGCTCACTGAAAGGTTCGGTGGTGAACCAACCCCGGTCCGCCTCCCAGATCACCGGCGGATTCAGGCATTCCTCGATGGTGGTCCAGATGGAGAACGACGGCGCGAAGTCGTAGCCCTCGACCGTCAGGTTGGAGCCGTCCCGCGTGCCGAGTTCATCGATGTCGGCGAACAGATGATCGGCGGCATAGCGGGCGAACACATCCGACAGGCCCGGCTCGACCCCGATCCCGACCAGTGCCAGCCGGCCCGCGGCTCGCCAGTCACCTTCGGCGGCGAACTGCTCGTCGCCGAGTTTGATCCCCGGCAGTTCGTAGGGGTTGTCCGGGTGACGCTGCGACAGGCTCATCGCCATGTCCAGGTAATCCGCACCACCGGCGATCGCGCCGTTGAAGATCGGCATGACGAACCGCGGATCGACGGCGTTCATCACATGGGTGATGCCGTGCTCGCGTACCAGATCGGCGATCGCATCGGCCGAACTCGCATCAACGCGGGCCGCGGTGAATCTGTCGTCGCCGACCCCGTCGGCCACCCGCGTGGCTTGCATCTCGTCGTAGTCACACACGACCACCCGCTCGAAGAAGTCCCGCCGAGCCGCGATCGAACAGAACGCCGAACCGACACCACCGGCACCCACCAGGAGAATCCGCATGAGCGTCACCCTAGTGCGGATTCAATGTGATTTCGCAACAAATGCTGCGGAATGAACGCTTGAGTGCAAAATTGGCGACGGAATACGCATCGACTCGGGGTAGGGGTTAACCCCCGGAGAAGTCGGGGGCCACCACCGCTGTGCGGGACGCCGGACGCCGCGAAGCTGAGTGCAGTCGCCCACGAAAGGAACTCACCGATGCGTACCGTTCCGTTCTTCCTCACCGCCGCACTGACCTCGATCGCGATCGCCGCGGCCACACCCGCCACGGCCGCGCCGTCCGGGCCGCCGTGCCACCCCGCCGGCACCGGGGCCACCGTCTGCCAGACCGCGGGTCACATCCGGGTCAGCGCCACCCCGACGGTGAAATCACCACCGGCCCATCAATTCAACGGCTGGATCGGCATGGTCCACCACCCCTAGCCCAGCGGCAGTGACGCCAGTCCCCGCAGCGTGACGTTCGGCTTGTACACGGGTTCGCCCGCCAGCCGGATGTCAGGGAACCGCCGCGCCAGTTCGGTCAACGCGATACGGGCCTCCAACCGGGCCAGTGGCGCGCCGAGACAGAAGTGCGGCCCTTTGCTGAAAGACAAGTGCCGCAACCCTTCCCGGTCCGGATCGAAGACGTCGGGCCGGTCGAAGGCATCCGGGTCGCGGTTCGCCGCAGCGACCAACAGCAGGATGCTGTCGCCCTGGGGAACGCGAGTCGGGCCGATCTGCATCTCGTCTCCGGCGATTCGCATCATCAGTTGCACAGGCGGGTCGTAGCGCAGGGTCTCCTCGATGATCACGTTCGCCCGGTCCGGATCCGTGGCCAGCGCGGTCCACTGCGCCGGGTCCCGCATCATCGCCTGCACGGCATTGGCGATCAGGTTCACCGTCGTCTCATGACCCGCGACGAGCAGCAGGTTGCAGGTCGCGACGATCTCGTCGGCGGTGAGCTGGTCGCCGTCCTCCTCCGCCGCGATGAGCGCGGAGATCATGTCCTCGCGTGGGTCGGCGCGTCGCCGTTCGACCAGCGTCCCCAGGTAGTCGCGCATCCACTCGCCTGCCTGCAGGCGTTCGTCGGCGGTATCGGACGCCTGCCCCGTCAGCGTCATGATCGGGTCGAGCCCCTGCGCCAGCAACGCCGCGGCCTGACTGAACTGAGGTTCATCCTCCAACGGGACACCGAGCATCCGGCAGATCACCGCGACCGGCAGCGGATACGCCAGATCGGGCACCACATCCAGGCGCCCGGACTCGGCGACCTTATCGAGCAGTTCGGC
>JAHFVC010000027.1 GCA_023264765.1 Mycobacterium sp. | reverse complement strand
CAGCAGCGCGATCAGCAGACCGAAGGCCAGGTACTTCATCACGACCAGGTCGGAGAAGGCGAACGCGGCCACCACGACGGCCAGCACCAGGGCCGCGCCGGTGATCAGCCGGCCCGTGGTTGCGGTGCCGATCCGGATGGCCTCGGCGGTGGACAGGCCGCGCTCGCGCGCCTCCACCATGCGGGACACCAGGAACACCTCGTAGTCGGTGGACAAGCCCCAGATGACGGCGATGATCAGGCCGATCATCGGGGCCAGCAGTGGCTGTGGCGTGTAGTTGAACAAGCCCGAACCGTGCCCGCCCTCGACGAACATCCACGTCAGGATGCCCATCGTGGAGCCGAGTGTCAGGGCGCTCATCAAGGCCGCCTTGATGGGAAGCACGATCGAACCGAACGCCAGGAACATCAGGATGGTCGTGGTGATCACCAGGATCACCGCAATCAGCGGCAGTTTGTCGAAGAGGGTCAGGATGCTGTCCTGAGCCAGTGCCTGGGTGCCGCCGACCAGGATCGTGGTGCCCCGGGGCGGTGTCAGCGCCCGTAGCTCCTCGAGCGTCTTGGGTGCGGAGCTGCTGTTGACCAGGCCGTTCTGGATCGCCCGGACCGACGGGTCCTTGGAGCCGCTCTCCTGAGCCGGGCGTTCCTGCCACATCTTGGACGGGTTGTCGCTGCCGGCGAAGCCGGGCACCGTCTGCGCTTCGGCGCGCACCGCGGCCAGCTGTTGATCGGTCACGGGTTCGCCGTTGTCGGACTTGATCACCAGGGTCATGGGTTCGGTGCGGAACTGCGAGAATTCCTTGTCGAACTGCTCCTGGGCCATGCGCACCGGATTGTCCGGGGGCAGGTATTTCTCGCTCAGCCCGCCCAGCGCCAGCTGCCCGATGGGGATGACCAGCAGCGTCATGATGACCAGGATCGGCGCGGCAAAGGCGATGGGCCGCTTCATGACGATATTGACCAGCTTGCCCCAGAAGCCCTTCTCGACCTCTTCACGGGTCTTGGTCTTCTGGGTCTTCTCGATGAACCAGTCGATGATCTTGCGGGAGAACGGCCAGTTCGCCAGGAACGGGATGCGCAACAGGGTGCGCACGCCCAAGGCATCGACATTGGTCCCCAGGATGGCGAGCACGGCGGGCAACACGCTGATCGACAGGATCGCCGCGAGCAGCACCGAGGCGATCACCGCGTAGGTGATGGACTTCAGGAAGCCGAGCGGGATGAGCAGCAGCGGCAGGATGGACGCCACGATGATGACCGCCGAGAACGCCACCGTCCGGCCGGAGGTCATCACCGATCTTCGGACCGCGGCCTCGACGTCATAGCCTTCGGCCAGTTCCTCCCGGAACCGGCTGACGATGAACAGGCCGTAGTCGATCGCGATGCCGAAGCCCATCATCGTCACGACGGGTTGGGCGAAGTAGTGCACCGGCCCGAATTCGGCGGTGATCCGCAGGATGCCGAGCGCCCCGCCGATGGTCAGGCCACCGATGATGGCGGGCAGGGCCGCGGCGACGGCACCGCCGAACACGAAGAACAGCACCACCGCCACCAGCGGGATGATGACCACCTCGGCGCGGGCCTGGTCGGTGCCGATGGTTCCGGTGAGCTCACTGGCCAGCGGGTTCAGGCCGGCGAGTTTGATATCGCCGCCATTGATCTTCTCGAGGTCCGGTTGGACAGTCTGATAGTTCTTCAGGATGGTGTCGTCGTCGTCGCCCTTGAGCGGGATGCTGACGAAGGTGTGCCGCAGATCCTCGGTCTTCATCTGGCTGACCGTCGGATCGGTGGTGTCGGGTGCCTTCAGCCAGCCCACCCAGCCGACGATCTGATCGGGATGGTCCTTGACCACCTGGTCCAGTTCGCCGACGACCTTCTTTTGCCAGTCCTTGTCGGTGACCAACTTGTCGTCGGGCGGCGTCAGGATGGCGACGACGTGGCTGGTGCGGTCCCGGCCGTACACCTCGTCGCTGAGCAGCGACGCCCGCACCGATTCGCTGCCCTCGTTGTAGAAACCGCTCTGGGTGACGTGCTGACCGAGGCTCGCCCCGAACACGCCGCCACCAAGGCACAGTGCGACCATGACACCGATCACTATGTATCGGTATCGGTACACCGTTCGACCCCACCAGGCGAACACGTCAGCTCCTTAATATGTTCTGGTCACGCTGCGCGCGCATTATCGCTTCTGTTGTCTATAAGCGCGAGGTCAGTAGCGCCGACAGCGGCCTGAAGGGCTGCAGCCAAGCGCCCTGCTCGGGCAGCGAATCAAGGCCGATTCGCGGTAGTGGCTCCCTGAAGACACCGGCGATGTCCTCCAGGTCGACAAACTCCAAGGTATCCGACGCTAACGCCCAACTGGCATGTTCGCGAAATCCGAGCACCTGCACCGGAACGCCCTCGTGAGCTATCTCCTCCAGCGGTGCGCGAAACGCCTGCCCGTCGGCCGAAGCCACGACCAACCCGGCCAGACCTTCACCCCGGCGCAGTGCGATATGGCCGAGCATGTCGCTGTCGACGTCGCTGTCGTCATCGACTTTGGGCTTCGCGAAAACCGCGAAGCCCACGTTACGCAGCGCCTCCACCCAGGGGCGGACGACATCGGCGCTACCAGGAGCGATGTTGGTGAACACGGTGGCTTCGGGTTCCAGCGAGACCGGCTGCGACGCATCGTCGGACACGCCGGCCGAGACGGCTGAGATGTCCGCGGTGCGCTGCAGCAGCCAGCGACCCAGCGCGTCGAACCGCGGGCGGTGCGCGGCCGTCGGCCGGCCGCCCAGGATGGACCCGAGCCCCATGTCCAGATTGGGCGCGTCCCAGACCAGCAGGACCTTCTGGATCGCCGGTGCCTGGGTGTCCTCGCTGGGGGCGGGGATCTCAGGTATCTCGGGGATGTCGGTGGCCACACTCATGCTGGTGTCCTTCGCTCATTCCGTCGCTGAGTGAGTACGTACCCACACCAGCTCGGCGATATCGCGGCCCGCCTCCAGACCCTTGCCTTCGTACTTGGTCTCTGGCCGCCGGACCGAGATCGGCAACTCCGTCGTCGGGTCCGCGCGCCGCAGCAGCGGTTCGGCGTCGCCGACCTCCACGATCTGTTCGGCGTACTCGGCGTGATCGGTCGCGGCGTGCAGGATGCCACCCGGCACCAGCCGGTCGGCGATGAGCGCCACGGTCTCGGGCTGCAGCAGCCGGCGCTTGTGGTGGCGGGCCTTCGGCCACGGGTCCGGGAAGAAGATCCGGACACCGGTCAGCGATGCCGTGGTGAAGATGTGTTCGAGCACGTCGAGGCCGTCACCTCGGATCAACCGGATGTTGGTGACGGGGTGTTCGGTCGCCGCCGTGCGGTCGATGGCGCCCAGCATCTGCGCCAGCCCGCGGCGATAGACCTCCACGGCCACCACGTCCATGTGCGGTTCCTCGATCGCCATGGCCAGCGTCGAGATGCCGGTACCGCAGCCGATCTCCAGGGTCACCGGGGCCTGCCTGCCGAACCATTGGGCGATGTCGCGGGACAGCGGCTGCCCCGACGGGTCGCGCGCCTCGGCGCCGAGCTCGGGCCAGCGACGCTCCCACAGATCCTGCTGCCCCCCGGAAAGGGTCGATCGCCGGTTCCGGAAACTGCTGACGCGCCGGGCGTGGTGTTTCTCGGCCGCGGGTGCGTCCTGCGCATCGTTCGCTGCGGGCCGGCCCGAGGTATCCGAATCCGGCAGCCCACGGCCGGCTTCCTCACGCTGGGCATGCATCGGTACATCGTCGCGCATCGTGGCCGATTGACCTGCATCGTGCGGCAGATTGATACCCAACAGTTGCCTGGAACACCGTGTGCGGAAAAACACCGTTCACGACCACGTCGCCGCAGTGTCACCATTTGAGGTGGGGATTGGTGTCAGTGCGACGCGTGAGGTGAGGAGTCGGTCATTTTCGCCGAGGAATTGGCGGCATTCGCCGCGCGGACCGGCGACCCCCGCCTGGCCGTGATCCTGCGGCGGCTGACCCGGCCGACGAGGGTGTGCGTCGTCGGCCGGCCCGGAACCGGACGTGACACGGTGGCCGCGGCGCTGCGCGGCGCGGGCAACCACGTCCTGGCCGCCGCCGACGCCGGCCCGCAGGACGTCACCGTGCTGGTGGTGGCCGAGACGGTGAAACCCGAGGACCTGCCGACCCAGGCCGCTCTGGTGGTGCTCAACAAGTGCGATCTGCTCGGGTCGGGGGCAGCGCGGCAGGTCGTCGAGATCCGGCGCCGCACCGGGCGGCCCACGGTGCCGCTGAACGCCCTGCTCGCGACCGCCGTGCTGGACGAGGAACTCATCGCCGCACTGCAGGCGATGGCTACCGACCGTTCGACTCCGGACGACGTCACCCGCGGCAGGCTGCTGGCCACCCTGGACCGGTTCGGCACCGAAGCGCTGACCGCCGCGCTGCGCGCGGGCCTTGACACCGCGTCGTTGCCGGAGCTGATGCGCAGGCTCAGCGGCATCGACCAGGTACTCACCGCCCTGACCGCGGCGACCGCGCGGGGTCGCTACCTGCGCGTCGAAGCGGCGCTGGCCGAACTGAGGGCACTGTCGGTGCGGTCCGAAGACGGCGCGCTGTGGGACCTGCTGGCCTCTGACGCTGTGGTGCTCGGCGTGGCGGCGGCGGCGGCCGACGTGCTGCGCGCCGACGGACTGCCGATCGGTCCTGCCGATGCGATCCGTTGGAGCCGCTACGGCCAAGGGCCGCTGAACGTCCTGCACCGCAGTTGCGCGCAGGCGCTCACCAGGGGGTCGCTGCGGTTGGCGGCACGGACGTGACCCCGCAGGCGCCCGAGGTCGTGCGGTGTGACGTGGTCGTGGTGGCCGGCCCCTGGCTGGCCGGGGTGTCCGCCGTCGTCGCGGCGCTGCGGACGAGGATCCCGGGCAGAACCTTCGTAGAGGCCGCAGACCTGGCTCCCGACCATGCGCCGGTGGCCGTGGTGTTCGCCGTCTCTGCCGTCGCCCCGCTGGCCGAATCGGATGCGGCACTGCTGGATGTGATCGCGCGCCACACCGATCTGGTGATCGGTGCCGTGACCAAGATCGACGTGCACCGCGGGTGGCGCGACGTGCTGGCCACCGACCGAGAGCTGCTCGCCGCCCGGTCGCAGCGCTACGCCCAGATGCCCTGGGTCGGCGTCGCCGCGGCACCCGAAGACGGCGAGCCGGCCCTCGACGAGTTGGTCCACGCGTTGTCGGCGGGACTGGCCGACGAGGGGCTGTCGCATCGAAATATGTTGCGCATCAAGGAGACCCACCTTAACGACCGCATTTCCGCGGTGCGTTCGGGGCAGCGGCCGGACGGTCGCGCGGCAGCGCTTCGGGACGAACGCGACGAATTGCTGCGGTCCCGGAGGCTGACCCGCACCGAACGCAACATCGCCCTGCGCAGTCAGGTGCAGCAGGCCCGGGTGCAGTTGTCGTACTTCGCGCGCAGTCGGTGCGCATCGGTGCGTACCGAACTGTCCGAGGACGTCTCGGACTGGAACGGCAGGCGGGCGGACCGGCTGGTGGCCTACGTGCACCGGCGGTCGGCCGAGGTGGTCGAGGAGGTCGACCAGGGCATCACCGACCATCTCGCGGACGTCGCGACCGAACTCGGACTGTCGGTACCGGCGGTGTCGCCGCCCGACCCGGTGGTCGACCCTGGTCGGCCTGGGTTGCGGTCCAGGACCTTGGAGACCCGGCTGATGATGGTGCTCGGTGCGGGTTTCGGCCTCGGTGCCGCATTCGCGGTCAGCCGGTTGTTCGTCGGGTTGGCGCCAGGCCTGGCCGTGCTGGGTGTGCTGATCGGCGCGGTGGCCGGGCTGTTGCTGAGCTTGTGGGTGATCGGGATACGCAGCGTGCTGCACGACAGGGCCGTGGTGGACCGGTGGATCACCGAGGTCACCGCCCGTTTGCGCGAGGCAACCGAGCAACGGGTCGCCAGTCGGGTGCTGGTGGCGGAAGTGCAGTTCACCGGTGAGAACGCCGGGCGGGAGGACCGGGAGGCGGCAACCCTGGCGCAACGGGTCGCCGAGATCGACGCCGAGTTACGGGGCCTCGCGGTGCGCACCGCGCAAGCGGGCGCCGACGGTCAGCGGGAGCTGTCCGGCCTGCGTGCCGCCCTGGCCGCCGTTCATGCCGATCTGAACGGCGGGGGGATGAACGGTGCGGCTGACTGGGGCCATCTGAATCGTTCCTGTGAGTGATCGGACATTGTCCCGATTCACCACGCGTAAGTCACGGGAGTTAACCTCTCCATAGGGACGATCGTGACCTACCAGTTATCGCCGATGCTACTGGCGCGTAACCTACGCAGGAGATATTAGATGACCTCAGCGACCATTCCCGGTCTCGACACCGCACCGACCAAACATCAGGGGCTGTTGGCCTGGGTTCAAGAGGTCGCGGAGCTGACGCAGCCCGACCGGGTGGTGTTCGCCGACGGCTCCGAGGCGGAGTACGAGCGTCTCGCCGCGCAGCTGGTCGAGGCCGGTACCTTCCAGAAGCTCAACAACGAGAAGCAACCGAACTCATACCTCGCGTTGTCCGACCCGTCCGACGTCGCGCGCGTCGAATCGCGGACCTTCATCTGCTCCGAGCGTGAGGTCGACGCCGGCCCCACCAACAACTGGATGGCGCCCGCCGAGATGCGGCCGCTGATGACCGACCTCTACCGCGGCAGCATGCGTGGCCGCACCATGTATGTGGTGCCGTTCTGCATGGGCCCGCTGGACGCCGAGGATCCCAAGCTCGGTGTCGAGATCACCGACTCGGAGTACGTCGTGGTCTCCATGCGCACCATGACCCGGATGGGTGCGGCCGCGCTGGACAAGATCGGCGACGACGGATTCTTCGTCAAGGCGCTGCACTCGATCGGCGCCCCGCTGGAGCCCGGCCAGAAGGACGTGCCGTGGCCGTGCAACGACACGAAGTACATCACCCACTTCCCGGAGACCCGCGAGATCTGGAGCTTCGGCTCCGGCTACGGCGGCAACGCGCTGCTGGGCAAGAAGTGCTACTCGCTGCGCATCGCGTCGGCCATGGCCCACGACGAGGGCTGGCTCGCCGAGCACATGCTGATCCTCAAGCTGATCTCCCCGGAGAACAAGGCGTACTACATCGCCGCGGCGTTCCCGTCGGCCTGTGGCAAGACCAACCTCGCGATGCTGCAGCCCACGATCCCGGGCTGGCGCGCCGAGACCGTCGGTGACGACATCGCCTGGATGCGGTTCGGCAAGGACGGCCGGCTCTACGCCACCAATCCCGAGTTCGGCTTCTTCGGTGTCGCGCCCGGCACCAACTGGGACTCCAACCCCAACGCGATGAAGACCATCGCCGGCGGCAACACCGTCTTCACCAACGTCGCCAAGACCGACGATGGTGACGTGTGGTGGGAGGGCCTGGAGGGCGAGCCCGATCATCTGATCGACTGGAAGGGCCAGGACTGGAACCTTCGTGAGACGGAAACCAAAGCCGCGCATCCGAATTCGCGTTATTGCACCCCGATCTCGCAGTGCCCGACGCTGGCGCCGGAATGGGACGACCCGCAGGGTGTGCCGATCTCGGCGATCCTGTTCGGCGGCCGTCGCAAGACCACCGTCCCGCTGATCACCCAGGCCCGCGACTGGCAGCACGGTGTGTTCATCGGCGCCACCCTGGGCTCCGAGCAGACCGCCGCCGCCGAGGGCAAGGTCGGCACCGTGCGTCGCGACCCGATGGCCATGCTGCCGTTCCTGGGTTACAACGTCGGTGACTACTTCCAGCACTGGATCAACATCGGCAAGAACGCCGACGAATCCAAGCTGCCCGCGGTGTTCTTCGTGAACTGGTTCCGTCGCGGCGACGACGGCCGCTTCCTGTGGCCCGGATTCGGTGAGAACAGCCGGGTGCTGAAGTGGGCCGTCGAGCGCATCGAGCATAAGGCCGACGGCAAGAGCACGCCGATCGGTGTCGTGCCCAGTGCCGCGGATCTGGACCTCGATGGTCTGGACGTGAAGGCCGCCGACGTCGACGAGGCGCTCGCTGTGAACGCCGACGAGTGGCGCGCCGAACTGCCGTTGATCGAGGAGTGGTTCGAGTTCGTCGGCGAGAAGCTGCCGACCGGTATCAAGGACGAGTTCGCCACGCTCAAGACGCGTCTGTCGGAATCCGACTGACACTCTGTCGAACAGAAACCGCCCCGGCTACGGCCGGGGCGGTTTTTGTTTGCCCCGGTTAGGCGAATCTCTCAGTTTGGGGCGCCTAACTTTGTAGTCAGAGGGCTCTGATCAGCAAATTCAGGGTACTTCACAGAACTAATTTATAGCCTCGCTAAGTTGCTGTGTACGGTGAGCGGCGGTAGGGTCGTCGTCAGCGAAGGGCAGTAGTTCCTGACCGCCGGGCTGGTCCGGCGTGATGCGGATGGTCATTTTTGGCCCCGTCGCTTCGCTCGCCCCGACCCACTGGCGGCGGAAGTCGCCCGGCCCTCCACCCGATCCCATATCCGGCGAGCGAGACCTCCGGCCGACATGACATCTGTCGGTCCGAGGTTTCGTCGCTGTCGATGAAGTCCGGGCCGCAAGGCGTAAGGACTCGCACACGTGACAAGAACACACTCACGGACGCTCATCCGGTCACTGGCCCTCACCCTCGCCTTCATCGTGCCCGCGCTGGTGGTCCGCTTCGCCGGGCTGCACCCGAATCCCGTCGTGGCACTCGCGCTCTACGGCGCCGCGGTGGTCGCGGCCAGCTTCCTGCTGGCGTGGGCCGCCGAAGCCGCCCAGATCGACGTGTCCGGTGGGCTGGCCATCGCCGTCCTGGCTCTCATCGCGGTGCTGCCGGAGTACGCCGTCGACCTGTACTACGCCTACACCGCGGGCAGCAATCCCGACTACGTCCAGTACGCGGCGGCGAACATGACCGGGTCCAATCGGCTGCTGATGGGTATCGGCTGGCCTGTCGTCGTCCTCGTGGCCCTGTGGGTGGCTCGCCGGATGTCCGGCCAGAAGACGTCGTTCATGACCCTGGAATCCGGAAACCGGGTGGAACTGGGCTTCCTGCTCATCGCCGGCGTGGCCGCGTTCGTCATCCCGTCGACGGGACGCATCCATCTGGTTCTGGGCGTGGCGCTGCTGGCCTGGTTCGGCTTCTACCTCTACAAACTGACCCGAGGCGAGGTCGAGGAACCGGAGTTGATCGGCACCGCCGCCGCGATCGGCGCACTGCCCACCCGGATGCGCCGGCGCACCGTCGTTGCGCTGTTCGTCACGGCCGGCGCGGTGATCCTCGCGTGCGCCGAACCGTTCGCCGAGAGCCTCATCAGTGCGGGCACCGAGCTGGGCGTCGACCGGTTCCTGCTGGTGCAGTGGCTGGCGCCGCTCGCGTCGGAGGCCCCCGAGTTCATCATCGCGATCATCTTCGCCAGCCGGGGCAAGGGCACCGCGGCGATCGCCACCCTCATCTCATCGAAGGTCAACCAGTGGACGCTGCTGATGGGTTCGTTGCCCATCGCGTACATGGCGGGCGGCGGCGGTACCGCGCTGGTGCTCGACGGCCGCCAGATCGAAGAGGTACTGCTGACCGCCACCCAGACCATGATGGGCATCGCGCTCATCCTGTCGCTGCGTTTCCACCGGCACACCGCCTGGCTGCTGCTGGCGCTGTTCGTGGTGCAGTTCCCGATCACCTCCACCGCGGGCAGGCTGGTGTTGTGCGGGCTCTACGGTGTCCTCGCGGTCGCCGGATTCCTGGTGAACCGGCGCACGCTGCTCGCGACGCTGACGGCGCCGTTCCGCGCGCTGCCCGAGGAGTCGGCCGGCGAGCAATCGGCCCCGATGGAGTCTGTCGCTACCCGGTAGCGTCGGCCCATGGTGAAGATCGGCGTGCAGATCCATCCGCAGACAGCATCGATGGCCGATCTGCGCGCGGGCTGGACCGGTGTCGACGAATTGGGCGTCGACAGCCTGTGGACCTGGGATCACTTCTTTCCGCCGCTCTACGGCCGGCCCGACGATCCGCATTTCGAGGGCTGGCAGGTGCTGGCGGCAATGGCCGTCACCACGTCGCGGGTGTCCCAGATCGGCATGCTGGTCTCCGGCGGTGGGTACCGCAATCCGGACCTGCTGGCCGACATGGCCCGCACCCTGGATCATCTGTCGGACGGCCGGGCCGTGCTGGGCGTCGGCTCCGGCTGGATGGACCGCGACGAGCTCGAGTACGGCTACCCGGTGCGCACACCCGTACAGCGCCTCGACGAACTCGCCGAGGCACTTCCGCGCATCCGCAGGCGCATCGGCCTGCTCAACCCGAAACCGTTGGGCCGGCTACCGATCCTGATCGGCGGCAACGGGGAGAAGCGCACCCTGCGATTGGTGGCCCGATACGCCGACATGTGGAACGGGTACGGCGATGCCGGCACGATCCGTCGCCTCAATGCCGTCATCGACCACTGGTGTGATGTCGAGGGTCGCAATCCGCGCGACATCGAGCGCACGGTGTGGATCGAAGCCCCGGCGGGCGACACCGTCGAAGCCCTGATCGAAGCGGGTGCCGAGCACATCATTCTCGGAGTCCGCGCGCCATACGACCTGCGTGCCGTCGAGCGTCTCGTCGAGATCAGAGCCGAATTGGCCCATACCTAGATCCGGCGGCTCCGAATCACGGGGGTGACCACTTTCCTCGACGGACTGCTCGATCGCACGATCGCCCCGGGGTACTCCCGGCTGGGCTACGAGGTGCGCGAACGGTTCTGGACCGCACTGGATCCGAATGCGCTCGACGGCGCCACGGTGATGGTCACGGGGGCGAATTCCGGGATCGGTAAGGCGATCGCTGCCGGCGTCGCCAAGCTGGGCGCCACGGTGCTGATGACGGTGCGGGACCCCGCCCGCGGCGAAGCGGCCCGCGACGACATCCTCGCCGAGGTGCCGGCCGCGGACCTGGTGGTGCTGCGGTGCGACATGTCGGATCTGGCGGACGTGCGCGCCTTCGCCGCCGAGGTGACCGCACGACGGCCGTGGCTGGACGCGGTGATCCACAACGCCGGGGTCATGCCGCCGGAGCGCACCTACACCGAACAGGGGCACGAACTGTCCCTGTCCACCCATGTGCTCGGGCCCGTGCTGCTCACCGAACTCCTGTTGCCCGCGTTGACGGCCACGCCCGATCCTCGGGTGGTGCTGATGTCCTCGGGCGGCATGTACACCCAGGCACTGCCGGTCGAGGACATCGAGTACCGCACGGGTCACTATCGCGGCGCGACCGCGTACGCCCGCAGCAAGCGCGTCCAGGTCGCCCTGACGCCCCGGCTCGCGCAGCGCTGGCCGGTCACGGTGTCGGCGATGCACCCGGGTTGGGCGGACACCCCCGGCGTCGCCGAGTCACTGCCCGCGTTCCGCAGGCTCACCGGCCCGGCGCTGCGGACGCCGGAGCAGGCGGCCGACACCGCAATCTGGCTCACCGCAACGACTCCCACGCCGCCGTCGGGCAAGTTCTGGCACGACCGCGCGATCCGGCCCACGCACTACCTGCCTACCTCCCACGACAGCGAGGCCGATCTCGACTGGATGTGGAATTACTGCGCCAGCGCGCTGGACCTGTCCTGAACTCAGATCTTGGCCAGTTCGCGGCGCAGGCCCCGCGCCCCGTTGTCCATCAGGTTGCCGACGGCGAGGCGCAGTAGCGGCTCGGCCCACCGCAGCAGGCCCTGGAACGCGAACTCGACCCGATAGGTCACCTGCGAGCCGTCGGGATGTGGGCGCACGCTGATGGTGTCGTGCGCGATCAACGACGAGTTCTCGCCACGCAGACGGATGGATTCCCCTGGCGTCACACCGATCACCTCGTAGACGAGTTCACTGGTGCGGCCCGCGAATTTCGACGTGTTCTCATAGCGGGTGCCGACACCGCCGTCACCGGCGACCCGCACGGTACGCACGGTGCCGGGATCCCAGGCTTCGGTGGTGGTGAAGTCCGCCAGGTATGCGAAGACCGCGCCGGGAGCGGCTCCGGTCGTGACGTCGCGTTGCATCTGAATCATCGGTGGTCCTTCGTCTCGGGTGTTCAGGTGCTGGTGAGATTGTGCAGCGCGTCGGCGAGTGCGGTCCGGTGCAGCGGCCGCAGCGCATTCCAGTAGATCTGTCCGGCAAGGCCTTTCGGAGAATAGATGGCCCGCTGGTGCACCCGGGTGTGGTGCGCGTCGAGCGGCTCGAGCTGCCATTCCAGCCAGATGCCGCCCGGCGCGCGTGTCTGCGCGCGCAGTCGCAGGAACGACCGGTCCGTCTTCCTCTCGACGCGCCAGTGGCTGCGGCCGGCCCCGAAAGGAAAGGAGCGCAACGTGTTCTCGGCGCAGCGTTGTTCGAAGACGTTCCAGACCTGTGCGACGGTGGCGGCACAGTCGGCACTGCGCACGTCGGTGTACACCAGCTCGCCGGCCCAACTGGGATCCGATGGCAGTGGGTCCGACGGTGCCCCACTGGCCGAGGCGTTCGCCCAGGTGGTCTCCACCTCACCTTTGGCGGCTTGCCGGAGCGCGAGTGTCACTGCCTCCCGGTAAGGGAGTGCCCCACCCGGCGGCTGCGGGATCACGGTGTCGATATCGTGTTCGGCGGCAACGGCATCGGTGCTCAGGGATTCGATGAGGGCGCGCCCGATCGCGCGGGGGACCGGCGTCACCAGTCCGATCCACAGGCCGGCGAGTTTGGGGGTCAGGACAGGCAGGACCAGGATCCGGCGCGGGGCCAGGCCGGCCACCTCGGCGTAGATCTGCATCATCTCGCCGTAGCGCAACACGTCGGGTCCGCCGATGTCGTAGGTGCGGCTCTCCGGTAGCGCGGCGCCGGCCGCCGCGATCAGATAATGCAGCACATCGCGCACCGCGATCGGCTGGATGTGGTTGTTGACCCAGCGCGGTGTCGTCATCACCGGCAAACGTTCGGTGAGATGCCGGATCATCTCGAAAGAGGCTGAGCCGGAACCGATCACGACACCGGCCTGCAGGACCATGGTCGGGACGCCGGAATCCATCAGGATCTCGCCCACCTGGGTACGCGAACGCAGATGCGTCGAGAGCTGCTCGGAATCGGCATGCAGGCCGCCCAGGTAGACGATCCGTCCCACGCCGGCACGTCTGGCCGCATCGGCGAGATTGCGCGCGCTGCGGCGCTCTTGCTCGATGAACTCGCCGTCGCTGTTCATCGAGTGAACCAGGTAGTAGATGACGTCGACGTCCCGGCACGGCGCCTCCAGGGTGGCGGGCTCCATCAGGTCACCGCAGAACGTCTGCACGCTGTTGGCCCACGGCGTCGGGTGGATCTTGTCGGGGTCCCGGACCAGCACGCGGACCTGGTGGCCGGCGTCGACGAGCCGAGGCGCGAGGCGGCCGCCGATGTATCCCGTGGCGCCGGTGATCAGCACGCGAAGCGATCCGTTGTCCGTCACCAGGCCTCCTGCCACCGGCCACGGACCCCACCGGCCTCGCGACAGTGCGTGTATTCCACCGAACCTCCCGGACCAAACTGCTGTCCTGGTGATTCGGAGTCATCCGCCGCCTGGATGGGCCGGTGCCTTTGGCGTCATGTGGCGCGCAGGCGGGCCCTCAGGGCTTTGGCGTGCCGCAGGGCACGGCTCCGGTTGTGCACGTTGGCGTAATGCAGCACCACGGTGATCCTGGTGTGCCCGGCCGCGACGGGCAGGGTGGCGTGGTAGGACCGGTAACCCCAGAACAGATAGGCATTGCCCGGCGTCAGGGATACCACCTCGGTGTCGCGGTCCCGCGGTGTCCCGGCCAGGAACCGGCGCCGGTAGGCATCGCTCTGCACGACGGCCTTCTCGAGGATGTTGGTCAACGCCCACCGGCGGTACGGCCGGTGATTCGGGTACAGCACCAACTCGCCGCACTGGCCGGGATCGGCGTCGGGGATGTCGACCGGGATGACCACGGTGACGACGCTCGCGTCGTAGTGAAACCAGAGTGGGCGTTGCAGCGGGTCGGCGCCCTGGATCACGCGCACGGAGCAGGAGAAGGTGCCACCGTCGGGGTCCGCGTCGGGGTACCCGGCCCGGGTGACACCGTCCAGCAGTTCCCGCAGTCGCGGGTCGGCGGTCAGCTCGCGCATGAAATCGAGGTCGTCCGCTTCGGGACCCTCGATCATCACCTCGTGTTCGCCGCGCTGGGCGAGGGCATGCGCGTGCGCCTTGGCCCGCGCCGTCCAACCGGGTCCGGTCACGGCACGCAGGCACGCGGATCCGGTCATGTCGATCTCGGCGGCGATGTCGTGCGGGTTCCGGTCGAGCGGGTGGGGTGCTGGACCCGACGCGGGAACTGCGGTTGTTCCTGTCGAGTGCGCGGCGAGGTCTCCGGCCATGGATCACTCCTTGAATTAGCTGCGCCGGAGCATAGCGCATCGACATCTGAAAATTCGCCGTATCTGTTTTAGTTATTTCTATGGATCGACTGTGTAGGCAATTGAACTGACAAAATAGACGCAGTTGATGATGGTCGCGATGACATGAGACTTTGCTAAAGTTGCTCCAACGCGTGATGTAACACACAGGCCGACCATGGGTGGGAATGTGGCGCAGGCCACCACTTGACGGGTGTCAAACACCGAGTCGTAGAGTCACCCCATGCAGATCCGTGAAACCGCGCTCGCGACTCCTGACAAGCCGGCCGTCATCCTGTATCCGTCCGGCACCGTGGTGACCTTCGGTCAGATGGAGGCGCGGGCGAATCAGCTCGCGCACTACTTCCGCGGCCAGGGCCTGCGGGAGGGCGACGCGGTGGCGATCCTCATGGAGAACACCGAGCACATGCACACGGTCATGTGGGCGGCGCGGCGCAGCGGCCTCTACTACGTGCCGATCAACACGCACCTGACCGCCGCCGAGACGGCTTACATCATCGACAACAGCGGGGCGAAGGCCATCGTCGCGTCCGCAGCGCTGCGCGACGTGTGCGCAGGCCTGGCCGAACATCTGCCCCATGGGCTGCCCGCCGTCCTGCTGAGCACCGCCGATGACCTGGACGGCTGGGCGCCGTACCCCGGTGCGGTCGCCGATCAGCCCGAGACGCCGATCGACGACGAGATCGAAGGTGATCTGCTGCAGTACTCCTCGGGCACCACGGGCCGTCCGAAGGGCATCAAGCGCGCGCTGCCGCACCTGCCGCCGTCCGAGGTGCCGGGCATGATGGCGATGCTCGTCGAGTACTGGATGGGCCCCGACGCCATCTATCTGAGCCCGGCGCCGCTGTACCACACGGCGCCGTCGGTGTGGTCGCTCAACGCGCTTGCCGGCGGGCTGACGGTCGTGGTGATGGACAAGTTCGACGCCGAGGGCGCGCTGGAGGCGATCGCGAAACACGGTGTCACCCATGGCCAGTTCGTCCCGGTGATGTTCACCAGGATGCTCAAGCTGCCCCAAGCCGTGCGTGAGTCGTACGACATCTCGTCACTCAAACGCGTCATGCATGCCGCCGCGCCGTGCCCGGTGGAGATCAAGAAGCAGATGATCGACTGGTGGGGCCCGATCGTCGACGAGTACTACGCCTCCTCCGAGGCCATCGGGTCGACACTGATCAGCGCGGAGGACTGGCTCACCCACCCGGGTTCGGTGGGCAAGCCCATGCTCGGTGTCATCCACATCCTCGACGAGGACGGCAACGAGCTACCGGCGGGCGAGCCCGGTGAGATCTTCTTCGAGGGTGGCAACGACTTCGAGTACCTCAACGATCCGGGGAAGACGGCGTCGTCCCGGGACACCCACGGTTGGCTCACCGTGGGCGATATCGGTTACCTCGACGAGGACGGTTACCTCTACCTCACCGACCGCCGGCATCACATGATCATCTCCGGCGGGGTGAACATCTACCCGCAGGAAGCCGAGAACGCCCTCGTCGTCCATCCGAAGGTGATGGACGCCGCGGTGTTCGGCATCCCCGATGCCGAGATGGGCCAGAGCGTCAAGGGCGTGGTGCAGACCGTCGACCAGGCGGACGCGACACCGGAATTCGCCGCCGAACTGCTGGCCTGGCTGCGCGAGAACCTGTCGCACTACAAGTGTCCGCGGTCAATTTCGTTCGAGGCCCAGCTGCCCCGCACCGACACCGGCAAGCTCTACAAGCAGGAACTGATAAACAAGTACTCGTGAGCGAACTGGCGCTGCCGGCAGGCATTCTCGTCGGCACCGCAGCGCCCGCGGACCATCTGACCTTCACCCTCACCGAGACGGCGTCGGCCGACCCGCGGGTGATCACGGTCGACTCGGTCGAACAGACGGTGGCTGTGCTCACCGAACGGTGCGCACGCTGGCCGCATGCCGCTGCGGTGTGCGACGACGTGCTGCGTGCGCTGGATCCGGCGGCTCCGGTCTTCAATGGGGTGATCACCGAATCGCTGGCGTATTCGACGCTGCAGGCGGGACCCGAATTCGCCTGCTGGCTCGCCGAACGCGGACCCGCCGAACTGCCCGTGCTGCCCGACCCGGTGCAAGCCGAGCGCGACGGGGACACCCTGTACGTGCGTTTCAACCGCCCGCAACGGCACAACGCGTTCACCACCGACGCTCGCGCGGCGCTGCTGGAGGCCCTCGAGGTGGCCCGCCTCGACGACGGCATCACCGAGGTCGTACTGACGGGCAACGGCCGGTCCTTCTGCAGCGGCGGCGATCTCGCCGAATTCGGCAGCTTCACCGATCCGGCCAGTGCTCATCTGGCCCGCACCCGGCACAGTCCCGCGCTGGTGCTCGCCGAACTCGCCGGCCGGCTGGGGGAGCGGTGCCGGACGGAGGTGCACGGGCAGGTGCTCGGCAGCGGCCTGGAGATGGCTGCCTACTGCGGACACGTGCGCTGCCACCCGGACGCGGTACTGGGGCTGCCGGAACTGGCTCTCGGACTCATCCCGGGAGCCGGCGGCACCGTGAGTATCACCAGGCGGATCGGTCGTTGGCGCACGGCCTATCTGGTGTTGTCGGGTCGGACCATCGACGCGGGTACCGCCTTGGCGTGGGGGCTCGTCGACGACGTGACCTGACCTATACGTGCGCACTTGCGCACATATAGGTCATACTGGTGACATGGTCCCGCGGCATCCCGCCTTCCGGCGGCTCTACACCGCCCAGGTGAGCGCCCTTGCCGGCACCGGACTGCTGACCGTAGCGCTCGGGCTGCTCGCTTTCGATCTGGCAGGCGGCGCCGCGGGCACCGTGCTCGGCACCGCTCTTGCGATCAAGATGATCGCCTATGTTGTTGCGGCGCCGGTCATGTCGGGTCTGACCGCGCGCCTCCCGGTGAAGGCGGTGCTCATCGGTGCGGATGTCGTGCGGGCGCTGGTGGCTCTCGCGCTGCCCTGGACCCATCAGATCTGGCAGATCTACCTGCTGGTGTTCGTGCTGCAGGTGGCCTCGGCGACCTTCACCCCGGCCTTCCAGTCCGTCATCGCCGACGTGCTCCCCGACGAGGCCGACTACGCCCGTGGCTTGGCGCTCTCCCGGTTGGCCTATGACGTGGAGTCGCTGCTCAGCCCGTTGCTCGCCGCCGCACTGCTCACGCTGATCACCTATCACGGTCTGTTCGTCGGCACCGCGGCTGCATTCCTGGTGTCGCTGGCGTTGGTGCTCGGCACCGCGATACCGCGACGGCCTGCCGTCGCCGCGACGACGGGGCTTCTGGCGCGCATTCTGGACGGTAGCCGAATCATGCTGGGCAGCTTGGAGTTACGAAGCCTGCTCGCGATGAATGTGGTGGTGGCCGCGGCTACGGGGCTGGTCGTGGTCAACACCGTCGTCTACGCCCGCGAACTGCTCGGCGGCGGAAACGCGGACGTGGCGCTGCTACTGGCGTGCTACGGCGCCGGGTCCATGGTGGTGGCGCTGCTGGTGCCGCGGCTGCTGGGCATCGTGGTGGATCGCACGCTGATGGTCGCCGGCGCGGGGATCGGCGCGGCCGGGCTCGGGGTGACTGCTGTCGTGCTGGTGAGCGGCACCGCCGACTGGACCGTGCTGGCCGTGCTGTGGACGACCCTCGGTGCCGCGACGTCGATGATCAACACGCCGGCCGGGCGGCTGTTGCGCCGGAATGCCGGCGCAGACCGCGCCGGGGTGTTCACCGCGCAGTTCTCGCTGTCGCACGCGGGATTCCTGATCACCTATCCGGTCGCGGGATGGGTCGGCGCGACCGTCGATCAAGGTGCTGCCGCCACGATTCTCGCTATTGTCGCTACATCCGCAGCGATCGCCGCGGCCCGGATCGCACGGAGGGGCACGGTCGATGGGCAGGGAACCGGTCGGCGACGGGGACGGCGGGCAGAGCCCGCGGCCCAGTCTCGTTCATGACGGTGCGCCCGACGATGAGCGTCTCGATGTGGCCAGCGAGACCTTCCGGATGCTCGCCGACCGCACGCGGCTGCACCTGCTGTGGCTGCTGGCCCGCGGGGAGGCCGATGTGACCGCGCTGGCCGAGGCCACCGGGGCTTCCCGCACGTCGATCAGTCAGCATCTGGCCAAGCTCCGGTTCGCCCGGCTCGTGGACACCCGCAAAGACGGCCGCCGCGTGTTCTATCGGCTGCGCGACGGGCATCTGAGCCGTCTGGTGCAGGAAGGGCTCAATCACGCCGATCACCGGGTGACCGGAGAGCCCTCGCATCGGTGACCGTCCCGGCGGCGGGCACATCACACGCCAGTACCGGTCATGGGAGCCCTTGCCGGCGGGTGAGCGTCGCACCGCATCTCCTAGAGTGCGAGCCGTGACTGCGCACACGCCGGGCGGCCCGTACTTCGACGACCTGCACGCCGGTCAGGTCTTCGACACCGCCCCCTCGATGACGCTGACCTCCGGCGCGGCGGCCGCGCATCAGGCCATCCTCGGCGACCGGCTCAGGCTGCCCCTGGACGCGGAGCTGACCCGCGCTGTCACGGGGCAGACCGGTCCGCTGGCGCACCCCGCGCTGGTGTGCGATATCGCCATCGGCCAATCCACGCTGGTCACCCAGCGGGTCAAGGCCAACCTGTTCTACCGGGGTCTGACCTTCCACCGCTTCCCGGGCATCGGGGACACCCTGACCACCCGCACCGAGGTGGTCGCCCTGCGGCAGAACTCCGCCAAGCCCGGGCGCGCCGCCACCGGGCTGGCCGCGCTGCGCATGACGACCGTCGATCAGGCCGGTCGTTGCGTGCTCGACTTCTACCGCTGCGCCATGTTGCCGCTGTCTCCGGACGCACCCGACACCGGGCACGCCGACGACCTGGCTGCGATCGGTGCGGACAGCCAAGACCCACCGGATCCGACGGCCGACTGGAACGTGGATGCCCTGCCCGGGGCGGGATTCGACCGCAACCTCGCAGGCACCGTCGTGCGCAGTACCGCCGACGTGGTGACCAGCGCGCCCGAACTTGCCCGGCTGTCGCTGAACATCGCTGCAACTCATCATGATTGGCGCTCCGGCGGACAGCGGCTGGTGTATGGCGGGCACACCATCGGCCTGGCCCTGGCGCAGACCACCCGGCTGCTGCCCGATCTGATCACGGTGCTCGGCTGGGAGTCCTGCGATCACACCGGGCCCGTCCACGAAAACGACACGCTCTACAGCGAGTTGCACATCGAGTCGGTCGAACCTGCCGCGGTCGGGGTGCGGTTGCAGCTGCGCTCGCTGGTGTTCGCCGTGGCGACCGAACCTGGCGAGCCGGATGTTCCGGTGCTGGACTGGCGATTCACCGCGCTGCACGCCTGAACGGGAGCGCCCACGTGGTGCCGCGGGGCAAGATGGCGGGATGGCTACCGCGTTGGGTGTCCCGCAGCAGATCTGCGCGCGGGCCCAGGAGTTGGCCGACCAGGTCGCGGCACGCACCGGCGTCGGAGTGGATGCCACCCAACTGCTCACCGGCCGTGCGCTTCAGATGGGCTGGGGCCCCCGCGGGCCGGTCTCGGCTGGCGGGGCCACCCGATTGCTGGGCGGTGTGGACGGGTGGTGCGCGCTGACGCTGGCACGCGCAGACGATCTCGACGCGGTGCCTGCCCTGATCGGTGCGGACCGGGTGGACGACCCGTGGCGGGCGGTACAGGACATGGTCGACGGCCACGGGGTTGCCGAGGTCGTCGAGCGGGCGCGCCTGCTGGGCCTGCCCGCGGCAGTGCTCGGCGAGAGCGCCGCGGCGGCCCCGCGAATTCGCACCACGGCCCCGCCGCGGCACCGGCCGTATGCGCAGCTGCTGGTCGTCGACCTGTCCTCGATGTGGGCCGGCCCGTTGTGCGGACACCTACTGGCCCGCGCAGGTGCGACCGTGGTAAAGGTGGAGAGCCCGCAACGCCCCGACGGCACCCGCGCCGGGCCGGTGGCCTTCTACGACTGGATGAACGGCGGAAAGCTCTCCTATGCAGTCGATTTCGACGATGCGGAGGCGCTGCGCAGGTTGTTGTCGGTGGCCGACGTGGTGATCGAGGCGTCCAGGCCGGCCGCCCTGCGCAGGCGTGGTCTCGGACCGGATGCCGGCGAGTCGCGTGCCGGCCGGGTGTGGGTGCAGATCACCGGGCACGGCGCTGACGCCCCTGGATCGGACTGGGTGGCCTTCGGCGACGACGCCGCGGTGTCCGGCGCGCTGGTCGGGTATGACGGTGGCAGACCGGTTTTCGTCGGCGACGCCATCGCCGACCCGCTGACCGGCCTGCAGGCCGCAGACGCGGTGACGGCATCGCTGAGCCGGGGCGGGGGCGAGCTGATCGAGATATCGATGGCGGCGACGGCAGCCCGCTACGCCGGCCTCGGTGGCGAATTGGTGTGCGCCGCAGTGCCGGAACCCGGTGGCACCGCACCTGAGTCCGGGGCTGACAACGTCAGAGTTCGTGCAATAGTCGAGGAAAGGCGGTCCGTGCCATGCTGATTCGGCGTGCAACCCTGCTGGACGGCAGTGTCGTCGACATCCGGGTCGATACCCGGATCGACGAGGTGGCCCCGGCGCTGGAGCCCGCCGAGGACGAACAGGTGCTCGATGCGGCACTGGGCCTGGTGATCCCCGGTCTGCACGACCATCACGTGCACGTGCATTCGGCCGCTGCCGCAGCGGATTCGGTGCGGGTCGGGGTAGGCGAGGTGCACGACGGCGAGGATCTGGCGCGGGTGCTCGCGGCAGCAAAGGTGGGTGAGGACGGCTGGATCCGGGCCGTCGGCTACCACGAGGTGGTGGCCGGTTCACTGGACCGGCACGGCCTGGATGCGCTGTCGCCTGCGGTGCCCGTCCGGATCCAGCATCGCAGCGGCATCTTGTGGACGCTCAACTCGGCGGGCCTGGCCGCCGTCGGGCTGGCCGATCACCCCGATGGGCGGCTGCGCAGCGCCGACCGGTCGTGGTCGGACACCTTGAAGCGGCGCGACACCTCGGTGGCCGATCTCAGCAGGCGCCTGGCCGGGTACGGGGTCACCGGAATCACCGATGCCACACCCGATCTGGACATCACCGACATGGTTCTGCTGGCCGAGGTGCATCGCCGCGGCGGGCTGCGTCAGCACGTGCACCACCTGGCGCCCGGCAAGCGCATCCTGCACGACGAGGATCTCGATCTCGGCGAACTGACCGGCTGGATCGGGCGCCGTCACGACGAGGATGCACCGGTGGCGCTGCATTGCGTGACGGCCGCTCAGCTGATCGTCAGCCTGGCTGCGCTGACCGACGCGGGCGTGCATCCCGGTGACCGGATCGAGCACGCTGCGGTGGTGCCCGACGATCAACTCGACGTGCTCGCCGCCCTCGGCGTCACCGTGGTGACCCAGCCCAACTTCGTCGCCGAGCGCGGCGACCAGTATCTCGCCGACGTCCCGGCCGAAGAGCACCACCAACTGTGGCGGCTGGCCTCGTTACTGGAAGCCGGTGTGCCGGTGGCGCTTTCCACGGACATGCCGTTCGGTGGCGGTGATCCATGGGCGGTGCTGCGTGCGGCGGTGCACCGGCGGACGCCGTCGGGTGCGGTACTCGGCGAGCGGGAACGGGTCAGCGCACGCGTGGCGCTGAACCTGTTCCTCGGTGGAGCCGTCGAGCCCACCCGGGCGCGGACGGTGACAGCCGGCCAGCCCGGCGACCTGTGTGTGCTGACGGCCTCACCCGAGGACGTGCTGCGCGATCTGGACGCAAAGCTGTTGGCGGCCACCGTCATCGACGGCCAGGTGGCTTAGAGCTGAGCCCAGACCGTCTTGGTCTTGAGGTAGCCGTCGAGGCCCTCTTTGCCGAACTCGTGGCCCCAGCCGGACTGCTTATAGCCGCCGAACGGTACGTCGTGGTCGAAGATCAGCTGGCAGTTGATCTGCACGCTGCCCGCCTGCAGGCGCTTGACGAGCCGGTGGCCGCGGCTGATGTTGGTGGTCCACACCGTGCCCGCGAGCCCGTAGCTGGTGTCGTTGGCCATCGCGATGGCCTCGTCCTCGTCGTCGAACGGGATGATGGACACCACCGGGCCGAAGATCTCTTCCCGGTAGAGCCGCATGCTCGGATCGACATTGGTCAGCACGGTCGGGTGCACGAAGTACCCCTTACGGTCCAGCCGGTGCCCACCGGTGATCACCTCGGCGCCGTCGCGCTTGCCCTCGTCGATGTAGCCGAGGACGCGGTCCAGCTGCTTGGCGCTGATCAACGGGCCGCTCATGACGCCCTCTTCGCTCGGGCCGCCATACTTCATGAAGTTGGCCACCCCGGCGATGCCCTGCACCACCTGGTCGTAGACACCGCGCTGCACGAAGATCCGGGAGCCGCAGACGCAGCCCTGGCCGGAGTGGATGAAGATGCCCATCGCCGCGCCGAAGATCGCCTTGTCCAGATCGGCGTCGTCGAAGATCAGCACGGGCGACTTACCGCCGAGCTCCAGCATCACCTTTTTCAGGTTGCCTGCCGAGGCCTGCACGATCATCTTGCCGACCTCGGTCGAGCCGGTGAAGGCGACCTTCTCGACATCGGGATGGGCGCTGATCGCCGCGCCCGCGGTGTGCCCGTAACCGGTGATCAGGTTCACCACGCCTTCCGGGACGCCGGCCTCGTGGATCAGCTTGTCCAGCAGCAACGCCGAAAGTGGGGTCTCCTCAGCGGGTTTGACCAGGCTGCTGCAGCCGGCGGCCAGGGCGGGGGCGATCTTGGCGCAGGCGTTGAAGATGGGTCCGTTCCACGGGAAGATCAGCCCGACGACGCCGTAGGGCTCCTTCAAGGTGTAGGCGTGCAGGTCGGAGTAGCTGTCGGCGGCGATGCCGGTGGTCTTCACGTCGTACGACGTGCCGTTGATCTTGGAACACCAGCCGGCGTAGTAGCGGAAGAACTCCGCGCAGGTGGGCACCACCATCTCCGACTGCAGTTTCATCATGCCGGTGTTGGCGGAGTCGATCGCGGCGAACTCGGCGGCGTGCTCGTCGATGAGATCGGCGATGCGCCACATGATCTTGGCCCGCTCACGGCCCGGCAGCCCGGACCAGACCCCGGCTTCGAAGGAGGCCCTGGCGCGGGTGACCGCCTCGTTGACCCCGTCCGCACCGCAGTCGGTGAACTCGGTGATCTGCTCCTCGGACACGGGGTCGATGACGGGAATGACATCACCCGTCCCGGGACGTTTGCGAATCTCGTCCAGAACCGCCTGCAACGCCATCGTTGAGCCTCTCGTCGTGCCGCGACGCTCGACCACGCCGCAGTGCTGAGCACCTGCTTAGCACCATCGCGATGGGAAGGTCAATACTCATTTGCGATATCGGAGAATCCGATTCTCCGAAACGCAAGGTCAGCCGGTTTGGCGCTGCAACGAGATGGAGGCCGGCTCTCCGTCTGCGCCGGCCAGCCCGCGCCCTTGCGCGGTGACCGCCAGCGCGGTGCGATCCCCACGGAACAGGTCGCGCGAATACTCATACGGCGTGCCGTGCTGGTCGTGGGTCACCCGGGTGATGAGGAGGAGCGCCGCCTTGGGCTTTATCCCCAACAGGGTGGCCTCGTCGTTGGTGGCGCTGACGGCCTCGATGCGTTCGACCGCCTGGCCCGCCGTCAGACCGTATTCCGATTCCAGGATCTCGTAGAGCGAACCCCGCAGCGGCTGCTCCAGCAGTCCTGGCACGGTGTCGGCCGGAAACTGGGCGTACTCCAACGAGATCGGCGATCCGTCGGCCAGTCGCACCCGCTGGATCTCGATGACGTAGTCCGTCGGCCCGAGCTTGAGCGCGTGCTGCGTCGCGTGGTCGGGCACCCCGATCTTCGTGGACAGCACCCGGGTGCCCGCGACATAGCCCTGGTGGGCGAGGAACGCGGGGACCCCGACCACGTCGGCGAGATTTCGTTCGACCTGCCCGTGGCTGATGAAGAGGCCGCCGGCCCGGCCGATCACCCGGTGCACCAGGCCTGCCTCCTCGAGGGCCGCGAGCACCTGGCGCAGGCTGGACCGGCTGGTGCCGTAGCGCTCGGCCAGATCACGTTCGCTGCCGAGCTTGGCCCCCGGTGTGCCGGCGTTGACGTCTGCCACGATCCGGCGCCGCAACTCCTCACTGTGAGTTGCCACCCGTGCCCCCTTGTCAGCCCTACGATCCCGACGGTGGTATTGGTATACCCAATTCTAACCGCCGGTGTCTCACGGTTCGGCGATAGCCAGGTGCGATTCCGGCAGAATCTGCCACGCCGACGACCTGGGGTTGTCGGGTGAATGCAGTACTGCACAGCCGCCGTCCGATACCGGGTCGGTCTGCCGGCCGAGGCCATTTGGTCACAGCATTCCTGGCCCATTTTGCCGCGGCCGTGGTTACCCGGAACGCGCCTGCGCCAATTGCTACGACCCGGCGATGAACACCCGCCGCAGTGTCGCCACCTGGCTGTCGAAAAAGCCTTGCGACACAGCGGTTTTGGGTGCCAGTCCGTCGAAGCCGTGGAACGCGCCGTCGACCACCTCGACGTCGACCGGGATCCCGGCCTCGCGCAGGCGTTGCGCGTAGACGAGGTCCTCGTCGTGGAACAGGTCGAGGGTGCCGACGCCGATCCAGGCCGGCGGTAGGCCGGACAGGTCGGGGTTGCGCGCGGGCACCGCGATCTCGGGATCGGCCTTGCCGAGATAGGCCTTCCAGCCGTAGGCGTTGCTGCCCTGCGTCCACAGCCGGTGACCGGGATCGTCGAACTCCGGGCCCACGGTCCGGTCGTCGAGCATCGGATACACCAGGATCTGGGCCGCCAGCGGGACCTCGCCGCGGTCACGGGCCAGCAGCGCCAGCGCCGCGGTCATGCCGCCGCCGGCGCTGGCCCCGCCGATGGCCACCCTGGCCGGGTCGACGGTGGGCAGCTGGGTCAGCCAGGTCAGTGCCGCATAGCAGTCCTCGAGTCCGGCGGGATAGGGGTCTTTCGGTGCCAGCCGGTATTCCACGGCGGCCACCGTCGCGCCGAGTGCGGCGGCGAAGCGCCGGCACAGGCGATCGTCCTGCGCCGGGCTGCCCAGCACGTACCCGCCGCCATGGATCCACAGCAGGGCCGGCCCGGGCGTGGCCATCCCGCGCGGACGGTGCAGCCGCAGCTTCACCCCGGAGCTCAGCGTCAGGACCTCCACCCCGTCCGGGACGGCGCCCCGGCCCATCCGGCGGGTGAGGTACTGCATCACCGGAGCGGTGCGCGCGTTGACCAGATGGCGCGGGAGGAACCGCGCGATTCGGGCCAGCTCGGGGTGGTACACGACATCGGGTACAGGACTGGGCACCCGCCCAGTATTACGACAGAGAAGTCTCGAAAGCTATCCGGTCGCCGCGATAGAGCGCGCGGACGGTTTCGATGGGCACCCCGTCGGTGTCGACGGAACGGCGGTTGAGTAGCAACATCGGCATGGCCGTAGTGGTCTCCAACAGGACTGCCTCGCGCGGTGAGGCCAGAGCGGTCTCGATGCGTTCGGTGGCCGTGCCGAACGACACCCCGGTGGCCCGGATCGCCGCGTAGAGCGACGTGCTCGGGTCGAAGGTCTTGCGCAACGCCTTGAACCGCTTGGCGGACAGGTAGGTGCTCTCCAGGCCGATCCGGCGGCCGTCGGCGAGCAGCACACGTTCCAGCTGCATGACGGTGCTACCCGCGCTGATCTCCAGGGCGGCGGCGAGGTCCGGGCCGGCGTCGACGTCGTCCCAGCTGACGAGAAGGCGACCGGGAATCCGGCCCCGCTCGGCGGCTCCCTCGGTGTAGGACCGCAGCGACAGGGGTTGCACGAGTTTCGGTGCGGCCACCACGGTGCCGCGGCCGCGGCGCTCGATGCGACCCTCGACCAGCAGTTCGTGCAGTGCCTGCCGGACCGTCTCGCGCGCGACCCCGAATCGCACCGCCAGCTCGCGCTCCGGGGGGACCGCGTCACCTTCGTGCAGCGCCGCAAGGATCTCATCCAGTCCGGTGCGCACCACGTAGGGCTTGGGCAGGGGCGGTGTCATCGCCGCAGAATCCGTTCCGCCACGGTCAGCACATCCTCGATGGTCGCGGCCCGGGCGCCCGGATCCTTGGCGGCATCGTCGTATCTGCGTAACCGCAACGCGTCTGGCCACCACGGGTGGCCGACGAACGCGGTGTCGACGCCCGCGCCGCCCTGCCTGTCCAGGGACAGCGCCGACACCTGTGACAGGGCGTAGCCGGGATCGGTGGCCGCCAGGTAGCGCTTGGCCGCCACGTGCGCGCCCGCCAGCCAGCCGACGCGCACACCGAAGCGCGGCGTCAGCCAGTCGCGGGCCACCCGGTCGTGATCCGGTCCGGCCTCGATGACCGGACTGTGCGCCAGATCGTGCAGCGCCGCGGCGAGTACGAGTTCGTCATCGGCCGCGTCGTCGATGGCGCGGGCGGCGGACTGCAGGGCGTGATCCAGCTCATCGACGGACTCTTCGTCCCACACCCCGCGCAGTGAGCGCAGCACGGTCTCCACTTCAGCGAGAATCCGCATGGCCCAACGATACCCCATTTTGGTCTATACCAATTGTTCACTCAGTATTCGCGCCCCCAACATGGCCAGGTGGGTCGCAGGTCGTGGCGGGGGTCAATGGTCAACCTCCATGCGCGTGACGATCATCGGAGGCGGCATCCTCGGCACCGCCCACGCAGTGGAAGCCATCCAGCGCGGCCACACCGTGGTGCAGTTGGAGCGGGAAGCCGAGGCACGCGGCGCCACCGTGCGGAATTTCGGCCTGGTTTGGGTATCGGGGCGGTCGACCGCCGAACTGGACGCCGCACTGCGTTCCCGTGAACTGTGGGAGAAGCTCGGGTCCGAGATCCCCGGGATCGGCTTCCGCCCCGCGGGGTCGATCACCCTGCTGCGGACCGAGGCCGAGGTCGAGGTGGCCCGGGAAGCCGCCGACCGCGGCGACGCCGGTCACCGCGGCTTCACCCTGCTGCACCCCGATCGGGTGCGGGCCCTGAACCCGGCGTTGCGCGGCAACTTCCTCGGCGGGCTGCACTGTGCGCTGGACGCCGCCGTCGAGTCCAGGCAGGCCTTGCCGGCCATCCGCGAATACCTCTCCCGCACAGGGCGGTACACCTTCCTGCCCGGCGTGGAAGCCAGGTCGGTCGACGGTGTGACGGTGCGTGACGACCACGGTGAGCGCCACGGCTCCGACCTGGTGGTGGTCTGCACCGGCGCCGCGCACGGCGGTCTGGTCCGCGAACTCGCAGGCCACCTGCCGGTGCGCCGCGTGCGGTTGCAGATGATGCAGACAGAGCCGTTGGGGGAGCCGCTCACCACCGCCATCGCCGATGCCGACAGCTTCCGCTATTACCCCGGCTTTGCCGGACCCGCACTGGAGGCGTTGCGGCGCAACGAACCCCAGGAGCCGGTGGCCGCCGACGAACACATGCAGCTGCTCTGTGTGCAGCGGTTGCACGGCGGCCTCACCATCGGCGACACCCATGAATACGACGAACCGTTCGCCTTCGACGTGAACGAGCAACCGTATGCCTACCTGGTCACCCGTGTCGAGGAGTTTCTCGGTAGGCCGTTGCCCGCCATCCGGCAGCGCTGGGCCGGCGTCTACAGCCAATGCACCGATCCACACCAACTGGTGTGCCGGACCTCGCCCGAGGACAACGTCTGGGTGGTCACCGGGCCGGGCGGGCGCGGGATGACGCTGGGCCCAGCCATCGCCGAACAAACCGCCGATCTGATCGGGCTATAGGAGAGCACATGCCGGACAACCTCATTCACGTCGCCGTCCTCGATATGGCCGGCACCACCGTCGCCGATGACGGCCTGGTCGTGCGGGCATTCGAGGCGGCCGCCACCGTGGCGGGGCTGCCCGCAAGCGGTGACGAACGAGACCGGGCGCGCCGGTACGTCCTCGACACCATGGGGCAATCCAAGATCGTGGTGTTCCGCGCGCTGTTCGGTACCGAGGAGCGAGCCCGGCGGGCCAACGCGGAATTCGAGCGGGCCTATGCCGAGTTGATCGACACCGGGCATGCCGCACCCATCCCCGGTGCTGCCGACGCGATCACCGAGCTGCGTGCTGCCGGCATCAAAGTGGCTCTGACAACCGGATTCTCCGCGACCACCCAGGGCAAGTTGCTCGCGGCGCTGGGCTGGCAGCAGCTGGCCGATCTGGCTCTGGCCCCCGGCGAAGGTGTGCGCAGCCGGCCGTATCCCGACCTGGTGCTCTCAGCTCTGATGCGGCTGGAGGCCGACAGCGTCCACAACGTCGCGGTACTGGGTGACACGTGTACCGATGTCGAGAGCGCGCTGCGGGCCGGCGCCGCGATCGCCGCGGGCACCCTCGCCGGCGCCCACAGCGAGGAAGACCTCCGCGCCGCCGGCGCCACCCACGTGGTGGGCTCCGTCGTCGATTTCGCCGATCTGCTCCTGTCCGCCCGCTGACCCGAAGGAATTCATGAAACTCCGCAACGTTTTTCGTGCCACCGCCGTGGCGGTCGCCATCCTGACTATTTCGGCCGCCGCACTCGCCGGGTGTGGCGGCACCGGATCGAGCGGTTCCGGGAGCGGCACCACCTTGACCGTGTACAGCGCCGATGGCCTGGCCACCTGGTACAAGGCTCAGTTCGACAAGTTCACCAAGGACACCGGCATCGCCGTCAACCTCGTCGAGGCCGGCTCGGGCGAGGTGGTCTCCCGGGTCGAGAAGGAACAGTCCAATCCGCAGGCCGACCTCCTGGTGACGTTGCCGCCGTTCATCCAGAAGGCCGACAATTCAGGACTTCTGGTGGCGAGCGGCGCCGATACGAAAGGTATCGCGGCCGACCAGGTCGGGCCGGAGGCGCGCTACGTGCCGATCGTCGACAACACCCTGAGCTTCATCGTCAACCCGAAGGCCAACCCGGTCCCGTCGTCCTGGGACGACCTGCTCGCACCGCAGTTCAAGGGCAAGCTGCAGTATTCGACGCCCGGCCAGGCCGGCGACGGCACCGCCGTGCTGGTCCTGCTTCAGCATCTGCTCGGCAAGCCGGCGGCGCTGGACTACCTGACCAAGTTGCAGGCCAACAACGTCGGGCCGTCGTCGTCCACCGGCAAGCTGCAGCCCAAGGTGAGCAACGGAGAACTGTTGGTGGCCAACGGCGATGTGCAGATGAACCTCGGTTCGATCAAGGATGACGGCTCGAAGTTCGGCATCTTCATCCCCGCGCACGACGGCACCCGAACCACGGTGTCGCTACCGTATGTCGCCGGGGTGACCAAGGGCGCGCCGCACGCAGAGGACGCCAAGAAGCTGCTGGCCTACCTGCTGTCGGACGACGTGCAGAAGACGGTGGAACCCGACGCCCTGGGCATTCCGGTGCGCGATGCCATCCGCACCGTCGCCGCCGAGACACCCGCTCCGAACACGCCGGCCGCGGTCCTCAAGGATGTGCAGATCTGGGTACCGGACTGGAACGCCGTGCTCGCTGACCTCGACGCCGACGTCGCGGCCTACCAGAAGGCCACCGGCAACTGATATGGCCGAGATCAAGGTCGCGCGGGGCAGCTTATCGCGCAAGGGAATTCGCGAGCCCGACGCGTCCGTCCCGGCCATCGTCTTCGACCGGGTGGGAGTGAGTTACGGCCGCGGCGCCAAGACGACTCACGCACTGGTCGACTTCAACCTGCGGGTCGGTGCGGGGGAGACGGTGGCGCTGCTGGGGCCCAGCGGCTCCGGGAAATCCACGGCGCTCAATGCGCTGGCCGGATTCGTCCGGCTGACCTCCGGTGGAGTTCGGCTGGATGGCCGTGACGTCACCGACCTGCCACCTGCCAAGCGCGGTATCGGTGTCGTGCTGCAGTCCTACGCGCTGTTCCCGCACATGCGGGTGGCCGAGAACGTCGCCTTCGGCCTCAAGGCGCATCGGGTACCGCGGGCCCAGATCGGCGTGCGGGTGGCCGAGGCGCTGGACATGGTGGGCATGTCCGCGTACGGAAAGCGTTTACCGCGTGAGCTTTCCGGTGGTCAGCAGCAGCGCATCGCGATCGCCCGGGCGCTGGCCATCCGGCCGAAGGTGCTGCTTCTCGACGAACCGTTGGCTGCCCTCGACGCACGGCTGCGCCAGTCGATGCTCGCGGAACTGCAGCAGCTCAAGGAGTCGCTGCCTGATACCGCGATGTTGTACGTCACTCACGATCAGGCCGAGGCGCTGGCACTGGCCGACCGCATCGTGGTGATGAACGACGCCAGGCTGATGGACGTGGACACCGCCGAGAACCTGTGGAAGCGGCCACCGACCAGCTTCACCGCCGCTTTCCTGGGCGGTGCCAACCT